>NZ_JAMYUW010000124.1:0-506 GCF_040323315.1 Mesorhizobium sp. M0047 | reverse complement strand
CGCTTGAGCGAGGTCTTTGAAGGCTCGCGTCGGAGCATGTTGAGCACCGCGCGGCGGATCATGGCGAGGTTGCGCGCCGAATGGTCTTTACGGACGCGGCACTCGTCTTCGCGGAACGCCACGTCCAAGACCCAATGCAGATTGTTCTCCACGCTCCAGTGGGCACGCACGGCGGCGGCGAGGCGGACGGGGTCGGGCGGCAGCGAGGAGATGAAGAGCCGCGTCTCGATCGAGACCGCGCCGGTCTTCTTGATCGTGCGACGCGTTGTGACGGCGAGAAAGCTCGCAAGCCCCTTCCAATCGGGATGACGCTCGGCGAGCCAGGCGGCATCGGCGGCGCGGATCGTGCGCTCCTCGATCCGGCCGTGGCCGGCTTGCGGCTCTTCTTCATGACACGAACAATCGGCCGCGAGCACGGGATCGTCGAAGAACAGCGCGACATCCTCCTCGAGAGTTCCCTGATTGCCTTTGAGCGCCAGGACATAATCGGCCTTCTTGGAGACGAT
>NZ_JAMYUW010000123.1:0-507 GCF_040323315.1 Mesorhizobium sp. M0047 | reverse complement strand
CAGCCAGGGACTGACAAAGCCCAGCCCCACAGAGAGCGCCAGCGCCGTGGATGCCGTCGCAATCAGGCAATGGCCGGCAAGCATCACCCCGCGGCGGCTGAAGCTGTCTGCAATCGCTCCAGCAACAATCGACAAGAAGAAGGCGGGCAGCGTCGATGCCGCCTGTACGAGCGCAACCATCAGATCGGAGGCCGAAATCGTTGCCATGAGCCAGCTTATGGCAACGCTTTGCACGAGCCAGCCAAGGCTGGATATCTGCGTGGCTGTCCAGATCGAACGAAAGACCGGATTCTGAAGCGGGATCAGTGTGGCTGCCGTAAAGGGGCGGGAATCTCGACGCATGACTTCTCACCTCCACCACGTAGTTCTTTCGCTCACTCACCTGCTGACAGCGGTGCGCCTGCGCCCAGCTGCATCGCAACAAAGTTAGATATCGCGCTCGCAACAAAGCCGATGTCGCATCAACGGTGCCGATGCGCGATGTGTGTGCCGGTTGGCGTCAGTTGG
>NZ_JAMYUW010000122.1:0-511 GCF_040323315.1 Mesorhizobium sp. M0047 | reverse complement strand
CGATCACGGGTGATTTTGTGCTGACGGCAAAGGAGGTCAATCCGGTTATCAATGCCATGCAGGACAACGGCATCGAGATCACCGCGTTGCATAGCCACATGCTCGATGAGAAGCCGCGGCTCTTCTTCATGCATTTCTGGGCGAACGACGATGCACAGAAGCTGGCGAAAGGCCTGCGCGCAGCCCTCGACAAAGTCGCCGTCAAGAAGAGTTAGATTGGGTGTCCGCGCGCGTCCAAGGCCAGCAAACAGCCCTGGCGGATGTTGCGGTCGAGGCCGGCGAAGTTCTCGGTTTTATTTGGCTGAAAAGCGTTGACAAGAGCACGCTGCTCGAAGCGCTCGCCGGCCTTCTTCCCGTGCCTCGGGAATCGTTCACTGGCACGGCGTCTATCCGCCATCAGCATTGCCGGTGCCGGCAAGATCATAAGCCAGCAGCCCGAGCGCCACGGTGGCAAGACCAGTGCCGATCAGGGCGATCACCTGGGCCAGGAAGAGATGACGGTAAGTGCGAT
>NZ_JAMYUW010000121.1:0-536 GCF_040323315.1 Mesorhizobium sp. M0047 | reverse complement strand
AATTCGAGAAACTTGCGCTCGCGCAGTTCCCGCAGCATCCGATTGACATGAATGGGCGTGAGTCCGAGGGCATCCGCGAGATCGTACTGGGTAAGAGGGCATTCATAGCTGTTGCGGGTGACAGAGCCGATTCGTTCAAGACGCGTCCTCAGTTCGAGGAAGAGATGCGCCGTCCGCGCCAAGGCGCTGCGTCGTCCAACATTGGTGAGATGTTGAGCCACAACCGCTGCGTTGTGCACGAGGGTTTCGATAACGAGGGAGAACAGACGGGGCGACTGCATGGCAGCAACGGTAAATGTCTTGGTGGAAGCCACCAGAACCGAAAGTTCGGTTTGAGCCACAAACGTTTCAAGAGCCCTGCCCGTGTAGGACTGAGGCAGGACGATATCGCCTCTCAGCGCAAAATCCAGGATCTGTCGCTGCCCGCCCGCAAGCTCATGAGAAATGCACCCCCAGCCCGACTCGACTATGAACATGCGATCACAATCCTCGCCCTGATTGACGATGACCGTCTCCGCCAGATAGCGCTTCGGCGT
>NZ_JAMYUW010000120.1:0-539 GCF_040323315.1 Mesorhizobium sp. M0047 | reverse complement strand
GCCTGCAGCGCGGCGCTGGTGATCGACACCGCCTCGCTGTTGTCGGGGTTATTGGCGGAGTCGTGATGCAGCGAGGCGTACTGCGCCGTGCTGACAAAACCGCTCGAGTCGATCGCCACCGCGAATGCCGCCAGACCGCTCGCCGCGGTGGCAGCGGTGGCGCCGATCCGCCCGACGACAACATCGCCCTCCTTGAACAGGAAGATCTTCGTGCCGTCCGTTGTCGTCAGCCCGGAATCCACCCCATTAGGGGCGACCGATAGCGAATACGCCTTCGACGCCGCCCCTTCCTCGTCGGCACCGAACGAGCTGCCGTTGGACTGGACGACTGCGGTCGCGCTCGTAGCGTAGATGCTCCCGCTCGGGTCGTCGGTCTGGTAATCCGTGCTCGCGTTGCTGACGCCGCCGCCGAAGTTTGGGGTCAGCGCCGCGATCGGCGTTGCCGAGTCGGTCGCGCCGTTGGCGGACTGCGCACCCGACGACTCGTCGTGCGTCACCGATCCGGTCCCCAAACCGATCGCTGCCGTCGGCCCGTCGTC
>NZ_JAMYUW010000119.1:0-577 GCF_040323315.1 Mesorhizobium sp. M0047 | reverse complement strand
GCGGCGAACGACGGCGTGCTTGCCAGCCATGCGGAGAACGTGACGGATCTGACGATCGGCACGGTCGCCGGGATACTGGGCAATGACCATTACGGCGCGGACGGTCCCGCGGCGACCGGCGCGATCACGATCGGGGCTGGCGACCATGGCGGCACGGTGACGATCGTCGGCGGCAACCTGGTCTACACCAACACGACGCTGAACGTGGCGAACGGGACGACGGTCGACGAGACCTTCACCTACACGATCAAGGACGGCGACGGCGACACCACGACGGCGACGTTCAAGGTGACGCTGACGGATACCGGCGTGACGGCGCTCAGCGCCTCGGCAAACCTTTTGGCCGACGAGGACGACATCGCCGGTGCTGGCGGCAACGCGGGCGGTCCGGGCGACGACGCGCCGGTGCTGTCGGGCCATATCTCCTACACGCTTGGCGCCGACCATATCGGCAGCGTTGCGCTGTCGACGGCTGGCAATGCGACGGGCCTGCAGACGCTGGCCGGGGTTGCGGTCGACACGACATGGATCGGCAGTCAGCTGATCGGCTACGTGCATGGCACGGACCCGAACCTCG
>NZ_JAMYUW010000118.1:0-614 GCF_040323315.1 Mesorhizobium sp. M0047 | reverse complement strand
TGCCCGTCAGGCGCAATGCGCCTGTAAAAGTAGTCGTTTTCCAGTGCCCGTGCGGGATCGGAGATCGGCACCGCATGCCCCGCTTTGCCCGTCCACGCAGGCGAGCCATCTTCGTCGATGCGCCGGTCTCGTCGATAAAGACCAACCGTTCGGGATCGAGATCAGGCTGGGCCTTGAACCAGGCGCGTCGCCGCGCGAGCACGTCGGGCCGATCCTGCTCGCTGGCGTGCGCTGTTTTTTTTGAAGGTCATCGAGTGACGGTCGAGAAAGCGCCAGATCGTGCTCGGCGCGAACACGACCGCATGCTCCGCCCTGAGAATTCAGCCAACTCGACCAGTGTGATGTCGTCCTGACCTTCGATCGCCGCTAGGATCGTATCCCGGTAGGCTTCGATCCGCTGGGAGCGCTTGTCTCCGCCTTGGGGCTTTGCCCGCGTCGCGCCGCTCTCTCGCCATTCGCGGACCCAGCGGACCGCGCTTGCCGCGGCAACACCGAAACGATCCGCCGCAGCCCGCCGCGACAGGCCACTCTCAACCGCTGCGATCACTCGCGAACGCAAATCCTCCGATATGGCTCTAACCATGCCTGCTGGCCTCCATACCCAGCCGACATGA
>NZ_JAMYUW010000117.1:0-717 GCF_040323315.1 Mesorhizobium sp. M0047 | reverse complement strand
ATGTCGATCGGCGTGACGATCCTTGCCATCATTGTTCTCAGGCTTTGCTGGCGCATCTTCACCCAACCCCCTGTCAGGCACACCTCACGGTTCGTGCGGTTTGCGACTGCTTTCTTCCACGTGTTTCTCTACGTGATGATTCTTGCCGTCCTGATAACGGGATGGCTGGGCTATCGGCCAATGCCTTTCATGCCTCCCGCACGGCTTTTCGGAAACTTGCATGTGCCGTTGGCGCCATCGGTCGGCGGGCTGTCGGCAAGGGCTTTCGCGTTTGTCCATGCCAAGCTGGTCTGGATAATGCTTGGATTTGTCGGCGTTCACATCCTGGCTGCCTTTGTGCATTTCCTGGTGCTTCGCGATGGTGTCATGCGCAGCATGTTCTTTGGACGGCCGAACATCGCTCACCGGGAAGCGCAGCTCGCGGTCGACGAGGCCGGAAGCTCACGCGAACGCCCATAATCCTCCGGCAATGACAGCCGCGTACCGCGCCGCCTTGCCCACGGCGACGAGAGCAACGAACACCCCGAGATTCACGCGGGCTGCGCCAGCCGCAATGGTGAAAGCATCTCCGGCAAACGGCAGCCAGGCAAAGAGCAGCGTCCATTCGCCAAAACGTCGGAACGTCCGGCTTGCCTGCTCATAGCGCTCGGGACTTACCGGAAACCAGCGCCTGGTCCGGAGCGTGTCGATGCCGCGTCCCAGAATCCAGTTCACCAC
>NZ_JAMYUW010000116.1:0-725 GCF_040323315.1 Mesorhizobium sp. M0047 | reverse complement strand
ACCGGTGCGGCGCAGATGGACGGCGCGATCCTGGTCGTGTCGGCCGCCGACGGCCCGATGCCGCAGACCCGCGAGCACATCCTGCTTGCCCGTCAGGTCGGCGTGCCATCGATCGTGGTGTTCTTGAACAAGGTCGACCAGGTCGACGACGCCGAGCTGCTCGAACTGGTCGAGCTCGAGGTGCGCGAGCTTCTGACCAAGAACGAGTTCCCCGGCGACGACATTCCGATCGTCAAGGGTTCGGCGCTGGCGGCTCTTGAAGATTCGGACAAGAAGATCGGCGAGGACGCGATCCGCGAGCTGATGGCTGCGGTCGATGCCTACATCCCGACCCCGGTTCGTCCGCTCGACAAGCCGTTCCTGATGCCGATCGAGGACGTGTTCTCGATCTCGGGCCGTGGCACGGTCGTCACCGGCCGCGTCGAGCGCGGCGTGGTCAAGGTCGGCGAGGAACTCGAGATCATCGGCATCCGTCCGACGACCAAGACGACCTGCACCGGCGTCGAGATGTTCCGCAAGCTGCTCGACCAGGGCCAGGCCGGCGACAACATCGGCGCGCTGCTGCGCGGCGTCGACCGTGAAGGTGTCGAGCGCGGCCAGGTCCTGGCCAAGCCGGGTACGGTCAAGCCGCACAAGAAGTTCGTGGCCGAAGCCTACATCCTGACCAAGGACGAAGGTGGCCGTCACACGCCGTTCTTCACCAACTACCGTCCGCAGTTCTACTT
>NZ_JAMYUW010000115.1:0-726 GCF_040323315.1 Mesorhizobium sp. M0047 | reverse complement strand
CTTCGCCACGCTTCGGCTTCTTGGCTCTTCTCGACAACACCGTCGCTCCGACAGAGCTTGGTTCGGTGACCGCCTGGCCGACCTGCAATTGCTCCTCGCGATCAATCTCTTGCGCGGCTGTGTGCCAATGTCTGTCCTGGTCGCCCTGCAGCCGGCCTTCGCGTTCCCAGATTTCATAGGCTCGTTGCTGAATTTTTTGGTGCCGATCGTCGCCCATCGTGATTCCTCCGTGCGGGTTTTCCCCTAAACGCGGGGTGCTTCGGAACGATCCGGCACGGAATAGAGATTTTGGTGTGGCGGCGAATTAGGAACTGATCCGACATCGCCGTTGAGGGACAAACGACGCTTCGCCGCCACCATCTTCAACCCTCGCGCGGGCGGTAGGTTCCGTGGCTGCGGAATGAGCCTGCCTTGCTGGTCAAGGGCTTTTTTGGCGCGGGCCATTCAATAAAAAAGCCCGCTGCCGGGAGGAGGTGGCAGCGGGCTCGATCTCGAAGACGGTGCGGGAGGAGGTGCACCGCTTTCGGGTTGTCGGGTCTCATCTGGGAGGAGTAGACGGCCGACTGTTTAAGGTTAGTGGCAAATCAAAAATTGTGCAATGCACAAAAGGTTTATCGCACTGCAAAGTGTGCGAGACTCAATCTGCGTAAGGCGGATAGGTTCCGAGCGCGACACGTCGGACGATGGGAATGGAAACGCGCGTCGAAAGCGGGGAGAAAAAGCGGG
>NZ_JAMYUW010000114.1:0-791 GCF_040323315.1 Mesorhizobium sp. M0047 | reverse complement strand
GCCGACGAGATCCTTCTCAGTCCCGCCGAACGCCTTGAACTGATCGTGTCATTCGACAAGCCCGGCCCCGCAACGCTGTACACGCTCGATTACGATCGCGGCTGGATGGGCGCAGGCCGTCCTGCCGATGCAGGCCTGACGCTGCTCACGGTCAATGTTTCGCGGACACCGGCCGAGCCGGTCCCGCTGCTGCCAGACCGGCTGCGGCCAATCGCGCCCCTCGGCCCCCCTGCCGTCAGCCGGCGCTTCGTGTTCACCGAAACCATGGCCATGAACGCCAGCGGCATGGAGATGGGGTTCCTGATCAACGGCGCGGCCTTCGACATGAACCGCATCGACGTGGTCGCCAAGGCAGGACAAGTCGAGCTTTGGGAGATCGTCAACAAGGCGGACATGGACCATCCGTTCCATGTGCATGGCACGCAGTTTCAAGTGGTCGAGCACGAACGCGATGGCAAGGTCTCGAAGCCTGCGTATCTGGCCTGGAAGGACACCGTCAACGTGGCACGCGGCGAGACGGTGCGGCTCTTGTTGCGCCAGGACCGGCCGGGGCCGCGCATGTATCATTGCCACATCCTCGAGCATGAGCAGCTCGGCATGATGGGCATTGTTGACGTGCAGGCATAGGCCGAGGTGGCTGCGCTCTATGGCGCGCTGTTCCTCAGCGCGTTCCTTGCCGCAACTATCCTGCCGGTCTCATCGGAGGTGGTGCTTGCCGGCATGATTGCATCAGGCCGCGGTGATCCGGGGTTGCTGCTCGCGGTCGCCACGATCGGCAATACGCTCGGCTC
>NZ_JAMYUW010000113.1:0-864 GCF_040323315.1 Mesorhizobium sp. M0047 | reverse complement strand
AATGGTTACGATCGCCGGGTCGCGCTCGAGCCCATTTTTGGAAACAAAGGTGTCGAAACTGCAGCCGTCGCCGACATGCGTGAATCGACGCCGGGCACGTCACTTCTTGACGCCGGGGCAATCGGCAGGCCTGTAGCGCCCCTTGGCGCGATCCGGCGAGGCGCCGTAAATCTTGACCAGCGTGCCAACGGCTCCATCTTATTCGTACCGGTGCTCGCTATTCAGCGCGAGGTGTAACGGATATGTCGAGAGTTCTCGTCGCTTTTGCGCTCGCAGGCGTCTGCCTGACATCGACACCGGTATATGCCGGTATCGATCTCGGGCTAGAAACTTTTCACCAAACCTGTCTTGCCCAGGGCCCCGACTTCGAGCGAACCGTCGCTGTGGCGAAGACGCGTGGATGGACACCGCTATCCGGTGACGCAGCGCTTGCTCCAGTCGATGACGTGAATGCCTTTCAGGGGTGGGCTGTGACTGGCAATGATCTACCTGCCGGAACCATAATCGCGGTGACCAAAGCCACCTTGAACGGCAAGGCCGTGCAGACCTGTTCCATCAGACTGTTCGACGTCGACCGCGCAACATTCGAACAGCGCTTCTTCGCCCGGACGGACGCCGAAAAAATCAGCGAGGACCGGAATGGAGATCAGGTCTCCAAACTTTACATATTGATTGCAGGCAATCGAAAACAGCTCGTCCATTTGACATCGCCGGTCGACACGCAGCGAGCGAATTCGATCATTGCAAGCTCGATAGCCGACGAATGATCAGGCGCCGAAGCCTTTTCCCGCCATCCTCTGGAACAGGTCGTCTGCCTGTGCCGGTGAAAGGTTCATGTCGGTGGCGACCCACCAGGCGAGGACC
>NZ_JAMYUW010000112.1:0-901 GCF_040323315.1 Mesorhizobium sp. M0047 | reverse complement strand
ATATAGCGGTCTGAATTGACGCCGTCCGACATTGTGTCAGATTCGTCGGGTCCTCGACACAGGCTTGTTTAGGCAATCTCTTGTCTTGCCTCGGGCCAAATAGCTGAAACAGCCACAAAAAATGTTTTCTTCGCCTCGTTCGGCCGATTGGCACGAGTTTTGAAGCCCTGGTTGCGAGGCGGCAGCAGGTGCCGACTGGCCCCGCCGATGACCATCTGCCCCTACACGGAGGAACTGGCATGAACACCCCCGATCAGCAGACGGCACTGGAACAAGCCGCACGAGAGCGCATCAAGGCTTCCCACTCCCTCGATGGCGACGTCGGTCTCTTGACCAGCTTCTATCGCGAATGGGCCAGTGCCTACGAGTTGGATGTCGGCCGCGACGGGTACTGCGGGCCGATGATCGTCGCGGAACTGGCGGGTGCCGTGCAGACGGCCTATTTGGCCAGGCAGCGAACTGCCATCGCAATCCTGGACGCCGGCTGCGGAACGGGCCTCGTCGGTGTGGAACTGGAACGCCTCGGCTTCCGGTTGATCGACGGGGTCGACCTCTCCGAGGAGATGGCCGAACAGGCCCGGCAAACCCGCGTCTATCGCCACGTCCGAGGCGATGTCGACCTTAACGGGTCGCTCTCCGACTACTCCAGCGCGAGCTATGACATTACGGTCTGCTGCGGCGTCTTCACGCTCGGGCATGTCCGACCGGAGGGCCTGCGCGAACTGGCTCGCGTCACGCGCCCGAGCGGATTCGTCATCGCAAGCATCCGCAAGAGCTATGCGGAGACCACATCCTTTGAAGACGAGGTGCGGCGTCTGCAGGATGCGGGGATCCTTGTGCTGGCACTGCGTCTAAACGACGGCAGATACGTCGCCGAGGAGGACGCGCACTACTGGGTTTT
>NZ_JAMYUW010000111.1:0-911 GCF_040323315.1 Mesorhizobium sp. M0047 | reverse complement strand
TAGGCCCGAGGCGGACGGGAGCCGAAATTCAGGCGAGCACGGTTATGACAGAATTGCGGACGGACCGGATTTAATCACATTCAACTTGCCCCGAACGTGGTCCGGCATTTGGCAGTGGCCTCCTCGAGCCAGTTCTCCCGTTGCTCCTCGGAACTGCCGACAACTGGCCTGAACACATGTCGTTCATGTTTCAGAACCCCGCAATATGGGAGGACGCATCGTCCCCAGATCAGTCCGAGCGGATCGCCGAGGTCATTCACCTCTCGCGTCGCATCAGTATCGGAAGTATTGAAGATAATGGCTTTCTTGATCGAAAGGAGGCCTTCGGGCAACCCATCCGCGGTTTTCAGGCGATAGGCAACACCAGGAACCAGAACGCGATCGAGCCAGCCCGCCAGAATTGCAGGTGGCTTCCCCCACCAGTTCGGGTGGACGATCAGTAAACCATCCGCATTCGCGACTTGCGTCCGGTGCTGGAGCAGAACGCGATCCTCGGCGCGTGAAAGCGCTTCTTCCAGCGTGTCGCCGATTGTGTAGGCCTCTTCCGCGGTTAGGCACGGATCGAAGCCTTCCATATAGAGATCGTGATGTTCGATTGCGTGGCCGTCGCCGATCAGCGCGTTGCGAACGCGTGCGGAAATTGCGTGGCAAAAGCTGTCGGCACGCGGGTGGGCTATGATGGAGAAGATGCGCACCGTTTACTCCTCGGCTGAGAGGCGCAGGAATTGAAGGACGGGCAACCCGAGCTACCTCGCCTTGGTTGGCGTGCCGACATTGTCGATACCACGAGAGAACGACAGATAAATGTTCGTTGATGGCCGATGACGGCAAGGGTCAAGGTAGCGCTGCCGTTGTCGCCAGGATCGGATCGGTGCAGATCAGCGCATCTGCCGGCGACGTATCCTTTCGCT
>NZ_JAMYUW010000110.1:0-918 GCF_040323315.1 Mesorhizobium sp. M0047 | reverse complement strand
ATTTGCGGGCGATGAAGTCTGCTTCGTCGCCGCGTTGGAAGCAGATTTGTCCGTTGATAGAGCCGTCTGGCTGGATTTCAGCCCAGCCAGTGCCTTGGGCCTCGTCCATTTCGTCATTGCCTTGCCAGGAGAAGGCGACGTTGTTGCCGTGGCCCGCGCCGAAGATCTGCCCCGTAACGCAGCCGAAGGCGAATTCGCCGGAGCCATCGGCCGCGAATTCAATGTAGGCTGGCTCCATCATGTCGAGATAGTCCTCGACATAGTCGGGCATCTCAACGATCCGCCAGCGGGCCACGATGCTCATGCCGGGGCCGCCAGCAGCTTGGGCAGGCGGATCAGATTGTAGGCCGCCAGGTTCAAGGTGAAGGCAGCATTCACACGGGCGCATCCTCGCAGCTTAACCTTGGCCATGCCGGCCGAGGCCTTGATCCAACCGAACACCTCTTCGATCCGCTTGCGGCAGCGCTGGCTGACATCATAGCCCGGATGGCGTTTCGTGCGGTCATCGATCGCCGTCACGCGAGGCTTGCCGGTTTTGCTCAGATGGCCGTCGATGGCGATGTGCGGTGTGACCTTGCGCTCACGCAGATCCTTGACGAACTGGCGGACATCATAGGCTTTGTCGGCGCCCAGCGTGATGCGCCGCCGCGACGGTCTGCGGTCCAACATGGCGAGCGCGGCATCACGCTCACCCGTGCCTGTCGCCTGGGTAATGCCGCCATCGACCGCCAGCCCATGACGGTTCTCCATTAGCGCATGCCCCAAGTAGCACAGCCTCGCCGGCTGACCATCGCCCTTCTTGTAGAGCCGCGCTTCGGGGTCGCTCGTGCTTTGGTGTGTGTCGTTAGAGCGCTTCTCCTTATGGAAGCCCCGTTCGGCGTTGCGGCCAGCACCGTCCGGGCCGTTGTCGCCGCCATC
>NZ_JAMYUW010000109.1:0-993 GCF_040323315.1 Mesorhizobium sp. M0047 | reverse complement strand
AGCTGCTCGCTCGCCGTGAGCCGCCTCCATTCCACGGGAAGTCGCCCGGATAGCGGCCTTCGACGCCCATGACGAGAGGCGTATAGGCGAGTGAGACAGAGTAGTTGAACTGAACTCGTCAAAGCTGACGTGTTCACTTCCGGAAAGTCTCGTGAAACGGATGGCAGAGCCTGATGTGGAACTCGTGGTTGCCGGGGACGCCAGCATCGATGATATTGCGCCCGGACAGCCCGTTTCAATACGCTTCTCCGCGTTCGACACGAACACGACCCCGGAATGCAAGGGCACGGTGCAGACAGTCTCAGCCGACCTGATCAAGGATCCACAACGGCAGATTTCGTATTTCGTGGCGAGGACGACGCTGGACGACCAGAACTCATGCCTGCGTGGCAGCAGGTGGCTCCAGGCTGGCACGCCCGCGGAGGTCCACAACCAGACGGGTGAGCGCAACGGAACTGGAAGCATCCCAGCAGCAGAGATCAGAGGATTGCTCAATCAAGCGTCGACGACACTACGGAATGCCGCTAATAAACTCGATAACCGCAGTCGTCTCATCCTGAGCCAAATAGTCAAGTCCATGCGGGAAAATTTCAAGGGAGATAGAATATAGCTGGAGCTGTTCTCTCTAGAAATTTCAAAAAAATCCTGACGTCGGCAAGCCGGCTGAATCTGTATGTTTCCAGCGAAAAATCTGATCGTCACATCTTCCAATAGTTGGGCCCTTGAACAGATACTCATCGCATCAAATTTGATGTACATTCCTTTGGGGAAGCAGATGGGAGGCAGCTCTTGGGCGGGGGTAGTACATGGCATTCACTTCACAGCCGTCGTTGCACGGAATCGAAAATATTCCGTCGCATGTCGGGCTCAATGACGACGATGCGGCGCTAATCAAAAGGCTGGGATTCACGCCGAAGCGCTATCTGGCGGAGACGGTCATCGTCAATCAGGGCGAGGATTGTGATCGCATGTTCATAGTCGAGTCGGGCTGGG
>NZ_JAMYUW010000108.1:0-1006 GCF_040323315.1 Mesorhizobium sp. M0047 | reverse complement strand
ACATCGAGGCTCCAGTGCAACTGGTTCTCGATGGTCCAATGTGCTCTGACGGTCTCGGCCAGTCTTTTGGGCATGAGCACTTTGGAAAGCGCGACATAGCGGACCGAGGTGGTGGGTTTGCCGCCCGCCACGCTGCGCGAGGCCTCGATGCGGCCGATCGCCTTGAGGCCGGGAAAGGCCGGCGGATCGAGCAGCCGTTTGAGCGGCAGGACCGAGGCTCTTCGTGTTTCGGTGCGGCCATGCGCGCTTTCGCTGGTCTCGAAGAAGGCGATCTCGGCAGCTGCGGCGAAGCTTCGCTCCGCCGCAGCGAACAGCTTGGGACGATTGCCTTTCAGCCCCAGCGCATAATGCGCCTTCTTGCCGATCAGCGCCTTGGCGGTGTCGGGACGGCAGTGCAGCGCATCCGCCGTCACCGTGCAGCCCTTCAAATCCAAGCTCTTCAGAAGATCCAGCGTGGCTGTGACCTCGTCGCCCTCGGGCGCGCGGGCAGCGGCAATCGACAGCCTCGTCTCGGCGTCCCACACGCTCACCATCAAAGGCGGCATAAAGACCCGACCCTTAGTGTAGCCGCGCCGCAGCGATTTGCCGTCGACCGCCACCACGCCGCGCGGCGAAGGCCCGAGCGTTTGTCGCAGCGCTGCCATGAAAGCGGCAAAGCTGCGCGAAAGCTCATCGGCATCAAGAAGTCGAAACACCCGGCTGAACGTGTCGTGGCTCGGGCAACCATGCTCCAGCGCCACGATCTCTCTCAGCTCGTCTTCCCGACCCTCAACAAAATCGGCAATGTCAACACAGCTCTTGGCCCCACACAGGGTCGCAAGCAGAGCCAAGAACAGAAGCTCCGCCAGATCATGACGCGCGTTGATGTCACGCGGATCCCGAATTTCACGCAAAATCGAAAGCAGAAACGGCATTGGGTCTCCTCTTCAAAGAGAAGGCCCCTAAAGAATCAACCTTTCCACTCAACGCAAGACTTACTCTTACTCATATGCGATTCCCCTGCCCT
>NZ_JAMYUW010000107.1:0-1042 GCF_040323315.1 Mesorhizobium sp. M0047 | reverse complement strand
TGCGGGTTTCGCAAAGTCCCGGACAAGGAATTCAGTAAGTCGCGGACACGGATTTCAGTAAGTTCGGGACAGGGATTTCAGTAAGTCGCGGACAAAACAGGCGGCGGAATTAGGTCGATTTTCGTGAGCGCCGATCTGGCATTTTGCCCTCGTATTCGAAGCGAGGACATCAATGCCGAGACGGAAGCGAGCGAGACATACGAGCGTGAAGGACATCCGATCGATACTGCGGCTGACGTTCGAGCAGGAACTCCCTGTGCGGGCCGTTTCGGAGCGTTTGAAGATCAGCAAGACGTCGGTATCGACGTATCTGCTGCGGGCACGGGAAGCCGGACTTGCGGTCTGGCCGCTGCCCCCTGGACTGGACGATGACGAGGTTCTGGAGCGACGGCTCTTTCGCCGGATGGGACGGCCGCCGCGTGACATCGATGAGCCGGACTGGCCGAAGATTGCCAGCGAGCTGAAGCGCAAGGGCGTGACGCTCAATCTGCTGTGGCAGGAATATCGTGAGAGCCATCTGGACGGCTATGGCTACACCTGGTTCTGCTGCCGTTTTGCCGAATACGAAAGCCGCGTCAAACCCAGCTATCGCAGCCGGCACGTTGCTGGCGTCGCCATGGAGTGCGACTATGCTGGCCACACGATCCCCGTCATCGACCCGTCGACAGGAGAGATCCGCGCAGCGCAGATTTACGTCGCGGTGCTGAGCGCGTCTCAATTGACGTTCTCTTATGCGAGCTTCAGCCAGAAGCTGCCGGATTGGATCGAAGCGAACCAACGGGCCTTCAGTTACTTCGGCGGCGCGACGAAGACGACGATCTGCGACAATCTCAAATCCGCGGTTGCCAAGGCTCTTTGGTTCGAGCCGACGTTAAATGCGACCTTCGCCGCCTTCGCCGAGCACTACGATACGACCATCCTGCCAGCGCGGCCAAAACGTCCTCGGGATAAGCCCTCCGCCGAAGGTTCAGTTTTAATCGTCGAGAGGTGGGTGCTGGCCAGGCTTCGAAACGAACGCTTCTTCAGCCTTGCTGATCTCAAT
>NZ_JAMYUW010000106.1:0-1061 GCF_040323315.1 Mesorhizobium sp. M0047 | reverse complement strand
CCGAACAAAAGCCGGCCGACATCGACCGGCGGACGAGATCAGACAGAAGACGAGTTGGTCTTGTCGACCGAAGTCAATGGCAGCGGCAAGGCAAAGAATCTTCAGGCGTTCGCCATCGCAGAGCGTGTGGCTTAGTGAGGTGTGCCCTTGCGTCCTTCAATTGCCGAACGGATTGCAATCCCCGAGCGACATACTGGATTCGCCTTCACCCGACGATACCGGTTGCCTATTGCCGTGAGGGTTGTGGGCTCCTCGGGAGATCATGAGTGACCGACCGTCAAAAGATCGCCTGGATGATAGCGCTAGCCATACTTGCGGGCATTGCGGTGATTTTGCTCGATCACTGGATCAAGGGCGATCTATCCAGGCGTGATAGCAGCGCGGTTCGAGTGCGAACACCGCCTTTGTCCTGGCTAGACTTGCGGCGCATTCGTCGCGACCCTCACCTTGTCGCCCATCTCTCTCGCTGTCGCCGAAGCTTTGCCCTTGTCCTTGGTCGTCAACACTTTGCGCCAGTGCGGTGCCTCGACACGCTCACAATGTAGTTCGTCGCAGGCGGCTCGTCGGTCATGCGCCCAACTCTGTTTCGCCCAAAAGCAGAGTTGGGTCCGGAGTTTCTTGGAGATTGGGTTCTAGTCGCATGGTCTCTTTTTCCAAAACGGCGTTAAGGAGACGAGATTTGCCAAACGGCTACGCCGACTAGAACAATTCCGGCACCGCCCTCGATGGTCCGCGAAATGGCATCGAACAGGCGTGGCCAGCTATCGAAAAAATGCACCAGGCGCTCGCGAAACAGGATCGACAGCACCGCAACACAAGACAGCGTCAGCGCCACGCCGGCCATCATGGTGATTGCGAAAAGAATGCCGGCGACCGGAACGCCCCTGGATATCGCAAAAGTCATCACAAAAAGCGTCAGCGGACAGGGGATCAAGCCGGCCATGACGCCAACCGCCTCGCCCTCATGCTTGTGGTAATGGCCGTGGCTCAATGCGCGCCAGAGCATCCAGATGCCAATCAGGCCAAGCAACCCGCGGCTGACGTCTTCCAGTAGCGGCGCA
>NZ_JAMYUW010000105.1:0-1201 GCF_040323315.1 Mesorhizobium sp. M0047 | reverse complement strand
GGGCAGGGCTATCGCATATGAGTAAAGAGGCTAAGCAGGTTTTGATCGGCCCATCGTGCCTTGAGTCGTTTGTGGCTGAGCGGGATGTTTTCAAGATCGGCTCTGAGAACATTGAGAGTGAGGCGGCGAAGTATGGCGTGATTGGCGGCGGTATTGTTCTTGCGGCCTCTGATTTGATCTTCGCCGAGCAAAACGTCGAGTTGCCAGTGCAGGTCATTCTCGATGCTCCAGTGGCGGCGTACTGTGGCGAGCAGTTCGTGTGCCGGCATTTTGCGCGACAGCGCATAGCAGCGGACCTTGTGCGTGGTCTTGCCATCGACGGTGCGCCAGCTTTCGACACGGCCGACGGCGCAAAGGTCGACGAGTGCATTCTTGCCCGGCGGCTGCACAAAGGGAATGACGAAGGCACGCCGCACCTCGTGACGGCCATGGGCATCCTCCTTGGTCTGATGGAACTTGGTTGCTTTGCCCGCCGCTGCCTTGTCGAGTGCGGTGTTGGCTTCGGCGGCCAGCTTCGACTGGTTGGCCTTGATGGCGATCGCGTAGTGGCCGCCACCGTCGCGGATGGTCTGGGTCATGCGGCGATGGCAGTGCAAGGCGTCGGCGGTGACGGTCAATCCCTTGAGCGACAACAATTCGAGCGCCGCGATCGCGGCCTGCACCTCCCCGCCTTTCTGCGCCACGGTCTGGGCCAGGCTCATGAAGGTCTCGCAGCCAAAGACGGTCACCACCAGCGGCGGCATATGCGAAAGGCCCTTGGCATAGGCGCGCCTGAGGCTCTTGCCGTCGATGGCGATCTGGCCTTTCGGCGCATCGATGCGCGCCTGTGCGCCGAAAGCGGCCATGAAGCGCATGAACGCATCGTTGAGGGCGACAGGATCGAGGGCCGCCAGCACCCGGCTGAAGGTGTCGTGGCTGGGCGCGCCACGCTCGAGCGGGATGAACTGCCGCAACAGGTCGAGCCGATTCCTGGCAAACAGCTCCATTTCCGTGCAATGTGTCGCACCGCAAAGGACCGCCGCAAGCGCTACGAACAAAATCTCCGGCAACGGGTGCTGTGCGGTCAAGTCTCGAGGGTCCGGAACCTCGCCGAATACATCCAGAAACACCATGCTGACCTCCGATCATCCAGAGGTCCTTTCAGAATCGATTTCCGCACACCACACAAGAGTCCCTTTGTACTCATGTGCGATTCCCCTGC
>NZ_JAMYUW010000104.1:0-1259 GCF_040323315.1 Mesorhizobium sp. M0047 | reverse complement strand
GAATCGGCAGTCCGCCGGGCACGAATTCAGTTCCCTTTCGAAAGGGCTGGGCTCGCAAGGCGCTGTATTCAGGCGCGGGTGCTTGGGCCGCTGCGCCGGGAATAACGGGAAGGACGATTTTAGAAGGATATCTCTCCGAGTGAAAAACCCTGTTGATGGACGGGGCGCCGGCAGGCATGCTGCCGAAATTGGGATGCGGAATCGGATTGGGAGCACCGACGGTTAGCTCGAGGCTATGCCCTTGCCGGACAACGTGAGCGATTGGTCCCAGCAATGACATGCGTAACTCGTAGATTTCACCCGGTACGAGTTTCTCGAACTTGCGAAACAGATGAACCACTTCGTCCGTAGAGGTCCGCTCGTCGTCGATTGCACGGAGCGAAGCGCGTAGCAGGCCCGATTGCAGGAAGAGTACGTTGCCCTCAGGATCGACGTCTTTCAACGTTAATTCCAGGTCAGCGTCATCTCCATTGTCGATGCTGAGATAGAGCGTTATTTCTGGGTTTCCAAGCAGCGTCAAATCCGAGACGGCTGCGGCCGTCCGGTAGTTCAACACACCTTCTTTATACGGCTGGATCGCGAATTGCTGATTGCTTCCGTAGAGTTCTGATCCCGCTGGATAGAGGTAGGCGCGAGAGCCCTCGTTCGGGCCAGCAGCGGGCTTGTCAGGCGAGATCTTGGCATCGGCCGTGAGATGATAGGGACGACGCTCGACCTTCGGTTCTGGCCAAGTCTTGTGCCTTGTAACCCAACCCACGACCGCCTTCTTCGGATTTCCATCGGGCTGGCGGACCTCCCAATAAACGGTCACCGGCGGTTCGTGCTCTATTCCGTTCTCAACGCCCTTCAGCCATCGGTCCAGGAATTTCATTCGCTCATCGTCCACCAGGCCATAGCTGTTCGGCCCAGGTCCACCAATCACGTGATCGCCGTTCATCAGGACTAGCTTCTTGTGCTCCACGTTAGGCATCAATTGGGTAAATAACCGAGCACTTTCCCTGACTGCACAGCCGTAGGTGTCTTGCCACGAGGCAATAATCATCGTCGGCACAGCGACCCTGCCGGCGACCTCATTACGGGCCAGATAGATTGAATCCCACCATTCATCCTTTAGGGGGTGCCTGCGAACCTCGTCAAAGAATTGTCGCTTGACGACCTGCCTGTCGCTCCCACGAATTGCAGCACACTCAGTATCGCCCGCGCTGATACGGCCTTCCACTCCGCTAACCTGAGTGACGAATTCAGTGTTGAGCGACCAT
>NZ_JAMYUW010000103.1:0-1267 GCF_040323315.1 Mesorhizobium sp. M0047 | reverse complement strand
CGAGCAGATCGGTCTGGGTGACGATCCCCTCCAGAGCGCCATATTCGTCGATGACGATCGCCAGGCGTACCGGTGCCCTCTTGAACCGATCGAGAACGCGGAATATCGGCGTTCCTTCATGAACGATCACGGGGTCGCGGATGACCGCCATTGGATCGAGCGTTTTCCCGACGAGCACTTGGTCGAGGAGATCCTTCTTCAGGATCATGCCGATTGGTTCATCTATCCCGCCACGGCCGACCAGAAGCTGCTCATGGCGACATTCACGGATGGTATGCAGAATCTCGTCTGGACTGTCCTCAGTGTCGATCCAGTCGATATCGCGCCGCGGCGTCATGATGTCGGCGATGCGCCGATCGCCAATGTTGAAGACGCGCTCGACGAGCTCCTGCTGGGTCTGGTGAAGCAGCCCTGCCTCCTGGCTCGCCGCGACAAGCAGCTTCAGCTCTTCAGGCGAATGCAGGGACTCCTCGCCCGTGCCTGGCCGCAGCCCGCAGAGCCGCAACACCAGGTTGCCGAGGCCATTTAGAGCGAGGATCGCCGGCCTGAGCAGGAACAGGAACAGGCCTAGCGGACGCACCACCCATAGTGCTGTGCCCTCGCTACGCTGAAGTGCCAGGCTTTTCGGCGCCAACTCGCCCAGAACGATGTGGAGAGCAGTGATGATACTAAAAGCAATTGCGACGGCGATTGTATGGGATCCGGCGGTGGCAAGAGACCCCATCGCTCCAATCAGCAGTGGCTCGATCAGATGGGCGAGTGCAGGTTCGCCAACCCAGCCAAGCGCCAGCGACGAAATGGTGATACCCAGCTGGGTGGCGGCAAGATTGGCATCGAGATTCGCCAAGGCTCTTTGAAGCAGCCCGGCGTTCAAACGTCCAGCGGTAGCAAGTTCGTCGACTCGGCTCCGCCTGACCGCCACCAACGCAAATTCGGCGGCGACAAAGAAGCCATTTGCGCCAACGAGTACGAGAACCAATAGAATTCCAAGAATGTCGCGTAGACTACCATCGTCCGCCGGCATGATATCCTCTGCTTGATCTGACTGGGGCCATCTCTGAAGCGTATTTGGCGCTATTGCGCAACCGCATTAGGCCAAGATCGCCAAACCGGAGCTGCTACCGCAGCGCCGGGGCCTGCTCAATCAAGGCTAGCAAACCCAATTTCGCGCTGCGAACTCGACCGAACAAAAGCCGGCCGACATCGACCGGCGGACGAGATCAGACAGAAGACGAGTTGGTCTTGTCGACCGAAGTCAATGGCAGCG
>NZ_JAMYUW010000102.1:0-1299 GCF_040323315.1 Mesorhizobium sp. M0047 | reverse complement strand
GCAGGGCTGTCCGGGGAAAGTTTTGAGTGAATCGAAATGCCGCATGTGCATGCCCCGTAAAACGGGGTTTGTCCGTCTTCTCTCTGGTTGTCGAGACTCAGAAAAGGAACGGGGCATGCGCTTTGCACCTAGCATCTTCGGGCAGCTTCTTGAAGCCATGGATCGCCGTCAATTCCAAGCCATTGTGGATCGTCACGACGGCGATGCCTACGACAAATCGTTCAGGAGTTGGGATCATCTGGTGGTGTTGATCTATGCTCAGTTCTGCGGCAGCGACAGCCTGCGTGGCCTGGAAGCCGGTTGGAATGCCAACAGCCAGCATCATTACCACCTGGGCAGCGGTCCGCTGATGCGTTCGACCTTGTCGGATGCCAACAGACGGCGCCCGGTCGCCATTTTTGCCGAGGCCTTCAGCCTGGTGGCGGGCCTGCTCGACCGGCAGACGCGGCAAGAGGGTAAAGAAATGCTGCGGCTGATCGATTCGACCCCCATTCCGCTCGGCAAGCTGTGCGAGTGGGCCAAGTCGAACGGACGCATCCGCGGCATGAAGGTCCATGTCGTCTATGACCCGAAGGCCGACCATCCGCGCGTCCTCGACATCACCGACGCCAACGTCAACGACGCCCAGATCGGCCGCCGGATCACCATCGAGCCCGCGGCGACCTATGTGTTCGACAAGGGCTATTGCCACTATGGCTGGTGGACGGCGATCGCCGAGGCCGGGTCGGTCTTCGTAACGCGGCCCAAGACCAACATGGGGCTGGCGCAGCTGTGCAACCGCCCCGTGGCCGAGCCGCAGGGCGACGGCTTCCTGGTCCTGGAAGACAGTGAGGTGAACCTGGTCAGCAAGGGCGCTTGCAAGCTGCCGATACGCCTGCGGCGCCTGCGCATCCAACGCCAGGAAGGCGACACCATCATGCTTTTGAGCAACGACATGGAGCGCTCCGCAGTCGAGATCGGGCAGCTCTACAAAGGCCGCTGGCAAATCGAGCTTCTGTTCCGCTGGATCAAGCAGCACCTCAAGATCGGCAAGTTCCTGGGCAACAACGGCAATGCAATCCGCCTGCAGCTCTTCGCGGCAATGATCGCCTATGCACTGCTGCGCATCGTCGCGCGCGCCCGAGGTGTCGCCATTCCAATCCTGCGGTTCACAGAGCTGGTCGCCCAATACTTGTTCGGGCGGCGAAAAATAAACGCCATCGATAAGCCGCCGCCGGTCAATCCGAGCCGACCAAGAGACCGATCCTCCCTCAATCAGATGGCCTTCATATATGAATAACTTTCCCCGGACAGTCCTGC
>NZ_JAMYUW010000101.1:0-1395 GCF_040323315.1 Mesorhizobium sp. M0047 | reverse complement strand
ACCCCCCCGGGGCGGTGGGTTTCCCCCCCCCCCCCAACCCGCCCCCACTGTGGTGGGGGTCCCGGTCCACATCCCAACCCCCCATTTACAATTGGCGGGGGGGCGGGGGGGGGCCCGGCCCGCGGATGGTGCACCGTCAGGCGAGAGTGATCGAGAACGGGTCCTGCTTGGTGTCGTTATCCCCGTCGGTTAGAGTCGCCGTCAGGTTCATGGTGAGCTGTTGCGGCAAGAACGCCTGCCGGATGCTGAACTGGATCACCGGGACCTTGATCGTGCCACTGGCCATCGTCAGCTGGACAGCGTCGATCTGAGGCCCGCCCAGGACGTCCGAGATCTCGAACGACTTACCGCCTTTGGCGACCCCCGACGTGACTTTGGTAAGATCGCCCGCCTGGACTTTCGTATACGCACTGACTTGCCCGTCGCTATAGTAGACGCGGTATTCGAGGTCCTCCGTGTTCGGGTCGTAGCCACCCACCGAGTTGTCGATGAACACTTTAACCTTGTCCACCAGCTGCGAGGGATTGACGACAAAGCTTTCGTCGGTTGCTCCTATCCCGGCCCCCGATCCGTCCAGGTTGTTGTTGTTGATCCCGATGCCCGAGGTCGACACGTTCATCTGTGTCGAGCCGTTGATAAGGGACGGGATCTGATTGGTCGGCTTGAGCAAAGCGTCGATGTCGGCCTTGGTCAGGTCGGGTTGCCCGAGTTTCACCAGGTCCAGGATGTCGTTCGGAGGAGTGTCGGCGACATTGTCAAGTTTTGCGGGCGCGTTCGCCGCAGTGCCGAAGAACACCACGCTCTGTCCGGCCGCGGGTCCGCTCGAGAAGTTCAGTTGCTGCACTGGGGAGGGCCCCCCTGGCGCCAGCTTACCCTGCGAAGTGTCGTAAGTAACGATCGTCGAGGGTTGGCTCGTCACGTCGATCTTGTAGGTGTCATTCGTCGGGTTGAAGGTCAGCTTGAACGACACTGCGTCCGAGATGCCGTCATTGTTGAAATCGTCGTTGATGGTCCCGTTGAAGACGTAGTTGCCGTTCTGATCGGTTGTCGTATCGGTCCCGAGCGAACCGTTGACGACGGTCACAGGAGCTTTGGCGTCAATCGTGTAGCCGTTCAGGGTTATGTTCAGTGACGTGAACCCGTCGGCGCCGGGAGCGTCGCTCCAGGTGCTGCTGCCGCCTGCCGCGTAGCTCCCGCTCCCGATGTTATCGACTGTAATCGTCGGGCCGTCGTCGAGGAATTTGATCTGGTCACCGATGTTGACCGAGTTCGTCGCCGTGTCGCCATCGCCGTCGGTCACCGTCACCACCGCCTGCAGCGCGGCGCTGGTGATCGACACCGCCTCGCTGTTGTCGGGGTTATTGGCGGAGTCGTGATGCAGCGAGGCGTACTGCG
>NZ_JAMYUW010000100.1:0-1531 GCF_040323315.1 Mesorhizobium sp. M0047 | reverse complement strand
CGAAACCTTTCAGGGTGCTTCATCGGTATCCAAAGTCTGAGCCATTTCGCTCGACGCGGCACGTTTCCGTTGCCGTTTCAAACTCACATACGGTCGCCGTCTCGTTCGGCTGCACCACTATCCCGCTTGCGTTGCGGCAAAGGCTCAGGAGAACGAGTCCATTCTAAAGCGCGGCATTTGAAGCCAAACTTTGAGGCGGTTCGCTCACCTGGATCCGCCAGGGTTGATCAGCCCTGGGAGATTGCTGTTCTGGGTTCCGGTCGGCCGTCACGCGCTCTTCATGACGGCCCCTTCGATCAGGATGCCGAACGCCGCGTACTTCCACAGCGCCACCAGCAGCTTGCGCGCCAGGGCAACGATCGTGCTCCGTTTCAGCCGACCCCCATTTGATTGAACCCGCTGAGCAAACCAACGGCTGAGTGCCGAATGCGGCTGGTTCCGCAGCCACAACCACGCGAGCTGGATCATCGTCGTGCGCAGCCGTGGATTGCCCGCTTTCGATACGCCTTGCTCACGATCAATGGTTCCGCTTTGCCACGGCGTGGGTGCCAATCCTGCGTAGGCGGCGACTTGGCGTCGGTTGTCAAAATGGCGAGAGAACCCTTCGGCCCAGAGGATAGCGGCGAACTCCGGTCCAATCCCTTTGAGAGCACTCAGCACGGCCGCAGGTCCAGGCGCTGTATGTGGAGCATCCTTTGTGGCGGACATCATTGCATCGCGCTCCTGTTCCACAGCGGCGATATGCTGAAGCAACAGTTCAAGGCGATCAAGTTCACGATCTATTTGAGCCTTTAGGTGCCGAGGCAACTGGCGGCCATCGCCTGTCACCAGACCGTCGAGTCGTTTGCGCCGATCCTTCCGAAGCGGCTCGTAACCGCTGATGCCTTGGGCAAATAGCAGACCCTTGATACGATTGACGTGCTCCACCCTTTCCGCAATCAGGACCTTGCGTTCCCTGCAAATGCGACGCCGATCTTCGTTATCCGGACTTGGCGCCTTCACCATTGCACATACGCGCGGTTCGCCACGCTTGAAGGCAAGAAGTGCTCGAACCAATGCCTCCCCGTCGATCTTGTCCGTCTTCGCGCGCCGGCGACGACGGGACGCTGCGATAGAAGCCGCGTCGACGACGTGACTCTCGAACCCATTGGCTTCCAGGACTCGATGAATCCAAAAGCCGTCCAGACCAGCCTCCTGAATGGTCACGATAGGGAACAATCGCCCTGTCCGTGACAACGCCTTCTTCCGGAGGTCTTCGAACAGGCTGATCAGTCCGGCAATATCGCCGCCATCCACAGCACGTTTCGACATCTTGTCGCCGCTGCCCGGCGACAACGACGTAACCAGCCAGGTTGAGCGGCTCAGTTCCAGGGAGACAAAGATTGCTCCAAGGTCGACACGGACAGCGTTTGGGACTCCAGGTTGGGCAGACACATTCTCCACGGCGATCTCCTGTTGAGTGAGTGGTTCGATGCAGCCTCACCCTGACAGAGCGCCGGCCGCCGTTCACTCCTCATGGGATCTAAAGCCG
>NZ_JAMYUW010000099.1:0-1627 GCF_040323315.1 Mesorhizobium sp. M0047 | reverse complement strand
CGATCACGGGTGATTTTGTGCTGACGGCAAAGGAGGTCAATCCGGTTATCAATGCCATGCAGGACAACGGCATCGAGATCACCGCATTGCATAGCCACATGCTCGATGAGAAGCCGCGGCTCTTCTTCATGCATTTCTGGGCGAACGACGATGCAAAGAAGCTGGCGAAAGGACTGCGCGCAGCCCTCGACAAAGTCGCCGTCAAGAAGAGTTAGATTGGGTGTCCGCGCGCGTCCTACGGCGGAGTTCGGCCGGCTCGGAGCGAACGGCCTTCTTCCCGCCGCCTCGGGAACCGTTCTCTGGCGCTGCGTCTCTCCGCCATCAGCATTGCGCCGGAGATCGCCTTTCCATCGCATACGAGCGGCGGGCCGGGTTGTTGTGAACCGATACGTCCGGAACGATCGAAGGCCCGCTTCGTTCTGATTGGATGGACTGGATTAGACTAAGCCTCCTGGCGTTGGCGGGGTTCCTCACCTGGACGCTGAACACCCTCTCGGCCGGAGGCGGAGGTCTATTGCTGATCCCCGCCGTGACTTTCATCACAGGCAGCGCGGCGGTTGCGCCGGTCATCACCTTGACCGAGCTCATCGGCAATCCCATCCGCGCCTTGGCCTTTCGGCGCGACATCGATTGGAGCCTGGTCCGTTGGTACCTGCCCGGCGCCATCGCCGGTGCCGCGGCGGGCTCCTGGCTCTTCGCCAACAGTCGGGCGGAATGGCTCCAGATACTCATAGGCATCTATCTGATCAGTGCAGTCTGGGAATTTCGCGGCGGCGCGCGCGAGCGGAGCTACCGAGCCCGCCGCTGGTGGTTTCTCCCGGCCGGCCTGATCGTCGCCCTGTTGTCGGCGCTTATGGGCACTGTGGGACCCGTCCTGAATTCGCTTTATCTGAACTACGGTTCGGAGAAGGAGACGTTGGTCGCCACGAAATCCGTGAACTCGTTTGTGACCGATGTCGTGAAGATCACGGTATTCACCGGACTCGGCGCGCTCGGTGGTCAGGCGGCTATATACGGCATAGCCGCGGGTTTGGGCGCCGCGCTTGCCAATCTGCTGGCCAAGCCCTGGCTCGAACACCTGAGTGGACAACAGTTCCGCCGCCTAGTGGTCGCGCTCATGGCTGCGAGTGGAGCGCTGATGATCTGGAACCAGCACAGCATCGTTGTGCAGGCCTGGCGGGCGGCCGGGCCCTAACCCGCTCAGGTTGGAGAAGCTTCGCCCGGTTCCGCCAGTCGACCTAATGATGGTGACCTTCGGGCTCGACCATCTTGAACCGCAGCACCTGTTCGCGATCTTTCGCAGTCAGCACCAGCCTTGCCCGGAATTCATGCGGCTCGGCAGGGGCGACGGTGCTCTCAAGGCGGTGATGGTTGTCGCCGACAGGTTCGAGGCGAATCGTTTCCGGCCCGCCGGACCGGTCGATGAATACCGTCGCCGTCAGATCGTCGGCATGCCGGTCGATCGTCAGCCGCATCCGCTCGCCAGCCGGTGTATCGACGATCTCTAATGTGCCAGCAGCCAGATCGCAGGCGACCTTGAAGGGCTCCGGCGCATGATGGTGAGCACCAGAGGTTTCCGCGCCAGTGACGGCCGGCGCGGCCGGGCTCAACAGGCGGACATTGGCTT
>NZ_JAMYUW010000098.1:0-1804 GCF_040323315.1 Mesorhizobium sp. M0047 | reverse complement strand
TCGCTACGATCGGCTCGCCCGCAACTTCCTCGCCGCCGTCTGCATCGCTGCAACCGTCAGCTACTGGTTATGAGTCTTAGCCCTAAGTTAAAATGTCCGGGTTTGGCAAAGTAGGAATGTCGCTCCTGCTTGTGCGCTGCCAATCTCTCCGCCTTCGACGGTGCGGGAGATTGCAACTTGGGACTTGTTTTCTGATGAGCGAACGCGAGCTGAAGCGTATCGAGGTTTTGTCGAAGGTCATTGAACGACGCATCTCCACTGCGTCGGGCGCGACGATCCTGGGGCTCACGGTCCGCCAGACCCAACGATTATTGAGGACATTGCAAGACGACGGTGCCGCGGCTCTCCGGCACAAGGCGCGCGGCAGATGTTCGAACAATCGCATCGTCGATAACGTTCGCGACTTTGTCCTGGAGCTCATCCGCGAACACTATGTCGACTTTGGTCCGACGCTTGTCCGCGAGAAGCTGCTCGAGCGACACCAGATAGCGGTCAGCAAAGAGACGCTGCGCAAATGGATGACCGAAGCCGCCATTTGGACCTCGCGACGTGAGCGTAAGCGCCAGATTCATCAACCGCGTGGCCGGCGAGATTGCTTCGGCGAGTTGGTTCAGATCGACGGATCGCACCATTGGTGGTTCGAGAGCCGGGGGCCAAAGTGCGCCCTGCTCGTCTACATCGATGACGCCACCGGCAAGCTGCTGCATCTGCGCTTTGCCGGTTCCGAGAACACGTTCGACTATCTGATCGCCACCAAGGCGTATTTGCAGGAATGGGGCAAGCCGATCTCCTTCTACAGCGACAAGCATGGCGTGTTTCGCACGACGCATGGTTCGGAGAAGGATCGAACGACTGGCCTGATGCAGTTCGGTCGCGCGCTCTACGAACTGAACATCGACATCATCTGCGCCAACAGCCCGCAGGCCAAGGGTCGCGTCGAGCGCGCCAATCAGACGCTGCAGGACCGGCTTGTGAAGGAGCTGCGCCTGCGCGGCATCAGCACGATCGAGGCGGCCAATGCTTTCAATGCCCGTTTCGGCAAGGAACCACGCAATCCGAAGGACATGCATCGCCCCCTTGCCGATCATGAGAATCTGGACAGTGCGATGTGCCGCAAGGAGATGCGGACTCTGTCCCAGGCTTTGACACTGCGCTACGACAAGGTGCTGTTCATTCTCGATCCGAGCGTCTTCACTAAGCGCCTGGCCGGTAAGAAGGTCGTTGTCTGCGACTATCCCGATGGCCGCCTCGAGATCATGGAGGGCAGCACGTCCCTGCCCTATATAACTTTTGACAAGCTGCGCTCGGTTCACAGATCGGAGATCGTCGAGAACAAACGCCTGGATGAAGCGCTCGCCATGGTGGCCGAGATGCAGGCCGGCCGTGAGCTGACACGCAGCCAACACGGACCGCGGCGCACAGGCCAGGCGAACCACTTGTTCGGCATTCCCGATGGCAGCCAGAGCAATGGATACCAGAAGCGTGGCCGCAAGCCTGGTCGACGGACGGATTTCATGAACGATCCCGCCGTCATCGCCCGGCGGGAACAGGCGCTGACGAGGCTGGAAGCTGCGGAATGAGATGTCGTGACCAGATCATCAGCGACATTGCGCCAATGTCGTAGGTTCGTCGGACGCTGCCCTCCGCATCCATGTCGTTGGCAGGCTCTCAAAGCTCACATGAGGAGTGATGCGTCAAGGCAAGTTCATTTGTCCATGACGAAACCTTTCAGGGTGCTTCATCGGTATCCAAAGTCTGAGCCATTTCGCTCGACGCGGCACGTTTCCGTTGCCGTTTCAAACTC
>NZ_JAMYUW010000097.1:0-2017 GCF_040323315.1 Mesorhizobium sp. M0047 | reverse complement strand
CCCATCCCTACAGCCAGGCGCTGCTGTCGGCCGTTCCTTCTCCCGATCCCCGCATCGAAGCGGGACGCCGCCGGATCATTCTCGCGTTGCAGCCTGTCATCTGGCCGATAGCGGCCGCCGCCCGGTCATTGAAAGATGGGTATTTCTGCGCCCCAATGCGTTTTCGAGAAGCTGACCTATCAAGTTATGAAGGGTCCAAAAGGTCCAATCTCAATATTAATAGCGACTGCCGGCTCGGTACAAACGGCAGCGATGGCCGTTTCAGGCGTAGCAACATGAGAGGCCGATCGCAGGCTAGCCCTGCTGGATCTGCCACACGTTCGGGCAGTTCGAGCCCTTTTGGTCTCCAGCTATTCTCCATCTGAACGCGGACGCCATCCTGGACACCCAGTATGGGCCTCAAACGCTTTGGTTACCGCGATTGAAGCCGGAACGTCGTTTAAGTCGGGATTTTTCAACAAAAAGACACGGTAAATGTCCGACAAATCGCGCATGCTAACCGCTGGCAGTGCGCAATGGGTCTCCGTGGCGTAGAGTTGGGACCAAACCGCTGCCAGGAATCCAACGCAAAACTCAGCGGATGGGTCATTGCACTTCGAGGCCACTACATCCGCGCCATAGATTGGGCCGTCCGTGGGAGCCTTGGCCGGACTCGCGGCAACCAATGCCGACAATCCCAAAGCTAAGACGATAACTGGTGCGCGCATATCCCACCTCCAGTCTGACACAGCATATGCAGGACAGCGGTTCGCATGCAAGCTTCACCAGGTGGAAAGTTTTCCCGCAACATACCTCCTGAACAGGCAACGCCGTTAGTCATCCGGGTTCGAGTTTGTTAGGGCAGCGCCATGCTTCGGTGGACGGGCTGTAACGTTGGGCTTAAGGCCGGGCACCTGACGAATTTATCGAGGTAAACTAGTTCGCGCGATGGCAGATCTCCGGAGCACGCACACGTTCACTTGACCAGTATGCTTCATACTCTATTTTCGGATGAAACAGCTACCTCACTTTCCAGCCCGAGGTGTGACCGACATGTCGAAGACCTTGATCGCGGTTGCAACTGTATGTCTGACATCGACGCCGGTCTATGCCGACAAGGTCGATCTGGCGGTGGAAGCCTTTCACCGGACGTGTCTTGCACATGGACCTGACTTCGAGCGAACCGTCGCCACTGCTGTGCGGCTAGGATGGAGCCCGCTTTCCGGCAAACCCTCTGCACCGGTGCTTCCGGCCGACGGTGTAGATGCCTTCCAAAGATGGCTAACGAACGGCAACGACATGCCGGTCAAAACTATGATCGCGGTGGCAAAAGCTACATTGAAAGGCAAGGCGGTGCAGACATGCTCGATCATGCTGTTCGACATTGATCGCGCGGCTTTCGAAGAGCGTTTCTTTGCACGGACGGATGCCGTAAAAATCGGCGAGGACAGAATCGGGGCGCAAGTTTCCAAACTCTACATATTGATTGCCGACAATCGAAAACAGCTTGTCCATTTGACGTTCCCGAGGTCCCGGATCACGTCGAACACGATCATTGCAAGCTCGATCGCCGAGGACTAGGAATGCTCTGCATCGATCTGGAGCAGGAAATTGAGCGATCGGCAAAAGATCATCTGGATGATAATGCTGGCAATCCTTGCTGGCATCGCGGTGATCATGCTCAACCATTGGCTGAAGGGCGACCTTGGGTAGCTGCCTCTGTGTAAGCAAGGGAGATGGCCGGCAAGCATTTCGGCCCGTCCCATTTCGGCCTGCTTGCGATGGCAGGTGTTCTACCTGAGCCGGAATCGACGAGCGAAATGTGAGCGAAAAATGCAGCTGACAGGCATAGTATCAGGCGCGGCGCTGTTGCTCGCTTCCGCCGCGGCGGCGAACGCCCATCCGCATGTGTTTGCCGAAGCGAAGCTGGACCTGACCGTCGGCCCAGACAGGACGGTCAAGTCGCTTCGGCATTCCTGGCGTTTCGACGACCTCTTTTCCAGCACCGTGCTGATGGAATTCGACAAGAATTCCGACC
>NZ_JAMYUW010000096.1:0-2373 GCF_040323315.1 Mesorhizobium sp. M0047 | reverse complement strand
CCGAACAAAAGCCGGCCGACATCGACCGGCGGACGAGATCAGACAGAAGACGAGTTGGTCTTGTCGACCGAAGTCAATGGCAGCGCCATGGATAGATCGCGCTTGATCCAGTGGTCGAGCAAAATCACCGCAATGCCCCCAAGTATGGCTAGCGCGATCATCCAAGCGATCTTTTGACGGTCGGTCACTCATGATCTCCCCAGGAGCTCACAACCCTCACGGCAATAGGCAACCGGTATCGTCGGCTGAAGGCGAATCCAGTATGTTGCTCGTGGATTGCAATCCGTTCGGCAATTGAAGGACGCAAGGGCACACCTCACTAAGCCACACGCTCTGCGATGGCGAGCGCCTGAAGATTCTTTGCCTTGCCGTGATAGCAGCGCGATTTGAGTGCGACCACCGACTTTGTTCTGGCTAGCTTGCGGCGCATTCGTCGCGACCCTCACCCTGTTGCCCATCTCTCTCGCTGTCGCCAGAGCTTTGGCCTTGTCCTTGGTCGTCAACACTTTGCGCCAGTGCGGTGTCTCGACACGCTCACAACGTAGGTCGTCGCAGGCGGCTCGTCGGTCATGCGCCCAACTCTGTTTCGCCCAACAGCAGAGTTGGTCCGGAGTTTCTTGGAGATTGGGTTATGGTCGCATGGTCCCTTTCTCCAAACGGCGTTAGGGAGATGTGATTTGCCAAACGGCTACGCCGGCTAGAACAATTCCGGCACCGCCCTCGATGGTCCGCGAAATGGCATCGAACAGGCGTGGCCGGCCGTCGAAGAAATGCACCAGGCGCTCGCGAAACAGGATCGACAACACCGCAACACAAGACAGCGTCAGCGCCACGCCGGCCATCATCGTAAT
Organism: Mesorhizobium sp. M0047; assembly: GCF_040323315.1. NCBI lineage: Bacteria > Pseudomonadati > Pseudomonadota > Alphaproteobacteria > Hyphomicrobiales > Phyllobacteriaceae > Mesorhizobium > Mesorhizobium sp. M0047. The sequence goes on along the minus strand of NZ_JAMYUW010000096.1, from coordinate 1,522 downwards.
TGCGAAAAGAATGCCGGCGACCGGAACGCCTCTGGATATCGCAAAGGTCATCACGAAAAGCGTCAACGGGCAGGGGATCAAGCCGGCGATGGCGCCGACGGCCTCGCCCTCATGCTTATGGTGGTGGCCGTGGCTCAATGCGCGCCAGAGCATCCAAACGCCGATCAGGCCAAGCAGGCCCCGACTGACGTCTTCCAGCAGCGGGGCACGGCCAACACTGCCCAGGGCAATCGATACCAAAGGCAACGAGAGCGCAGCGATCAGAACCGCGATCGTCACATGCGTGAAGGAAAGTGTCAGCGATACCAGAAGCCCACGCCGGACACTGGCATCCGATCCGGCGAGATACGTGGCCAGGACCGCCTTGCTATGGCCCGGCGTCAGCGCATGTGCCGCGCCGAACAGAACGCCCATCGGCAGAAAGGCCGTGAAGGCCAGCCAACCGCCGCCGGCCGAAAGCAGTTTGATCTGCTCGGCCAGTGCCAGGTAGATCGTGCGCTGGAACTCGACCAGCATCTGGAACATGGCCATCGAAACGGCTCCGGCTCAGCCGCACGTCAGTTCAAGGCGCGTCGCGAAAATCTTGCCGAGATCGGTCCCCGTCGGATCACTGAAGAACGCGTCTGTCAGGCTCTTCTGGTTCTGCGCGATGGCCGTGTCCGGATCTGGACGCACGACCGCGCGTGAGCAGCCTTCAGGCAGGCCAGCCACAGCAATCTTGTCGTCGTCGGTAAAATCGATCGCCGTGTAGAAGGTCGGGTCGTATACGCCGATGCTGACTTTTCCAGCAAGGGCCAACGGGTCCTTCGGCTGCGTTTCGAACTGGACGACGAGTTGATCGTTTTCATAGCTGACGCTGAACTTCGGCGGTGGCGCCATCGTCACGTCCTTGCCGTTCAAGGTCACCATCTGAAAATAGTTGTACTCGGCCAGCGACGCATGGACGGTGACAGCGACTTCATCGAGTTCCTTGGCATCAAGGACAAGGTCGAAATTCTTGTCGAATTCCATCAGCACGGTAATGGAAAAGAGGTCGTCGAAACGCCAGAGATGCCGAAGCGATTTGACCGTGTGGTCTGGACCGACGGTCAGGTCCAGCTTCGCTTCGGCAAACACATGCGGATGGGCGTTCGCCGCCGCGCCGGAAGCGAGCAACAGCGCCGCGCCTGATACTATGCCCGTCAGCTTCATTTTTCGCTCACATTTCGCTCGTCGATTCCGGATCAGGTACACCTGCCATTGCAAGCAGGCCGAAATGGGACATACCAGAACAGGTCGTCATGCAACTAGCGTCCTGAGCATGATCACGACGCCTGGCCTGGCTGGTCCTTGTTCGTCGTCGCACAAATATAATTCAGGTTCTTGGTTCCGACGGCGCCGATGTCGCCGACCTGGAATCCGCTCTCGGTCAACAGCGAGGCGACCGAATGCATATCGACATGACCATGCTTGTGGAGCCTGGGCAATCCAGACTTGCGCACCGGCCTGCCGAAATCGATGAGCAACAGCCGGCCTGCTGGCT
>NZ_JAMYUW010000095.1:0-2664 GCF_040323315.1 Mesorhizobium sp. M0047 | reverse complement strand
TCGGCAGGGCCATGTTCGTGTGCTCGATCAGCAGGGCCTGACTAAGTTTGCTGGATTCGAGCAGGAATATGTCGAAGGTTAAGACGTCTCGGCATGCGACGGCAAGCACTCACGTGTTCCGCGGTAGCGGGCATCGCGCAAGATTGAGGACAGGCTTTCCTGAGCAGCATCTCCCGGCAGCGGATCTGTTCCGCCTGATCCGCGCCCGATCCCAGCTGGCGCCCCCAACAGGCGCCCAGGCCATCTTGGGTTTTCGTTTCTTGGCGTGATCTCTTCGCGGTCCTCTCTAGGCGACATCGTCCTTACCCATCTGCTACAGCGGCCAGCATTCGGCGGCGAACTATGAGAGTTCATCGACGGCTTCCCGAACACCTTGTGCAACCGCTCGCTCGAGCCAAACGCGACCGGCTAGCGGGTTGTGTTCGCCGGCGCGACCATTGCAGAGATAACGGCCGAGCGTCAGTTGGGCATGGGCATGTCCCCGCTCGGCGGCGGCGGCGAACCATTTCTGCGCTGCCACCGGGTTGAACGACAGACCCTGGCCGTTCGCGTACTGTGCGCCGATCGCAAACATAGCCCCGGGGTGCCCGGCAGCGGCTGCCCGCTTGAACCACTGCGCGGCAGCCTGGGCAAGCAGGCGCCGCCACGCCCGTTGAGGAGCATCTCGGCAAGCGCCACGCCGCGTCCATCCTGAAGCATTCGCGCATAGGCATATTGCGCGTCTGCCACGCCTTCCGCCGCCCGCCTCACCCATCGCGCAGCCTGCTCCTCGTCCTTGCGCATACCGGCGCCGACGTCCTCGGCAAAGCAGAGGCCGAGGTTGAACGCTGCAACCATATCGCCGGATGAGGCGGTCGCCTCGAACCATACAACAATGCTGGTGCGGTCATCGGGCTCGCCTGCTCCTGCGAGGACCAGATTGGCAAAGTCGACCTGCGCTTCCTGATTTCCACCTTTTGCCGACACGCGCGGCCAGCGCGCTCCCTCTTCGACATCCCGGGCGACTCCGTTCCCGGAAAGATATAGCGATGCCAACGCACGGGCGGCGGCCTGATGGCCCGCATTTGCCGCCCGTCGGTACCATGTGGCGGCGTCAGCATAGTCCGGCGGCGAACCCTTCACACGCCGATCGCCGAGCCGATAGGCTGCCTCGACATTCCCTGCCAATGCCGCGCGCCGCATCCACTCCTCGCCGGCCGCGACATCTAGATCTGCAAGGTCACCATCGATGAATCCCAGTCCCAACCGGTACTGGGCTGCGGGAAGGCCTTTTTCTGCGGCGAGCTGATACAGTCGCGCGGCTGCCGCTCGATCAAGCGGCACGCCCTGCCCATGTCGGTCAGGACGACAAGAAGCTAGATTGCGGTCGGCAGGCCGGCCTCGGCAGCACGTCGCACTTCGGCGGCAACCTTGACTGCGTGCGCAGGTTGCCGGCGCCGGGCGAGGGAAAGAGCAAGGCCCAGGCATCCCTCAGGGCAACCGGCTGCTGCAGACTTCTCGTACCAGCCATGCGCCGCATCCAGGTCGCGCATCGCTGCGGGCCCTCTGCTAAGGATATAGCCGAGGATTGCCTGCCCGGTTGCCGAGCCAGATGCGGCTGCTTTTTTTTCCAGATCGAGCGCGCCATTCGCGGGGCGGGCGCATTGGCCGCCTTACGCTTGGCGTCGCGTGTCCACTAATAAGGGCGGGCGCACGGCCGGGGTCGACGGGATGACCGTAGGACGCATCCGGAAGAGAGGAGAGCTACGACCCTTGGCGCAAAGCTTCAGGAGCTTAATCCCCTCCTGCGCGGATGGGCGAATTACTTCCGCTTCTGCTACGGAGCCAGCAACGTGTTCACCAGCCTCGACTGGTACACCGGGGATCGATTCTGGCGCTGGCAGCGGAAAGTTCGCCCAAACGCCAAAGCGAGCGAAATCGCAAAAGGCCGACAACGCACCAGCCGCCGTCCGACGGTGAGACTGTGGCGCGATGGGTCCGTCGAGCAACATATGCTCGCATGGACTCCGGTCTGGCGGTTTCGTCTGGCGTGGATGGGAACGCCAAACTTCGCCATATCTTCTGGCGAGCCGGATGCATAACGAAAGGTGCACGTGCGGTTCTGCGAGGGGTGGTGAGAAACGGACCGCCGCAAGGCGGCACCGCGCTCGCCACCTACTCTACACTTTAGCATGTTCCGCTGTGATATCGTTCCTTTGAAGATGTGCAGAAGAGCGACGACCTGATTCGCCTTCCTGGTGCTGTGGAGCTTGTCCAGCGCGTCGGCATTCAGCAGCATAGGTTGAAGCGTCCCGGCTGTGGCTGGAAGAAGGGGTCGCGAGCCGCACCCCCGCACTTGCTTGGAACACTGGGCGGATGGCCCAGGGATTTCCCCAAAGAGCGTGTGCACGCATGATCGATTCGTCCAAACGCGCAGAAGAATTGTGTTCTCCAGATCGGCTGGAAAGAAAGGGTTTCCGGGCCATTTTCGACTACATGTTGGAAGCCGGGGTGGATGTGCGAGGAGATTATGCACTCGCTTCGGCGCCCGGTCGGAAACGACGTCATCGCTAAAACTTCAGGCGCCGTAAGCCGACATGCCATCTACGATCGATGTATTCGCTCTCGAACCCTGCAAGCTTCGTCAGGCCCGGTTGGTCGAGCACGCGAACAGTGCTCTTGCGG
>NZ_JAMYUW010000094.1:0-3947 GCF_040323315.1 Mesorhizobium sp. M0047 | reverse complement strand
ACAAGATCTACCTGACGCATGAATTTCTGGCGACAATGCTTGGTGCCCGGCGTCCCGGCGTTACCACCGCGCTCCAAATGCTCGAATATCGGGGGCTGGTTCACGCCAGGCGCGGCGAGATCACGATTATCGACCGCATTGGAATGATACAGCTCACACATGGTGCTTACGGCGAGGAGGAGCAAAGTCACTTCGGCCTAGCCTCCGCCTAACTGTCCGGAATCGGACAAACCGTAACCGCCCGGTTGTTACCGCGGAGATTTCGCTTTGATGCGAGCGATGAGTTCCTGGTCATCGACGAAGGCTTCGAGGAAGTCACTCCATTCGTCAGCGGTGCGGCGCGCATGGGTAAGCATTTGCTCCAGCTCTTCCATTCCGTCGCGGGTAAGCGAAGTTATTGCCTCGTCCGGTCCGGTGTAGACGCTGATGATGCTGCCGTAGCTCAGGTTGTCATCATTGCTGACGATCGCCTGAAGGAGTTCGGCATCTTCATCGAGCAATTTGGCGACGTAGTCGATGCTGAACACATGGGTCACCGTTGCCATCAGGCAGCCTCGGCGGAGATGGCGGTGCCAGGTGACCAATTCCAGGGAAGCAACTCGTCGAGGCGATTGATCTTGTGATCTTGGATGCGGTCGAGCACGTCTGCGAGATATGCCTGCGGATCGATGCCGTTCATCTTGGCCGTCTCGATGATTGTCATGGCGCGAGCCAGGGTCTCCGCGCCGGTGTCGGCGCCGGCAAATAGCCAGTTTTTTCTTCCGATTCCAATCGGGCGCAGGGCTCGCTCGGCGGCATTGTTGTCCATGGCGACGCGGCCGTCTTCGAGGAACAGGCACAATGATGGCCAGCGGCTCAGGCCATAACGGAAGGCTTTTGCCAAATCGCTCTTGCCCGGAATGCGGGTCAGTTGCGTTTCGATCCAGACACGGAATGCCCCGATCTTTGGTTTGCTATGCTTCCGACGTGCGGCAAGGCGGGCATCGGCAGGCTGACCCGCAATGCCGTGCTCGATGTCATAAAGCGCACCGATACGGTCGAGAGCCTCGCATGCGATCTCGGATTTGTTCGAGGTCCAGATATCATGGAAGTCGCGTCGCCAATGCGCCCAGCATGCCGCTTCTCGGAAGCGGGATTTTCCATCGGCTCCAGGCTCATAAAGCTTGCCGTAGCCTTTGTAGCCGTCAGCTTGGAGGATGCCGCTTGTCTGCCTCAGATGGCGGAGGACGTGGTCTTCCTTCCAGTCCGGAGCAAAGTAGTAGACCGCGCCAGGCGGAGCGCCGCCCGCCCACGGGCGTTGATCGCGGACATATGTCCAGATCCTGCCTTTCTTTACGCCTTTGCCCAGCCCTTTGTCCTGCATGGAGCGATCCAGCACCCGGATCGGGGTATCGTCAGCATGGAGAAGGTCGCTGGCCATGATCACGGTTCCGATCCGCTCGATCAGGGGCTGAAGCACCTGCATGGCGCGACCGCACCAATCGACCAGCGTACTGTCGGGGATGTCGGCACCCATGCGGGCGAAGATTTCGTTCAGGCGATACAATGGCAGGTGATCGTCGAACTTCGAGACCAGGATGTAAGCCAGAAGGCAGGCTCCCGCCATGCTGCCTGGTATCGGACGGCTGGGCGCGGGCAACTGCACCATCTTTTCGCAGCAGCGGCAGGATTTCTTCAACCGAGCGACCTCGATGACCTTCATCTGCGCGGCGATCATGTCGAGGATTTCGCTTGTGTCTTCGCCCACAAGACGCAGTTCACCGCCACAGGCGGGGCAGCAGGCGCCGGGATCGAGCTCCCTGCGCTCGCGAACTGCCTTGTGCGACACGCGCGGACGCCGGCGCGTGATCCTTTCGGGCGCGTTCGTCATAGGCGCGACAGACGCTGCCTCGTCGGCCTCATTGATTGGCCCGGCATTGCTCTCCGCCGCGGCGATCAAAAGATCCTCCAGCGCCAGTTCCAGCTGCTGGATTTCCCGCTCGACTTTTTCCGAAGACTTGCCGAAGACCTGTTTCTTCAGCCGGGCAATGCGCAGCCGCAAGGCCTGGATCAATTGGTCATGCGCCTGCAACGTCGCCGACATCTTCGCATTTTCCGCCTGCAAGGCGGCGATCATCGCCTTCAGAAAGACAGGATCGTCTGGAAGATTTTCGGCGACATTCGGCATGCACCTGACTACCATAAGTCAGGGCGAGTAGCCATAAAAACCATTAGATTCAGAGAGATAAATCACCCGACTCGCGCCGGCGGCGCACCCCAGTTGGGGCGTCGCCAGTCAATTCCTTCCCATAACATCGCCATTTGCGCTGACGTCAGCCTGGCCGTCCCGTCGGCCGCCGACGGCCACGGAAAGCGACCCTTCTGCAAGACCTTGTAATAAAGACAGAACCCCTGGCCATCAAAATAAAGAAGCTTCAAACGGTCGCCACGCCTTCCCCGAAAGGCGAAGACCGCGCCTCCCGTCGGCTTCTGGCGCAACACATCCTGCGTCAGTGCAGCCAAACCCTCGATCCCTTTGCGCATGTCCGTGAACCCACAGGCAAGGTACACCCGAACCCCAGTTCCCGGTCCGATCATGCTATCTCAACCGCCTGGATAAGCCGAGTCAGAGTGGCGGTATCGATCTCTCTGTCAAAGCGCAGGTTCCGCCCACAGCATAGTTGCAACTCAACCAGCGACGCTGATAATCTGTCAGTGCCTTTGCCCATATAGAGTTCGCTCCGCGCCACGGGCATGTCCATGGGAAGGAACATGGGACCCGCCGACGGCAACAGGAGCCCCTTCCTCCTCAGCTCTCGCCGCCAGGTGTAAATCTGCTGCCGCGTCACATCATGCCGCTCGGCAACCTCAGTCACCGTCGCCCCCTCAATTCCAACCGACATGACGATGTCGAGTTTCTTCTTATCACCCCAGCGACGACGTCGTTCAGCACCAAGAATCTCGACACGCATCGCAAACCTCGCACAAGACACGTCGCAAACGACGTCGTTAAACACGTGTCATAGGACATCACGACGATGTCAGGCAGGCGGTGACAATCGGGCGGTTACGACAAACCCTTGCGGGCTACGGAATTGCTGCCGTAAATCGTGTTGAGGGTTTCAGGGAGGTATTCTCGATGACCAGCAGTTTTCACACCGTCACGGTTGAAAGAGCCGCCGAAGCCTATGTGCGCTCTAGAGGCAAGGCTCACTTCCTGTCCATCGCACTAGCAATTCGCGCCATCCGAACACTCATGCCGGCGTGCAAGGCCACCGATCTCGAATTGGAAGAGCTGCTGGCTGAGGCATCCATCACTCACGGTGTGCCCGTCGCCTTCGATGCAAAAACGGCCGAGGGTGTAGAACCACGGCTCCATTCGTAGGCCATATATGTCTGCGCTCACGCAGACGCCCACCTTCTCAGACGTTCGCCAGGCGATTGTCTGTTACCTCATCGACAACATCGGCAGCCCGAGCATTTCGATTTCTGAGGTCAGCCACACCGTGAGGAGAATGCTGCCGCTGTGCGAACTCACGGACTGGCAACTTGGCGATCTCATTGCGCGAAGCGCGACCGATGCGGGATTTGCGATCAAATATGACGCGTCGGACCCAAACGTCGAGGCATAGCCTCTGACGAGCCATAATGTCGTCGCAGCGCTCGTCAACGCTTTTCTGAGAGATACACCGCTGCTACCCCTTGAGATACATCAAGGCGGTCGTTGCTTTGGGAAGCGGTCCTCATAAGGGACTGAAAAGCAATGCTTATCTGGAACTTTTGGCCCTGGTTCGATTTATCAAATTTGTCCGGCCCGGGGAGCCAATGTGTTTGTCTAGTGCATTGTTTTCGTTGGGCTTTGTAGAAGACGCAGACGGCCTTCCCCGCTTTTTCTCCCCGCTTTCGACGCGCGTTTCCATTCCCATCGTCCGACGTGTCGCGCTCGGAACCTATCCGCCTTACGCAGA
>NZ_JAMYUW010000093.1:0-4536 GCF_040323315.1 Mesorhizobium sp. M0047 | reverse complement strand
CTAAGATCGGCCTTAGTTATCATTTTCGGATCTCGTCCCTACTTCCCTATAACGGCCGCAACACGATATGCAGCCGCACACTTGCCCCCTTGCCCAAACCACGTCATCGGCGATTGGCGAATTCCAAGGTGTGGCCTTCTGTTAGGAGCTGCCTCAGCGCACTGTGGGTGATAACCAGAACAGCTTCAAATTCTGTTTTCATATCGGCAGTATCTCAGTTCAAGATGGCTACCCACATTACGGAGCAATCCTGCTTTGGTGAGGTGCTAGGCGATCCTGCATCCAATGATGCCGCCACCAATAACGACAACGTCAGCAGGATTCTCTGTTAGCAACCTTCGCGAGCACTCCATGAGCGGCTTCCAAACCGCCTTTTCGATACAAGTGCCTCCGTCCGCGGCCGCACACCGATGAGGAGCTGGCTCAAGCCTACCCGACACCATTTGAAAGAAAACCGAAATTATTGCATCATTCGCTTAAAGGAATTCAAACTATTGAGGGCGGCTTTGCGCAACGTCGATACGGACCGCATCAGGACATTCCTGGCATTTTGCGATTCCGGGAATGGCAGGAGTACCGCAGCCAGTCCTCGGTCAGCATTCATCTACGCCGCCTCGAGGAACTAGGCAGGACGGCACCACAACAGCCCTTATCGTTTAGTCATGCCTTTCACGCCGTCATCGTATCGAGAAGATAAAATTCAGGGTGGCGGAGTGGCCGGAGTATGAGGCGGGACTTCGTCGGCGTCGCAGCCTGACTTTGTGGCTGACACCGTGGTCTGCCCCCATTGAAGTGGTCCTCAATTAGGTATGGCTTTTGAGCCGATTGAGGAGAGACGAGATGGCCAGGAAACGGCACACAGCAGAAGAGATTGTTGCGAAGCTGCGTCAGGTTGACGTGCTGACGTCGCAGGGGCGTCCGGTCGCGGAAGCGGTTCGGTCGATAGGCGTGACTGAAGTTACCTATTACCGGTGGCGCCAGGAATATGGTGGCCTGAAAGGCGACCAGGTGAAGCGTCTGAAGGAGCTTGAGGCCGAAAACACCAGGCTCAGGCGCGCGATCTCCGATCTGACGCTGGACAAGATGATACTGGCCGAGGCTGCGCGGGGAAACTACTAAGCCCCGCGCGTCGCCGTGCCTGTGTGGATCATGTGGTTGCCGAACTAGGGGTGTCCGAGCGACGGGCCTGCCTGGTTCTGGGCCAGCATCGATCGACGCAGCGCAAGATCCCCATGCGATCCGACGATGAAGCGGCGCTGACCGCCGACATCATCGCGCTCGCCACTCAGTATGGCCGTTACGGCTATCGTCGCATCACGGCGATGCTGCATCGAGCCGGCTGGGTGGTGAACCGCAAGCGGGTCGAGAGGATCTGGCGACGCGAGGGGCTGAAGGTTCCGCACAAGCAGCCCAGGCGCGGTCGGCTGTGGTGCAACGAGAACTCCTGCATCCGGCTTCGGCCGGAACATCCCAACCATGCCTGGTCCTACGACTTCGTTCAGGACCGCACCCACAACGGAAGGAGCTTCCGTATGCTCAATGTAATCGACGAGTTCACCCGGGAATGCCTGACGATCAGGATCGGACGCAAGCTGAAAGCCGTCGACGTGATCGACACGCTCTCGGACCTGTTCATCCTGCGTGGGGTGCCCGGCCACATTCGTTCCGACAACGGCCCGGAGTTCGTTGCCAACGCGGTGCGCGAGTGGATTGCCGCTGTCGGGGCGAAGACAGCCTACATCATGCCCGGCAGTCCTTGGGAGAATGGCTATTGCGAGAGCTTCAATTCGAAGCTCCGCGACGAGATGCTCAATGGCGAGATCTTCTACACGCTGGAGGAGGCCAGGGTTGTCATCGAAGGATGGCGCCAGCACTACAACACGGTCCGGCCGCACTCATCCTTGGGCTACAGACCACCAGCGCCGGAAGCTATCCAATGGCCGGCGGCGCATCCCGGCCCAGCTTCGCCGGCCACGCCGACGGTAGCGCCAGCGAGAGGCATCCACTAACATTCAAACCGGATCACCCAATGGGGGCCGGCCAGAGAAGCATGGCGCCGGACCAGATTGGTGGTCCGATCGGACGGTTTACTGCCGACGGTGCCTATCGACGGAACGGCCGCCTACAACGCAATCATCGATCACAGCGCGGCGGCGGCTATCGTCATTCCGATGCGCGCCAAAGCGATCGAACCAACCAACGATAGACCTCCCCACCAAAGGGACCGGCACATCGCCGCAATCAGCAGAGACCGGCGAATGAAATGGCAAGCTTCCACCGGCTACGGCAAGCGCGCGCGGTCGAGACCGCCATCGGGCGATAGAAATCAATGTCGGACCGCGTCTGCGGGCTCCGTCGTTTCACGCTCAGCCCGCGTCATCAAAGATCGAGATCCGCCATGCTCCAGATCCGTGTACCAACGCCTGGCGGATTGCCTCCCTGACAACATATGCGCCCGACACTCGGAATGGTTTTTATCAGGGCGTCTAAGTCAGCTTGAGAATACGATCGTTCTATTTCGGTTCAGCAAAATCCGCCGCTCCAGATGCAGCTTGACGGCCCGTGCAAGGACGCGGCTTTCAATATCGCGGCCCGTCGCAACGAAATCCTCCGCGTTCATCGCATGCGTTACGCGCTCAGTCTCCTGATCAATGATGGGACCTTCGTCGAGGTCGGGCGTCACGTAATGCGCAGTCGCACCGATAAGTTTCACTCCGCGTTCGTACGCCTGATGATAGGGCTTTGCACCTTTGAAGGACGGGAGGAAGGAATGATGGATGTTAATCATCTTGCCGAACAGGCGAGTTGAGAAGTCGTCAGATAAGACTTGCATGTATCTGGCCAGGATGACTAGGTCCGCGCCAGTTTCGCGTACGAGAGCCAACAGCTTTTGTTCCTGCTCGGCCTTGTTCTCCTTGCATACCGGCCAGCAATGATAGGCGACTCCCTCCCGCTCGGCGACCCCACGGCTGTCTTCGTGGTTAGAGACGATCGCTGCTACGTCGACGTTCAGCCAACCGACCTTGATTTGGTAAAGCAGATGAAGCATCGCATGGTCGAATTTCGACACCATAATGATAATCTTGGGCCTATGGCGCGCATCGACGGCGTGAACACACAAACCGAAGCGGTCGATTGCCGATTTGAGTGCATGCTCAATTGACGCGGTCGAAAGGGACTCATCTCCTTCGACGGCCAGACGCATGAAGAAGCGATTGCTGGTACGGTCCCAAAACTGGCTGCTCTCGGCAATGTTGGTACCGAGCGTGGTCAGTACGGTTGCGACGGCCGCGACTATGCCGGGGCTGTCATCGCAGGTTAGAGTTAAAGTCTGGAGTTGCGACATTGTACCTCTCGGGTCAAATCGATCTGGAGAGCTCGGGCAGAATGACGAACAGATCGCCGACAAGGCCGTAGTCGGCGATCTGGAAGATCGGGGCATCCTCGTCCTTGTTGATGGCGACGATGACCTTCGAATCCTTCATGCCGGCGAGGTGCTGGATGGCGCCGGAGATGCCGACGGCAATGTAGAGATCGGGGGCGACCACCTTGCCGGTCTGACCGACCTGCCAGTCGTTCGGCGCATAGCCGGCATCGACCGCGGCGCGAGAGGCGCCGACGGCCGCGCCGAGCTTGTCGGCAACCGGCAGGATGACATCCTGGAACTTTTCCGCCGAGCCGAGCGCGCGGCCGCCCGAGATGATGATCTTGGCCGAGGTCAGCTCCGGACGATCGGTCTCCGACAGCTTGTTCTCGACGAAGGAGGACAGGCCGGGATTGGCGGCCGCCTTGACGGTCTCGACCGGGGCCGAGCCGCCCTCGGGGGCCGCCTGGAAGGAGGCAGTGCGCACCGTGATCACCTTCTTGGCGTCGGTCGACTGCACCGTCTGGATGGCGTTGCCGGCATAGATCGGACGCTTGAAGGTGTCGGACGACACGATCTCGATGATTTCAGACACCTGCGCGACATCGAGCAGGGCGGCCACGCGCGGCGCGACGTTCTTGCCCGACGAGGTCGCCGGCGCGATGATGGTGTCGTAAGCGCCTGCCAGTGAGACGATCAGCGCCGCCAACGGTTCGGCGAGGCGCTCGGTCAATTCGTCGGCCTCGGCCAACAGCACCTTGCTCACGCCCTTCAGCTTGGCGGCGGCATCCGCTGCCGGCTTGGCGCCCTTGCCGGCAACCAGCACATGCACGTCCGAGCCGATCTGCAGCGCCGCCGACAGCGCCTTGGCGGTCTGGTCGGAAAGGGTGGCGTTGTCGTGTTCGGCAATCAGAAGAATAGCCATTGATGATATTCCTGACTTTCGTTTTCGAGGCTCCCTGAAATCCGGTCAGGCCGAGTCGAAAACGGTTGGTTTCGAGAACCGGAGCGGAGCGTACTTCAGTACGTAGCACCGGAAGCGGAGAAACCGGCCGTTTGCAGGCCGGCCTCATCCGATTTCCTAGAGCACGCCGGCTTCGTTCTTGAGCTTGTCGACCAGTTCGGCGACGCTCTTGACCTTGACGCCCGCCTTGCGGCCGCTCGGCTCCTCG
>NZ_JAMYUW010000092.1:0-4648 GCF_040323315.1 Mesorhizobium sp. M0047 | reverse complement strand
AAAGTTAGATATCGCGCTCGCAACAAAGCCGATGTCGCATCAACGGTGCCGATGCGCGATGTGTGTGCCGGTTGGCGTCAGTTGGTCTCGGTCGCGCAGCCCGACGGGGTGCGGTCTGCCCTGCGACTCTTGGCCTTGGACGGTGCTACCGCGCCGATGGCTGCGATGTCAAACTGCCGCGGTCCTGGGAGCGCCCATAGCATCGGCTGGACGATTTCAGGCAGGGCAACGATGACACGCAACTGGGGAACAGCGAAGCATCGCGCAGGCTTATATGAAGCGAAGCAGAGCCAGTCAGCACGGCCACGGCTTCGATCGGACGCGGTGGTTCTTGGGGGTCGGCGGACTTGCGAATGTGGACCACCTTGGGTGGCCGATTTCGCTTGTCGCCGCTCTGGGGCGGGGAGTGAAAGAGTGATGCAGCGTCTGTCTGCCGCAAGGCTCGGGGACCTTTTGGCGGGAGACCTGCGTTGTTTTTGGCGGGCCCTCGACGATCGAACCACTTGCCGGCCGCACGGAGCAGGTCAATATGGTGCTTCGCAACACGCCTCTTGGCATGGTTGCGAACGTACTCACCTCCCCTCTCGGCGCACTCACTTGTGCGGCATGCAATAAACCCCCTCGGATTGCATCAGTACCGCGCCACCCTTCAACTCGCTAAGGGCGCCGACCCAGGCTTCCGAATAAGTGCGGCTGGCATCCACGGCCGACAGCCAAAGAACGCGATTGTCGGCCAGTTCGACTTTAACTTCCTGCTGCAAAGGGCTTGCCTGCACGGTCTGTTGATAGTGACGCTTGATCCTGACATTGCCAGCTGCGAACTCGGCTTCGTTGCTGCCGTAGTTCAGCACAAATCCAGAGCGGTCCTCAGTCACTGTGCAACCGCCATCACGCTCGCATACAATTTTGGCAGCGGTCTTGCAGTCCCATTTCAGTGAAGCGGGCCACATAGGATTGTTCACGCTTGATCGCGGCTTGTCGCTCTGACCAGCCGCCGTCAACACTGCGCCTGTGTTCAAAATCACAGTGGACAGGAGAAGCGCCTTGAACACTACAACCCTCCGTGAATTGCGACAATAGTACCTCGTCCTGCGTGATCGCCGGGCTCATGGCATGTTGAGATTGAACCAGCTTTTCTGGCGCACGCCGTTCGCGTCATCATACTCGATGAACCAGGGCTTTCCGCGCATCGGTCGAGGGATGGTGTAATAGGTGGGGCCATTACCAAGGGAATGCCCTCGTTCGTTCCCCGCGGTCTGGATTTTTGCCGTCACCACCTTACCGTCGATTTCGATTTGGACCTGACGTGATCCGTCTCGATGAAGCCCGCCGAGGCCGTTGTTTTTGAAAACGACGGGCAGCGAGAACCTATCGGCCGCGATGCGGCAGATGTTCCGTTCTTGACCTAAGCCCGGCCGATCGGATTCGGAGCTGCCAACTGCTTGCCAGCCAGACGGACAATCCTCATACTTCTCAAATCTCGCCGCGCTGCAGTTGGCTTGCGGACAGGTCGGCCAATTGAAACTCGGGGCTTCCATCGCCGCAATCAACTTGTAAATTGGCGGGTGGCACGAGGGGGTACCCTTCCAGTCGCCGGAAAGACATAGGAGGACCTGACAGCCCCATTCCGACGCTTTTGATTCGGATGGAAGAGCCGCTGTGCCCGCGATGGCGGCGGCACCCACCAAAAGAGATTTGAGTATGGTCATAGCCTTTTCCTCGCTGCGTATTTTGACAGTTTACTATGGATGGTCCGAGCGAAAAAGGATAGGTCGAAAAGGCAGGTTTGTGCGACTACATCGATTTATGAAACGAGACGACGGAGGCGTGGTCAACAACCCGTTGCGCGCCAACATTGCTTTGACGCTTGAGCGGGAGCGAGCCAAACGTGGCCTATCCTATATGCACATGACCGAGCTGTTTCGGACCGCCGAGGGCGAAAAACTGGCCTATCGAACCTACATTCAGACTGTGCGTCAGAAAAATAATGTCACATTGACGACGCTACAGATCATGGCAAACGGCTTGCAAGTGTCTTTCGCAGGACTGCTCGCCGGCAGTAAGAAAGTTCCGGATTGGGCGCATCGGTTGGACGACAATGCGATCCGCAAGCGGCTGGCGCACATCATCGATTTTGAGCGACAACGACGTACTTTGCACCGCTATGAGATGGCCGAACTCATCGGTGTGGCGGAGGCGACATTCACGAAACTGGAGCGCGCGAGCGGCAACATCAGCGTGGACACGATTGCCGCGATCGCCAAGGCGTTGAAACTGGATCCAGCGACCTTCCTCTTTTCCGAAATAACCCCGCCAACAGGGGATCTACCTGTTTCCGATAAAGTGGAGGGGTAGGCTTCCATTCGAGAGCCGATCCAGCATAATTATCCTTCTGGCGGAGAGTACGGAATGACCTGGCAGGCTCTGACGGTGCTCGCGCACACGGAGACCAGCGCCCTCTCCTCCTCCCGGCTGGCTCGGACGGAGGGCAGGCTGTTCGCGAGCGTAGGGGGCGCGGGGGAGAGCCTTTTTTCAGCGAAGGAAGATGTCGCTTGTGCGTTCGGTCAAGCAGTGGATATGTTTTAGTAACCTATTGCTACAACTGCAGGTTCCACAAGGTGGATGATGGATGATCTCCTCAGTAAGATAATACATCGCATCTAACGTCAGTATCTTTGAGATCCGTCGAGACAATGACGACGGTCATACATCTCGCTTCGACAAATCTGTCTTACTTGAAACGCCCTGATCGTCTGGTCAAACTAGACGAACGCTCTAAGCTCCTCTGACCGCGGCTCCCCAAGTCAGACAATCAGGCGTAATGGTGAAATATCTCGCGAGCAAGGTGAATTGGTGCGTCGCGCGAGATGCCTTCCGGAGCGCCCCTAGGATCTCGATCGTCTATGGATCGTACGCGTCCTCAACTGCCGCAGCTTTCATCGGCTCCGCACTTCGCCATCCGGGCTTGGGACACTGCCTGTTCTGCTTTCGTGCAAAGTCCGCGATGGCGGCAAGATTCCTCGGCCGAGACGCCATTTTTGGGCGGCAATTCCAGCGCCGGCCTTGAACGGATCATGCCGCATATCTCTTGGATGCTTCATCGTCGTGGCCCCGCTTAAGCCGGCCGGGCCTCCCGACCGCCGGATCGATAATGATGATCGCCTCTGGAGAATTGTTCTTGTTGTCGAGCGCGACGGTCTCCACCGTCTTCCCGTGCTCTATTTCCGCTCAGTCATGAGCAACGCCAGTCAGCCTGTCGACACGACGAGGTCCCCTGCCTTATCTGCACCGTGTGAAGTCTTTTGGGTCGCTCGGGCCGCGCCACCCCAGCCTATCTTCCTTCACGTCCAACAGCGAAGCATTCAATCCTAATTCGTGAAGCATGGAGAAAACAAAAATTTGACTGGCAACCAAGGCTTCTGCGGCGCCGACCTTTCCGATTGGATACGAGAGCCAAACAGCCTAAACCCCTCGGAAAAGTTTGCTGCCCAGACTCCCCCGTCCGGTCGAACGCCCTTTGCGGTACCGGCTGTCAATCCGGACTTTCCGACGCCAAACGTCGCCTAATCCGTTCACGGCTCAATCGTGATTGTCCATTCCACCGCCGTCGCTTCCTCTCCAGACAAAGCGACGGTGATGGAATGCGCAGGCCTGACAACCCGTGTCCAACCCAGAGAACTTTCCACTCGTCCTTACGGGCGCGATACAAAGGGCACAGGCTGGACTTGGCTACCCGGGGCAGGGCTTGTCGACCGCTCGATTGAAAGTGCGAGATGAGGAGGACAACCGCCGACCTGCAGAGCGGCAAGGCGCTCGCCTACCTCCCTGTCAGTCACCGTTAGCCTATGGTTTAGACGAAGATAGTCCGTCCATGTCGGCGTGCGGAATGTCTCGGTCCAAAGCGTCGGCTTCTGAAGGTCGCGCTGGAGGGTCCAGTCCCGCGCACCGGCACGGCTCTGAACGCGCCGCCTCTCGCGCATGCAGCGCAAAAATTCCTCGATATTCTCCTCGGGGATCGAATACTCCACCTTGACCACAATCGGGCCGCTTCTAGGCTTCGGATCGAGCGCCAGTTCCGGTGGCGTGAAATCGAAGGCCCCTTGATCAGATTCTTCCCATAGCTCTATTGGCAAGAGCTTCCCCGCTGCTGCAACCAGCAACAGCGCCGCTGCAGCACCTTCCAAAGCCCACGTCAGGGAATAGTTCTGCGCGACAGTACCCCAGATCCAGCTGCCGGTTGCCATGCCGCCGTAGGTCAGAGCGTAATAGATCGACAGAGTGCGACCAACTACCCACCTTGGGCTTGCCAACTGCACACACACGTCGGTTCCGGTCCAGGTGACAACCCAGCCTGCGCCACCGATGGCAAGCGCGACCGCCGCCACAGCCACCGATGATGTGAGAGCCAGTAAAAGGCAACACGTTGCGCAGGCAACGGATGCGAGCGTGATCAATCGATTTTGGGACGTGATGCGTCTCAAATAGCTGTTGCTAATGCCGGCGATCAAGGCGCCTGTGCCGAAGCCGGCCAACAGGACGCCGTAAACAATTGGCCCGCCCGCCAGTTGGTCGCGAACCAGGAGGGGGAGCAAAGCAAGAATCGAGATGCTCGACAGCCCGAACAGGGTAGCACGCACAATCGCCACTC
>NZ_JAMYUW010000091.1:0-5110 GCF_040323315.1 Mesorhizobium sp. M0047 | reverse complement strand
CGCCGAAGGTTCAGTTTTAATCGTCGAGAGGTGGGTGCTGGCCAGGCTTCGAAACGAACGCTTCTTCAGCCTTGCTGATCTCAATCAAACAGAAGTCGTATAATATCTGTTAAAGAACCAGGGGATAATTTTTAAATACCAGGATATTACCTTTTCATAGCATATATATTAAACGGTATTAGCTATAGATCTCAGTTTTTACTTCCATGTCTTCTCGCATTTGCAGCGGCGATCAGGCTGCCAAAGGCAGCGTCAGTTTAGAGGTGGCAGATGGGCGACTTGAGCGCCTAGCTCATAATACCCTTCCTTGAGGGCGCGTAAGGGCGCCTCTTCGGCCGGGGAGAATGGAAGGAATAATTCATCTGCAGCCGTATCGCCCACGATATAACCAGCAAGCTCCCGGCCAAACAGCGTGCCTGGCGCGATTCCACGGCCGTTGAAACCGGTCAATGCGATCATGTTATCACCCAACGCATGAAGCCGAGGAAGATGATCGGACGTGGTTCCAATACGCCCGTACCATGCGTGCTCGAGTTCTACCTTTCCCAGTTGCGGGAAAAGCGCGCGGATGCGGCGTCGCGCCCAGGAACGGTGGATGATAGTGCCGGTGCCCCTCAGGGCTCCCACGCTACCGATAATGAGACGGCCGGCATCGTCCTTGCGGAAGGCCGTCATCGGCGTGCGGGTATCCCAGGCCCCATGCCCCTCTGGCAGTATACTATGGCGGAGATCGGGACTTAACGGCGCTGTGGCCACGTGGAAGAATGGCAGAACCACTTGCCCAGCGCGAAGCTCGGGTGCGATGCCGGCGGTGTACACGTCTGTTGAAAGGAGGACCCATTTGGCCAGGATGCTGCCCCCTTGGGTCTTGAGCCGCCAGTTGCCGCGGTCGCGGATGATCGTCTCGACGGGGCTATGTGTGAAAACCTGAGCCCCACAGGCGATTGCCACGTTCGCAAGCCCCCGCACATACGAAAGAGGCTGGATCGTGCCAGCTCGAAGATCCAGGAGGCTCAGTGCAAACGCTTTGGTTCCCGTTTTGGCTGCAGTTTCATCCCGACTGAGGATATGGATCGGCGCCCCGAGCGCCTGCCACTGCCGGGCGCGCTCTTCTATCTCAGCCACGCCCTTTCGACCGGCTGCACAATGAATCGTACCAACCCGCTTTGCCTCGCATTGAATGTCATATTTTTCGATGATGTCGAAAACGGTGCGGGGCGAGTACCGCAGCAAGTTCAGCATGCGTCGGCCATACACCGGGCCTAAGGCCTCTCGAAGAGCAGCAGGCATGACCCAGAGGCCTGCATTGACCATACCAGAGGCGCGGCCAGCTGCGCCAGATCCGATCTCGTTCGCCTCGACGACGACAGTGCTCACGCCCCGTTGGCCCAAGTGCAAAGCGGTCGACAAACCGGTATAACCAGCACCGACAATGGCGACGTCTACAACGGATTCATCGGCAAGCCTCAGCGTAGGGGGCGGAAGAGATGCCGTTGCACCCCAAAGTCCGTGAGATTGGCCCGTTATCATATCGTGATCCTAGAGGTGGCATTGACGTTTGACCGCGCTGCCCACAAACATTAATAGCCGGTTCAGTAGACTGGACCGATCGGTAATCAGTAATCAGTAAGCGTACGGCTTTCCCTGAGCGACACAGCAAGGGGGGAGGCACCTCATCGGCGTAGGCTTCTTGTCAAATCATCAACCAAGGGGCCGAAATCGTCCAATGCATTCCCGATATCAAAGACATCTGGCTTCGAGATCGGCCTGTCACCCACGCCATATCTCACTCTCGCTGATAAGCGACACGCAACGGCAGATTGAACCGCCCCGGGTTGATTGGATGCTCCAACTCCTGAGAAGGTGGAGCCATGACAAGCAAGGCGACCAACAAGTTCTCTCCCGAGGTCCAAGCCTGTGCGGTGCGGCTGGTTCTGGATCACGAAGGCGAGCATGCCTCGCGGTGGGCGGCGGTCTCGTCGATCGCCGCCAAGATCGGCTTGGCGCAGATGCTGCATGAGTGAGTGAAGAAGGCCGAGCGCGATTTCCTAGGGCGCAAAGTTTGTCGAATGGTTTGCCGAAGAAGGCGAGCGCACCTATGGGGACATCATTCCGGCGCCGAGAGCAGGTCAGAAGATTTTTGTCCAGAAGCAGCCGGTTGGGGTCTGCGCCCTCATCGTCCCGTGGAACTTTCCGTCTGCACTCTTCCATCGGAAGGCGGCCGCAGCTTTGGCGGCCGGCTGTACCGTGGTGGCCGCGGCATTGCGCCTGGTACGCTTTTTGGTCGTGAACTCGCCCGCTACATCATGGGCGAGGTCGTGGCTGAAGACATGTTCCTTCCGTTTTCTGCCCCGGAAGAGGCGCCGCTCCGCGAGCTGAAGGAGGGTATTATGAACTTGGCGCGCAGATCACACATCTCCCGCCACTCCACGTTCGATTTAACATATTGGATATTTCGCGTAATCGGTAAGTATATGATATTTGCGTATAAAAGTTAAGTTCCATAACAGATATTACGCGACTTTCGACAATTGATGCAAGTATCGCCCGGTATTACCCAAGCCTACGCTTACTAATACACAGTATTTACTTTTGAATACACGCAGAGACAATTCTGAAAAATCTAGTCCACCGAAACTTCTTGATGTCTGATCAAACTAGTCGAACGCTGTAAGCTCTCCGGACCCCGGTGCCCCGAGTCAGACCGTCAACGATGAAATGTCTCGCGAGTAAGATGAATTGGTGCGTCGCGCGAAATGCCTTCCAGGCGCCCCAAAGATCGTGACCATCTTTGGTCGTACTTTCCTGAACCTGCCGGAGCTTACCTGCTCCGCACTTCGCCGTCCGGACTTGAAACACTGCCTGCTCTGCATCCGTGCAAATTCCGCGATGGCGGCTCGATCCCTGGGCCAAGATGCCATTTTCGGATGGCAGTTCCAACGCCACCCTTGAGCGGATCATGCCGCTTATCTTTTGGATGTCTCATTGTCGTGCCCCACTTAAGCCGGCCGGGCCTCCCGACCGCCGGATCGATAATGACCATCGCCTCTGGAGAATTGTTCTTATTGTCGAGCGCGACGGCTTCCACCGTCTTGCCGTGCTGTACTCTTTGCCAATGGCCGGCACGCGGCCGAGCGATGTCATTGGCATCGCAAGCCTGCGCGACGTGCTGGTCCCTGACTCCATGCAGTCTAGCGATCTCGACCATTGGTTTCGACCAGACCAGCCCATGAAGCTCGAGGCGCGTCATTTTCAGCATGTTTCTTTCCGCTCAGTCGTGAGCAACGCCAGCCAGCCTGCCGACACGTTCGACGTGGTCCCCTGCCTTACCTGCATCGTGTGAAGGTTTTGTGGGTTCGCTCGGGCCGCGCCATCCCCAGCCTACCTCCCATCACGCCCCAACAGCGAAGCATCCAATCCTAATTCGTGAAGAGTCGAGAAAACAAAAATTTGATTGGCAACCAAGTTTCTGCGGCGCCGACTTTTCCTGGATGCGAGAGCCAAACAGCCCCACCCACTGGGAATGCTTGCTGCCTAGACCTCGCTCCGGCCGGCCGAGCTCCCTTTGCGGTGTCGGCGGTCAATCCGGACGTTCCTGCGGCAACGCGAATTCGCTCTTCCCCTCAATGTTAGTTGTCCATCCCAGCGCCATCGCTTCCTCGTAAAACAAAGCGAGGTGATGGACCGCTCAGGACTGACGACCAGCTTCCAACTGCGGAGGCGCTACGGACGGGATACAAAGGGCACGGGCTGGATTTGGCTGCCGGGGACCGGTCTCGTCGACCGCTCGATCGAGAGAGCCAGACGCGGAGGACAACCACCCACCTGCAGAGCGGCAAGGCGCTCTCCTACCTCCCTGTCAGTGACCGTTAGCCTATGGTTTAGGCGAAGATAGTCCGTCCATGTCGGCGTGCGGAACATCTCTGTCCAAAGCGTTGGTTTCTGAAGGTCGCGCTGGAGGGTCCAGTCCCGCGCACCGGCACGGCTCTGAACGCGGCGCCTTTCGCGCATGCAGCGCAGAAATTCCTCGATGTTCTCCTCAGGGACCGAGTACTCCACCTTGACCACAATTGGGCCGCTCCTGGGCTTCAGATCGAGGGCCAGATCTGGTGGCGTGAAGTCGAAGGCCCCTTGATCCGATTCTTCCCATAGCTCTATCGGCAAGAGCTTACCCGCTGCTGCAACCAGCAACAGTGCCGCTGCAGCACCTTCCAAAGCCCAGGTCAGGGAATAATTCTGCGCGACAGTACCCCAGATCCAACTGCCCGCTGCCATGCCGCCGTAGGTCAAAGCGTAATAGATCGACAGAGTGCGACCGACGACCCACCTTGGGCTTGCCAACTGCACACACACGTCGGTTCCGGTCCAGGTGACAACCCAGCCTGCGCCACCGATTGCAAGCGCGATCGCCGCTACAGCCACCGATGATGTGAGAGCCAGTAAAAGGCAACACGTTGCGCAGGCAACGGACGCGAGCGTGATCAATCGATTTTGGGACGTGATGCGTCTCAAATAGCTATTGCTAATGCCGGCGATCAAGGCGCCTGTGCCGAAGCCGGCCAACAGGACGCCGTAAACAATTGGCCCACCCGCTAGTTGGTCGCGAACCAGGAGGGGGAGCAAAGCAAGAATCGAGATGCTCGACAGCCCGAACAGGGTAGCACGCACAATCGCCACTCTGATCTCCGAGGAAATCGCCGTGAAGCGCATGCCATCGTGAATGGCCGTCGTCATCCGCTCGCGCGGAAGAGGCGAAGAGCGAACTTGCCATTTGGAGCGGAGTACTGCGCTCAACGGGACCAGGTCGCTCAGCGCCGCGAAGACGAAAGCCGACAGCGGTCCCAGCAACGCCAAAATCACACCCCCCAGCGCCGGTCCTATGCTCCGAACAACGTTGTACCCCACCGACATCAGCGTTACCGCAGCGGGTATCTCGCGCTTTTCCAGGATGTCCCCGACGGAGGCGTGCCAGGCTGGATCGTTCAAGGCAAAGCCGCACCCGGCCAGGAAACTAAGTCCCAGGATCAGCCAGGGACTGACAAAGCCCAGCCCCACAGAGAGCGCCAGCGCCGTGGATGCCGTCGCAATCAGGCAATGGCCGGCAAGCATC
>NZ_JAMYUW010000090.1:0-5765 GCF_040323315.1 Mesorhizobium sp. M0047 | reverse complement strand
ACCGTCGATGACATTTGCCAGCGGGCCAATGTTGGCAGGTCGACCTTCTATACCCACTATGCCGACAAGGATGCTCTGCGCAGCGCGACCATCGAGGCGCATCTGCGGTCGATAGGCCGCAGGCGCGAGGCGGCAAGTCAAGAAACAGGTAGCCGCCTGTTCGAGTTCAGCCTGCCCATGTTCGAGCACGCTCATGCATTCCGACCGCTTCACCACGCATTGCTTGCAAGCAGCGGCGATACGATCCACGACGAATTGCGTGAGCGTATCCGGCGAGCCGTCCGGGAAGAACTCGTCGACAAACGGATCGGCGATCGCGGCATGCCTGCCGAATTCGCAATTCAGTTCATCGCCGGCGCATTTCTTGCGGTCCTCGCCTGGTGGGTCGCCACCGACATGAACCTTTCACCGGCACAGGCAGACGACCTGTTCCAGAGGATGGCGGGAAAAGGCATCGGCGCCTGATCATTGGCACACTGGTCAAGCGATCGCCAGAACGTCGCACCTGCGAAATGACATAGGGCGCTCCGCTCATGGTGGTTCGGGCCGCGGGCCTGCTATGGACCTTCCCGCCGTTCCTCAGGCGGGCGAACCTTGCGGAACATCGCAAGCAGAAGCATATCGTAGACAATCTTCAAGGCGCCGGCGATCAGCAGCGGCCAACCGAAACCGGACATTGCGAGCAGCGAGCCGGCAAGCATCGGGCTGGCGGCTGCCGCGAGGCTGCGCGGGACAGCGGTGACACCCGCGGCCGCGGCCCGCTCACCAGGCGATACCACGGCCATGACGTAGGAGGTGCGGGTCGGTACATCCATCTGCGACAAAGCGCTCCTGATCAGCAGAAGTGCGATAACGGGACCGAGGCTCGACATGAAGGGGATGAGCAAAAGGCAAAGACTGGATGGCAGGTGTGTGAACACCATCGTGTTCACCAGCCCGATCCGTTTAGAGATTTGCACGGCCACCAGATACGACCCACCCGAAAGGATACCCGTCAAGAAGAAGATTGCGCCCGTCGCGGGGAGCGATAGCCCGAACCGTTGGAAAAGCCAAAGAGCCATCAACGACTGGACCACGAAACCGCCCGCAAAAGCGTCAAGGCTGAAAAGCGCAGCGAGCGTGAGGACGATGGTTCGAGATTTGCGTAGTGGTTCCGCCGGTACCGCTCTCGCATCGAGCGGCTCATCCGGCAGTTTCCGATAAAGGAGCAGCGCTCCGAGTCCCAGAAAGGCATAAAGCAGGAAGGCGATCTGGAGAGCTTGCTTGATGTCCAGGCCGACAACCTGTCGGAGAATGTCGGGGGCTCCGGCCGCAAGAGCACCGACCGCCCCTACAAGTGAGCCGACAAGGCTGTAGCGTGCAAAGAGCGCGGTGCGGTCGCGGTCCGTGACACTATGGGCAAGTTGCGCATGCTCCAGCGGCAGAAACACACTGACGTCGCCCGAGGATGGGTTCAACGTTCCCACGAATGCGACAAGGAGCAGCGGCCAGAAATCCTGAACCAACGCGAAGGCGCCTCCCGTGACGACCATCAGGACGGCAGCTGCGATCAGCAGGGAGCGGCGAGAGAAATGGTGTGCGACAAACCCGACGGTCAAAGTGAGCGCCGCTGAACCAGCGAGCGTCGCTGTGGCGAGAACCCCGATCTTGAAAGGGCTGAAACCAAGCGTGGCCAAATAGGCGGGAAGCAGAAGACTGACGAGTCCGTCGCCGAATGCCCTCAATCCCCTGGACGTCAACAGAAGGGCAGCTGCCGGCCTGGCACCGGCAGGCAGCAGCGAAAACCTCTGTTTGGCTAAAGGTTCGCGCGAAGCATTCGTCGGCGTCTGGGCTGCCAGGTATGCCTCCTGCCGCAAAGTGGTTGCGCCTATGGCACTGCTTAAATCGATCCCGTGGCAACGCCATAAAGCACGCCCAGGACAGAGCATGTCGCGAGCACGGGGATCATGCCGATCTTGAAACGAAACACGGCCAGCAGCGCACCGACTGTCAGCACCAGCGACGGCAGGTTGACGGAGCTGAATACCGGCACATCCACCGTAGTGCCCAGCCAGCTGACCTCACGCAGTTCGCGGAACAGCACATGAAGCGCGAACCATACTGCCAGGTTCAGGATCACACCGACCACCGCCGCCGTGATGGCAGACAGCGCTGCCGACAGGGCCTTGTTGCTGCGCATCGTCTCCATGAACGGCGCGCCGAGGAATATCCACAGGAAGCACGGAACGAATGTTACCCACGTCGTCAGCAGACCGCCGAGTGTTCCGGCGACCAGCGGGCTCAGCATTCCTGGCGCCCGGTACGCGCCCATGAAACCAACGAACTGGGTGACCATGATGAGCGGACCGGGCGTGGTCTCGGCCATGCCGAGGCCGTCCAGCATTTCTCCTGGCTTGAGCCAGCCGTAGTGCTCGACGCCTTGCTGAGCGACGTAGGCGAGCACCGCATAGGCGCCGCCGAAAGTGACCATCGCCATCTTCGAGAAGAAGATCGCGATGTCGGTGAAGACATTGCCTTGCCCAAGAAACACAAGAAGTGCCAGGACCGGCACGAGCCACAGCAGCAGACACACCGTTGCGATCTTCAGCGACCAGCTGACGGATGGCCGGGTATGCGCAGGCACCCCTTCGCCAAGCGCCGTATCAGCGTCGGCAACCTGCTTGCCGCCGACCTTGCCATGTCCGTTGCCAGACTGGAATGCAGCCCACCCTGCCCGTCCCCCGACGTAACCGATCACGCCCGCAGCCAGGATGACCAGCGGGAATGGCGCGTGGAAGAAGAACAGAGCGATGAAGGCTGCCGCCGCAAGCCCGATCATGGCATTGTTCTTGAGCGCCCGTCTGCCGATCCGCAACACCGCTTCGAGCACGATGGCAAGGACCGCCGCCTTCAAGCCGAAGAAGAGGGCCTGAACTGCTCCGACATTTCCCAAGATTGCATAGATCCAGCTCAACGCCATGATGGCGATCGCACCAGGCAGCACGAACAGGATACCGGCGACGAGGCCGCCTCTGGTCTTGTGCATGAGCCAGCCGATGTAGATGGCAAGCTGTTGTGCCTCCGGCCCGGGCAGCAGCGTGCAGTAATTGAGCGCATGCAGGAACCTGGTCTCGCCGATCCAGCGTTTTTCCTCGACGATGATGCGGTGCATCATGGCGATCTGACCCGCCGGGCCGCCGAAGCTGAGCGCGGCCACACGCGCCCACACCCGCGTGGCCTCAGCGAACGAAATGCCATGGCCGGGCGTGTCGTCTGGTCGGTTCGGTGCTGTCACGGTGTTCTCTGCTTTGGCCATGATTAGTACCTCGGATCACCCGCGCTTCGAGCGGAAATATCGATAGAGGTTGTCGAACACCGAAGCGCCCTCGGCGATCCGTTGCTCGTCACCGGCATTCGCCATGGAGATCCCGGCGATCAGGCTGGCAATGCCGGTAGTTTCCTCGCGATTGAACTTGGCGTCCTTGAGATCAATATCGTGGACGACCTCGGCGATCGCCTGCAAAGCCGTATCCGTAATGCCGGCGCGACCCAGCAGCACCTCGAAGCTGCAGCGGTCGCCTTCATGGGTGATTTCGCCCTCGAACATGTCGAAGCGCAATTCGCCCTCCTTTGGCACGTATCCCTTACCAGCGACGAAGCGGATTGTTGCATCGGCATCGATGAAGCGACGGATCAGCCAGCTGCAGGCGATGCGGTCGACATGCACGTCCCGGCGCGTGACCCAGGTCCGGCCCTTGAGCTCACCCGGCTCGGCCGCCTTCTTCGGTTCCTTGGTCATGGTGGCATCCTCAATAAGCAGTGCCTCGAGCTCGGCGATCAGTCCCTCGACAGTGAGGCGACCGCTGGCGCCAAAGAAGTCGATTGTCACGACGTCGGCGAGCCGCTTGCGCAAACGGCCGAGTTGCGAACGCGCCTCCGCATGTTTTTCCGATGTCGCGTCGGTCTTGATCGCTGCGGCCAGATCGCGCGCTTCCTTGACGATCTCCGCATAGTCGGCGTCACGGGCTGCGTCGAAGAGCGCGCGGACCTGGGTGTCGGACAAACCATCTACGAGGCGCGCCTCGCACATCATCGCCTCGCCGCCGCCAGCGACGATCTCCTTGAGGAGCCATTCGAAATCCTCCTGCATCTCGGCATTGGCCGGCAGGGCGTAAACGGTGCTTTTGACTGCGACCGCGCCGATGCCTTGCAAGCGTCGCCAGATCTTCACCCGGAAGTAGGCGGGTTTGCTCGGCAGCTGATGGATCAGGAGCAGCCAGCGCTGCTCCTGTGATTGCCCCTCACTCATAAGTGAACCGTATCACGAACAAAGCCAAATGCAACACTTGTATCATTTTTCATTCGAGCATAGCGTTCGCCCCCTCACGGATGGCCGTGCCGCAGAGTGGGGAAACCGATGCCACACCAGATCATGCCGTTGCCGTTCAAGCCGCCTCGCCTCGTCGGCCTCTCCGAGAGGCTGTTGGCAAGTCACTACGAAAACAATTACGGCGGTGCCGTTCGTCGCCTCAACGCCATCGAACAGCGGCTCGACGGGCTCGACTGGGGCGCGGCGCCAGTTTTCGACATCAACGGTCTGAAACGCGAGGAACTGGTCGCAGCCAATTCAGCAATCCTGCACGAAATCTATTTCGACGGACTCGGTGGCACCGGCGATGCCGGAGGCGATCTCGCTGCGGCTCTGGAGCGCGACTTCGGCAGCGTGGCCTCCTGGCGCGGCAAGTTCATGGCCTGTGCCAAGGCGCAGGCAGGAGGCTCGGGATGGACCCTGCTGACCTGGTCGGAGCGGCGCGACCGACTGACGATCCAATGGGCGGCGGACCACACCAACTGTCTTGCCGGCGGCCTGCCGATCCTTGCGCTCGACATGTACGAACATGCCTACCACATGGATTTCGGCACCAAGGCCGGCGCCTATGTCGATGCCTTTATGAAGAACATCCATTGGGAACGGGTCGCTGCCCGCCACCACCGGGCCGTCACGCAGCGTGATCCTTCAACAGGATCGGCATCGGACGACGCGGTTCCAGCGATTGCGCCAGAGGAACTGCGCGCGCGCCTCGATCAAGGAGAAGATCTCGTGGTGCTCGACGTCTGCCTTGCCGAGGATCTGGCAAAGCGCGGCGACATGCTGCCGGGGGCCAAGCTCCGCGCGCCCGAGAAGATCGCCGATTGGGCGGATGAACTGCCGACGGACAGGCCGGTCATCGTCTATTGCGTCTACGGCTTCCAGGTCAGCGGTGACGCCGTCGCCGAACTGCGTCGCCGCGGCGTCAATGCGAGTGCGCTTTCAGGCGGCATTGCCGCTTGGCATGCGATCGGCGCGCGCACTGTCCCTCTGATAGTCAACGAAGAAAGGATTGCGCCATGAAATGGGTTACTCGCGAACGTCCGGTCATCGACCGCATTGCCTGCCCCTGGCTGATTGCGCGTTTCATCGACAAGGAACCTGAGTTCCTCTTCGTGCCGCCCGATCAGGTGATCCGCGTTGCCCAGGAAACGGGCGCCACGCCTTACGACGTGCCCGGCGTCGAATTCACGCATGTCGGCGACGGCTGCAGTTTCGACACCTTTGTTTCCAAAAATGGGCTCGAGCGCGACCCGGCGATCGTAACCATTGCCGCGATCGTACGCGGCGCCGACACGGACCGGCACGATCTCACGCCACAGTCGGCAGGGTTGCTGGCGATCTCCATGGGTCTGCGGGACCTGACGCCCGACGACCACGAAGTGCTGAAGCATGGCTTCGTCATCTATGACGCGCT
>NZ_JAMYUW010000089.1:0-5951 GCF_040323315.1 Mesorhizobium sp. M0047 | reverse complement strand
CTAAGATCGGCCTTAGTTATCATTTTCGGATCTCGTCCCTACTTCCCTATAACGGCCGCAACACGATATGCAGCCGCACACTTGCTTCTTCGCCAAAATAACATCATCGGCTGTTGGCGAATTCCAGGCTGTCAGAGCTCCCCTCACTCGCAAGCCAGCAGGTGACTATATGCTTAGGCCCCACTTCCACAGCGGGCGGTTCTTCTTGCCGGCAGCGGTCGAAGGCAAGCGGGCACCGCGGATGGAAGCGGCAGCCTTTCGGAATATGGGCAGCGCTCGGGACCTCGCCCTTAAGGGCAGGCAACTCACGGCGGTGGACATCCGGTCGGACCTTCGGAGTGGCGTCGCGCAACGCGATCGTATAGGGATGGCGCGGATTGAGCGTAATCTCGTCGGCCGTGCCGATCTCGACCAACCGTCCGAGGTACATGACCGCGATCCGGTCGGCAATCAGCCAGGCGACTGGCAGGTCGTGGGTGATGAAGAGAAGTGCCAGCTTCTGCCGCGCGCGGAGTTCCGTGAGGACCTGGAGGATCTGTGCGCGAATAGAGACATCGAGCATCGACACCGGTTCGTCGGCGACAATCAGCTCGGGCTTCACTGCGAGCGCTCCAGCAATGACGACCCTCTGGCGCTGCCCGCCGGAGAGCTCGTGCGGAAAGCGTGCAAAGAACTCAGCCGGAGGATTGAGCCCGGCAGCCGCCATTGCCTCGCTCACCCGCTCGGTGAGCTGATTGCTGTTCTCGACCAGCCGGAGCGAGCGCAGGGGTTCCGCCACGACGTCGAACACGGTGTGTCGCGGGTTGAGCGCCTGATAGGCATCCTGAAAGATCATCTGCACGCGATGCCGGTACGGGCGCAGGGCCGAGAGGCCTTGCGCGGAGGTCATGTCCCTGCCCTCGAACAGAAGCCTTCCGCCCGTCGGCTGCACCAGCTTGGTGACCACACGGCCAAGTGTGGTCTTACCGGAGCCGGACTCGCCGACGACCGCGACAATCTCGCCGCGGCTGATGGTGAGGTTGATCCCATCGACCGCGCGCACCCCGCCACTTTGCCGCCCCAGCAGGCGGTCGAAGACGCCACCCTGTATCGGGTAGTGGACCTGCAGGCCCTGAAGACGCAGGACTTCAGTGCTGTCGCGCATGGGCCAAGTCCTTTTTCAGTTGCGGGGCAGGCCCATACAGATGGCAGGCAACGCATCCCTGTGCGCTCCTCTCGAAGGCGGGGATTTCGGCGGAACAGATATCCATGGCGGAGGGACACCGGGGGTGAAAGGCGCAGCCTGAGGGGCGCGTCTGAAGGTTGGGAGGATCGCCCGGGATGGACTGGATGGTCCGGTTGCCACTCGCCGGATCCGCGATCGATGCGATCAAGAGCCGCGTATAAGGATGCCGCGGCGCGGCGAAGATCTCCGTCACACTGCCCTCCTCGACAATTCGACCGGCATACATGATCATCACCCGATCGCAGGACTCCGCTACCACCGAGAGGTCGTGGGTAATCAGGATGAGCCCGAGGTTGAGCCGCGATCGCAACTCTCCCAGCAGCTTGAGTATCTGCGCCTGGGTGATGACATCGAGCGCGGTGGTCGGTTCGTCGCCGATAACGATGGACGGGTTGCAGGCAAGTGCCATGGCGATCATGACCCTCTGGCGCATGCCACCTGAGAGCTCGTGCGGATAGGCCGTGCCTCGATCGGCCGGAATACCAACGAGCTCGAGCAGTTCCATTGCCTTTGCTCTCGCCTTGTCGCGCGACAGGCCGAGCTTTAACATGCAAGGTTCGGCAATCTGCCTGACGACCCGGTGCACCGGGTTGAGGGCATTCATCGCCCCTTGGAAGACAACCGAGGTCTCGCTCCAGCGATGCGGCCGCATCGCCGCATCGTCGTCGATTGGAAGCTGCTCTCCTTTATAGCGTACCGCGCCTTGGCTGACTGCTGCATTGGGCGGCAGCAGGCCCGCGATCGCCATGGCAGTCGTGGTCTTGCCACTGCCGGATTCCCCGACCAGGGCGACGGCCTCTCCAGCCGCGAGCTCAAAACTCACGTCGCTGATTGCGGGCAATGACGTGCCCTTCAGCCGATAGTCGACAGAGAGGCCTTCGACCGACAGAAGCAGCGCGCCGCCTTTTTGATTGTGGTCTGTCATGGGATCACCCGCCGGCGTGGATTGAAGGTGTCGTCGAGCGCATTTCCGACCAGTACGAAACTAAGCGAGACCATGAGTACGCAGAGACCCGGCGCGCCAAGATACCACCAGGCGCCCACGCTTGCGGCCCCGGCGCGCTGCGCCAGAAACAGCATCGTGCCCCAAGACGGCTGTAAGGGATCGCCGAGCCCGAGGAAAGAAAGCGCCGTCTCGATATAGATGGCATTGGCGACCACCAGGGCGCCGTTGGCCGCAATCTGGGGCACGAGATTGGGCAGTATATGCCGCATCATAATGCCGAGATCGCTGCTGCCGACCACGCGGGCCCGATCGACAAATTGACGTTCCCGGAGTGTCAGCGTCTGGCTGCGCACGATGCGCGCGACAAACCCCCAACTCGTCAGACCAATGACCAGAATGATCACGAAGAGCGAGGGCCGGAAGCCGAGGATCGTTCCCCCGCGCCCGACAACCTCGAGAAACACCGGCGTGATGACCAGCGCCAACACGAAGGTGGGAACGATGAAGAAGAAATCCGTCAGGCGCATCAGCCAGACGTCGATCCTACCCCGATAATACCCCGATAACAAGCCGATCGCGGTTCCGACGATGAGGCAGATCACTGTCGCCATCAGAGCTATCGTCAGCGAAACCCGGGCTCCATGGACGACAAGATTGAGCACATCGCGCCCGACCTCGTCGGTTCCAAGGATATTTTGGGCATTCGGGGGTGCGAGGAAATCACCGGTTGCATTGGCCGCGGTCTGCAGCGGACCGACAAGGAGGCGTGGCACCGCCGCCAGCACGAGGACGAATGCAAGCAACGAGAGGCCAATCCGTGCGCCGACATGACCGGTGAACTTGCGGAGAAAGGCTCGGATCGCGCGCAGCCGAACAGGCGCGCGAAGGTTTGTCGAATCTTCGCTCATTGTCTCACACGGGGGTCAAGAAGTCCGTAGGTCAGATCGGCCACGACGTTGGCGATCACAATCGAGGCGCCGAGCAAGAGAAAGATGCCCTGCAGGACGGGATAGTCCCGCGCGTTGAGCGCCTCGACCGTCAGCCCGCCGATCCCCGGCCAGTTGAATACGGCTTCGATCGTGATGGCTCCCGCTACGACATAACCGAGATTGAGTGTTATCAGGGTCATGACCGGGAGCATGGCATTGCGGAAAGCGTGACGCATCAGCATCTGACGGCCAGTCAGTCCCTTGGCCCGGGCGGTAACCATGTAGTCCTCGGTCACAACATCACTCATCGCGGCCCGGGCGACCAGAACATATTGCCCGCTCATTCCCAGTGCCAGAGTTGCGGCGGGCAGCGCGAGATACCAGAGCCGGTCGGCGAGCCAACTCATCGCGCTCCCGGCCCCACCCGTCGGCGAATAGGCTCCGTAACCAGGAAACCAGCCCAGCGTCGTGCTGAACACCAGCACCATGAGCATGCCGAGCCAGAACGCCGGGGTCGAATAGAGCGTTAGGGAGATCCCCGTGATCAGGTGGTCGACGACCCCGCCCCGTCGCCAGCCGGCATAGAGGCCGAGCATGACCCCGAAGACGATCGCGAAGAGCTGGGCCACCCCGACCAGGGCAAGTGTGGCCGGCAGTCGCGCCAGGAGGAGGTCAGCAACCCAACTACCCCTGAACTTAAAGCTGTAGCCTAGGTCACCACGGAGGGTTGCCGATACATAGGCGACAATCTGATCCGGGATTAGCGGCCTTTCGAGGCCCCATTCCTTGCGCAGGCTATCGATCTGCTGCTCGGTCACGCTGGAGCGTGCCCCGCCCAGCAGAAGCTGGGTGGGGTCGCCCGGGATCACTCTGAACAGGATGAAGTTGAGCGACATCACCATCAGAATGGTCATCGCCGCCCGGATGAGTATGTGTCCGATGCGTTGGCCCATTGATCTTTCCTTTCCGATCCGAGCAGAGAGCCAGCCGTCAGGCCGGCATCAGACGATCGAAGGGGAAGTAGCTCCACTGAGACATCATATCACCGTTTGATCCCCAACCCGCGAAGCAATTCTTGCGATGGGCCTCCAGCACAAGCGGGTAGGTCAGCACGATGTAGGGCGCTTCTTTGTATATGATGCGGGCCGCCTGATCGACCTGCTCCTGTAGCTTCTTGGTGTCGACCGTGGCTTGGACCTCCGAGCGGAGCTTGTCGAACTTCGCGCTATTCCAGTATGCCCTGTTCTGACGGTCACCGCTTTGTCCTATTTTAAGAATGTCTAGGGGGTTAGGAGACGGCCAACTCTGCATAACTACTAGATCCCAACCTCCGCCGCCCTTCGCCGGCAACGACACGCGGTCTTCGAGCGCGCCGGCGTCAAGCTGGGTCACTGAGACCTGAATGCCAATCTCCCCGAGCCAGCCAGCGATAAGCTGCACGGCAGCGAGTGGCGTCTCATAGGCGCCTGAAGATGTTCCGGTGATCAGTTCGAGTTGGAAGCTCTTGCCGTCCTTGTCCTCCCGGAGACCATCGCTGTTTTTGTCCTGATACCCCGCCGCATCGAGCCTACGCGCGGCCTCCTTGAGATCGAAATGGCGCCGGATGTCACTCAGATCGGAGTAGAAATCGGCCGCCACAGGCATCACGATGCCCGCGCCAGGAACGGCATGACCACGGTAGGCTCGATCGACGATGGCCTTCGGGTCGATCGCATAGCCTATGGCATCGCGAAATGCCGGATCCTGCAACGCCTTGGTGCTACCCGCCCCTTTTCCGGTGGCAGTGTTGAATGCGAGAATGTCACGCTGTTCGATGCCCGACTGGCCGACTTCGATTTCGGGGGCCTTCGCGAGATTTTCCCACTGTGCCGCAGTCAGGCCAACGCCATAGTCTAGGCTGCCGCTCTTCAGGCCTTGGGCGATGGGATCGGCGGATGTGAAGAAGTTGAACACCATGCCGGACGTCTTCGGCTGCCCCGTGCGGAAATACTTGTTAGGGGTGAAGCGTGCGAACTGACCCTGCTGGAACTCTGCAATGATCATCGGACCTGTTCCGACCAGTGGAGGGTCGTTACGGAAGGTGCTACGCGCGTCTGCGAAGCTGATGTCTTTCCAAATATGCTCGGGCACGATCATCGTCCATTTGTCGATCGGCCAGCGCGAAGGTGTCTTGGTCACGATCTGCAAAGTCTCGTCATCGAGAGCGCTGATCGACTGGGCGTTATCCAAGCCATCGGTATTGTTCCAGCCGACGTTCAATTCGTCGGGCTTGCCCATAGAGCCCTTAAGATAGTTGAACGTGAACGCGACGTCCCTGGCCGTGGCGGGCTGGCCGTCGGACCACTTCATGCCTGGCCAGATCTTGAACGTCCACGTAAGCTGATCGTTGGCAACTGACCACTCCTTGGCAAACCCTTTCCGGTCGGAGTGACGCTGCGCGTCTACGCTAACCAGAAAGTCATAGGTGAAGGCCGTCGGCCAGAAGGAACCCCATGTGGCGAACGGATTCATGGTGCTGGGCGCGACGATTGCACCGATGCGCACCACATTGTCACATGACGCGGCGAATGCTGTTGCCCGCATTATTAAAGGCGCCGCCGATCCGGCCAGCATTGTCTTCAAGGCCGCGCGTCGGTTGAGTTGCCATTTTTCCATTGTATTCTCCTCCCATGATTTATTTGCGAAGACTTTCAAAACAGACTGCGATTAAATACCATCGATTGGCCGAAACCTCCTGCTAATCAGCGCCTACGTTGCGAGATCATTGAATCGGCAGTCCGCCGGGCACGAATTCAGTTCCCTTTCGAAAGGGCTGGGCTCGCAAGGCGCTGTATTCAGGCGCGGGTGCTTG
>NZ_JAMYUW010000088.1:0-6952 GCF_040323315.1 Mesorhizobium sp. M0047 | reverse complement strand
ACAAGTGCCCGAGAAGGCCAGCGCCGATGCAAGGTGACATCAAGATCGCGGCTGCTTACGAGTTTCGGGTTGTTCTACCTTGTTTCAGCGCATCATCTCCGAAAGAACGCTTGGCACGGCCTGCCAGGCTTCCCGACGGTTCTTCACGTCGCCAGTCAAACAAGAAAAGGGCCGCGAAACGTTCTGCCGACTGCCATTGCCAAACAAAGGAGTACTCATGTCCAAGAATCTGGTGGTCAGGCTGGACGACAAGCTGCGCGCGAAACGCGAAAGCTTTGACAAGATCCCCGTGATTGACATAGCGCCGCTACTCGATGGCAGCAACAACCAGAGAGTGGCGAAGGAGATACGTTGGGCGTTTTCGAACACAGGGTTCATGTACGTGAAGAACCATGGCATTCCCCAGCACCTCGTCGATGCGGTGTTCGATGTGAGCCGTCGGTTCTTTGATATGCCCATGTCGCAGAAGATGATGCTGCATGTTAGCAAATCCGATGTAGCCCTCCGCGGATACATTGAGCCGTTCGGGGAGAACACCGATCCGGGCAAGACGAAAGACCTGAAGGAGTGCTTTGACATCGGACCTGAGCGTTCGACGCTGGAAGGTCCGTTTTTTGGCCCCAACCAGTGGCCCTCAAGTCTGCCCGAGTTTCGGGAACTGACATCCGGATACCATCAAAAGATGGTGGACCTCGCGAAAAAACTGTTGAAGGGCATCGCGCTCAGTCTGGACCTGTCGGAAAGCTATTTCGAAAGCCTCATGCGGAACCCGATCAGCATTCAGCGCCTGCTTCACTACCCGCCGCAGAGTGGCTATATTGGCGAAGAGATCATTGGTATTGGTGCCCACACGGATTACGGCAATCTGACCATTCTGGCGCAGGACGATGTGGGTGGTCTTCAGGTCATGAACCGAGATGGCGATTGGGTTGAAGGCGTTCCGATCCACGGCACATTCGTAATCAACATCGGTGATCTGATTCAGCGCCTCACGAACGATCTCTATCTGGCGAACATGCACCGGGTGGTGAATACCTCGGGCCGCGAGCGATACTCAATCCCCTTTTTTATCGACGCTGATTTCAATGCTATTGTCGAACCATTGCCCTCATGTGTGACGGACAGCAACCCGCATCGCTACAAGCCGGTGAATTGCGGCGAGCACAAATTCGGGCGTTTCGCAGCAAGTTACGCTCACCTGGGCAAAACGTCGTGAGAGCGGACAGGCACTTATCACGTGACAGTGCCTGCTGCGCTTCTTCCGGAGAGCTACAACTATTCAAAAGTCTTTGGCGAGCCAGTCCGGAAACAGACGCGCTTTCGAATTGGCCCGCGGACGGACTGGAGACCACGGGGAGACAATACTTCGGACACGGTTGCGACGGCGGCGCGATCGTTGACAACGATAGAGCCTTCGACCGCGAGCGACCGTCAAGGATGCTGAGCCCCGATGATCTGCCGCGCAAACGGGTGGTGATTGCCGCGCGGTCGAACAGCCCGTGTTGGAGCTCGGCCAGTGACGATGCTTGGCGAGGACATCACAGTCTCTCCACGCTGGCAGACCAGGTCGGCCCTGTGCCGCGGTGCTGAAGCCGGCGCACGCGCTGATCGAGGCGCATGTGCTTGCCCCGCTTCTGCATGGTGACGGCACCACTGTGCCGATCCTGGCGAGCGGCAAAACCGATACCGGTCGCAGCTAGATGTTTAGTCCCGGCATTTGCTGGAGCGGATCGAGTTTGAAGCGTTCCGGTTGTGACGCCCACGCCTTGCAGATGAACTCGTAGGGCGTAAGGCCTTTGAGGGTCTTGAGCCTGCGACCGAAGTTGTAGGCCGAGATGAAGTCGGCAAGGTGCTGGCGGAGTTGGTCGTGGCTCTCGTAATAGAAACGCCTGACGGTTGCATCCTTGATAGTCAGGTTCATCCTCTCGACCTGGCCGTTGGTCCACGGATGCCTTGCCTTGGTCGTTCGGTGCTCGATGTCGTTCGTGGCGCAAGCGTATTCGAAGGCATGGGCCCAGAAGCGTTCGCCGTTTGCGATGGCCTCCTTGATCAATGGCACGGCCGAACCGCCGGCGCCGGGCGTCGTGAACTGGATACCGTTGTCGGTGAGGACAGTGTGGATCTTGTAGGGCACGGCCGCGATCAGGCGCAGTAGGAAGTCTCTCGATATGGCGGAGGTGGCCTTCTCATGCAGTTCGACGAAGGCGAATTTCGAGGTGCGGTCGATAGCGACGAACATGTGCAGCTTGCCCTGTTCTGTGCGCACCTCGGCGACGTCGATGTGGAAGCAGCCGATCGGATAGCTCTTGAACTTCTTCTTCGCCGGCTTGTCGCCTTCTACGTCCGGCAGGCGGCTGATGCCGTGGCGCTGCAGGCAGCGATGCAGTGATGAGCGCGTCAGGTGTGGGATCGTCGGTTGTAAGGCATAGAGGCAGTCATCGAGTGG
Organism: Mesorhizobium sp. M0047; assembly: GCF_040323315.1. NCBI lineage: Bacteria > Pseudomonadati > Pseudomonadota > Alphaproteobacteria > Hyphomicrobiales > Phyllobacteriaceae > Mesorhizobium > Mesorhizobium sp. M0047. Next base: position 4,506 of record NZ_JAMYUW010000088.1, on the reverse strand, counting down.
CAACAGAGTGTAGCGCCGGAAGGCGACTATGACGGCCTCCTCCTCGGGCAAGAGCACTGTCGATCTAGGCTCTCTCGGACCGGTCGGCAAATCTGCCACCGAGGTCCGTTCCCGCCATTTGGCAACAGTCTTTTGGTTGATCCCGTAGCGCTTCGCCAGCGCCCTCAGGCTCTTTGACTATGCTGTATCGCTCGACGGACCGCCTCTGTCGTCGTGGCGCTCCCATGAAGAACCTGGCCCATAGCGCATCCCTTGATTCGGAGGACAAGGATGCCACATCAAAATCTGGGATCAAACATCTAGAGCACGTCCGGCTAATCCGGATGATATCCTGCGGCCTTGAAGTAGTTTTCGCACTCGGCGGGTGAGAAGAGCTCGACGATCGAACCGACGGCATCTCACAGGGCCTTGATGGTTCGCTCTGCTTTGGCGCGCAGAAGCCCCTTGAGTTTTGAGAAGGCATTCTCGATCGGGTTAAAGTCGGGGCTATATGGCGGCGGTACGTTGAGTGTCGCGCCGGCCTGCTCGATCGCGCCGCGGACACCGGCCGCCTTGTGCGCCGGCGGATTGTCCAGGATGACAATGTCGCCCGGCTTCAGGGTCGGGACGAGGACCTGCTCGACATAGGCGAGGAAGACGGCGCGTTCATGACGCCATCAAGCCGCAGCGCCCCGGCGAAGGTGGTGGTCTTCCAGTGACCATGAGGCACGCCTGCCCGGCAGCGCTCGCCGCGTGGGGCGCGGCCCAGCAGCCGCGCCATCTTGGTCGACCAGTCCGGTCTCATCAATGAAGACGAGCCGGGCAGGATCGAGATCGAGCTGGCCATCGAACGAGGCGCGGCGCCGCTTCAGGACGTCTGGACGATCCTGCTCCAGTATGTGCGGACTCTTCTTGAATGTCCAGCCGCGCCTGCAAGCCAGGCGCTCAATGCGCTGCGATCGATACGTGCCGACCGCTCGCTCGCAAGTCGCTCGACCATCTCGTTCAGTGTGATGTCCTTGCGCTCCTCGATCAGTCCGACGATGAAGGCTTCATGCGCATCGAGACTTGAACCCCGCCGCCAACCCTGCGCCCGAGGCGTTCGCTCGCCGATCTTGGCGCGCGCGATCCAGCGGATCGCAGTCGGTATCCCGACCCCCGAACCGGGCCGCCGCCTGCCGCGCAGACACGCCTTCGCTCGAAGCCTTCAAAACCCGCCAACGAAGATCGTCGCTCAGTGCTCTTGCCATCGTCCACCTCGTCAAATTGAACGTTGAATCAGCCGTGCAAGCCCGTGCCACTTCATAATCGATTCAACGATCGCCGGACATGCTCTAGGCCTATCTCCGAACTTGTCGCTCAATGGCGAACCGTGGCTGACTGCGGCGCGACAATGAAGCTGCGAGCGTGTCGTCAGAATTGTCGCGCCACAGCTGGCTGCGCTGACCAGCTTCAGATATAATCCAAGTGACTTATTCACACTCTCATACGGTGGCCGGATACCCCTTCGTCAATGTGACGATCCCGCGCATGTCTGTCCACAAAGCTTGGCCCCAAGCTGGACAAAAATGTCGGAAATCCGACGAAACGGTCGCCACGGCCTGGCCGTCGGTGTGGGTGAGTGGTGCGTAAAACGGTGCCCCAATTCGGCACGCAACTTGCGTGGGTCACGGCGGACGGCCGCAATCAGCCACGGAGGCCGGTGGTGATTGTTCAGTCTCTCAACTTTAACGCCTGTGAACTGGCGGCGTCGTTTAGGGGCAAGAGGACGACCTGGGTGCCCTGTTGTTTGGTTCGCGAGTGCCGATCGGATTGGCTTTTCAATGATTCGTCATCATTTTGATCTCCCGTCCCTGACTGCCCTTGAGGTATTCGAGGCATCGGCACGCCATCTCTCGATCAAGCTTGCGGCTTCCGAGTTAGGCGTGGCATCGGGAGAGATCAGTCGGCAGATCCAAGCCATTGAGGACGAGCTTGGCCTTTCGCTGTTTGTGAGGTCAGGAACTGGCGTGATGCTTACCAGCGCTGGCAAAGACCTGTACAGCGTGCTGGCAAGCGGTCTTTCCAAGGCGTCCGATGTCGTCAGGACCATCAAACGCGGCGGTCTTTCCCGGGATGTCACGATTGCCTCCACCGACGCGTTCGCGTCGATGTGGCTGATACCGCGCATGCCGCGCTTTTTGTCGCAGCATGATGATATCACAGTCGACCATCTGATTTCAGACAGTTCGCGCGACTATCGGCGCGCCGAAGTCGAGCTGCGCATCCGCTATGGCTGCGGCTCATGGCCTAACGAGGCAGCGGAACTCTTGTTTAGTGATGTCATCTACCCCGTCTGCGGTCCCGGCTTCGCCCAGGAGCACAGCGATGCGACCGCCAAGTGCTTGGCCGAATTGCCACTCCTGCACGTCGAAGGGATCCAATCCGGTTGGGCCGGCTGGGACGAGATCCTGCGCCGCGCCAAGATTCCACACGGCCCGCTTCGTGGCCATAGGTTCAGCAAGTTCTTCGTGGCTCTGCAAGCCGCCCAGGCTGATCAGGGTGTTGCCGTGGGCTGGGACCGGCTGGTGCGAACGTGGCTCGAAGAGGGCAAGCTCGTCAGGATTACCGACCTCAAGCTGGACGCCCGGGGAGGATACTATCTGACGTGGAACGACAACCGGACCGTATCGCCGGGGGCCGAGCGGCTGCGCGAGTGGTTGCGGAAGATCTCGGCCGAAGAGCGGAACGCTTGAAGTTAGAACTCGCCGGCGCGCCTCTGCATGGTCCAGAGGCATAGCGGTGCGGTTATCGGCATCACGGGTTCGGGACGACGTTTACTGGGGCGTGGAGTCATTCAGGGAATCCTCGATCTAGAATGGGAGCTTCGTTCCCGCTCCGCATTCCAGGACGGGATCAGGAAGAAATCCGATCAGTGCCGAGTGCCCTCGCCCCATGCCATACCGGGATCGCCGAAAATGACAGACGTTCGGCAGGCGAGAGACTTCTCGTTGCGATGGAAGCTTCGTGATCGAGACCGTCAGCTGGCCGGACGGCGCGCGGGCTCGTTTCCGAGGCCCAGATCTCCAGCTCCTGCACGAGGGACAGCATCTCGTCGGAATCACATGTGCGCAAGTCTGGCCACCCGCGCAAGCGACTCGCTGAAAATCGCCAAGGCTTCGTCGATGATCTCGTTCGATACAGTAAGCGGCGCAAGGACGCGGATGACGTTATGCGCGCGTCCGGCCGAGGCGAGCAGAAGACCGTGCAGCGCGGCGTCTTCCACGAACCTCGCCGTCAGCGCTGTCGCCGGGCGCTGTGACGTGGCATCGTCGACGAGTTCAACACCGATCATCGCGCCCAAACCTCGCACCTCGCCAATCATTGGGAAATTGGTCCCCAGGGTGAGGGAGCGGAAGCCGGTAGTGAGTCGCTCGCCGATTTCCATGCTACGGGCAGTCAGGTTCTCCTCCTCAAGCACGTTCAGGGCGGCAAGTGCGGCTGCGCATGCAAGGGGATTTCCCGCGTAGGTGCCTCCCAATCCGCCCGGCGGCACGGCGTCCATGATCACTGCCTTGCCGATGACAGCGGCGATTGGGAGTCCGCCACCGAAACTCTTTCCGAGCGCTACAAGATCCGGCTGAACCCCTGAATGCTCGATTGCGAAAACCCGGCCGGTGCGAGCGAAGCCGGACTGGACCTCATCCGCGATCAAGAGGATGCCGTGCGCGTCGCACAGAGCGCGCAGACCGCGTAGGAACGCCGGCGGCGCCGGCAGGAAACCATTTTCGCCCTGGACCGGCTCGATCACCATGGCTGCTACCTGGTCAGGTTCGATCTGCGTCTCGAACAGGTCTCGAAGCGCTTCAAGCGCCTCGTCTGCACTAGGGCCTCGATAGGTTGAAGGAAAGGGCGCGTGGTAGACATCGGCGGGGAAGGGGCCGAAGCCGCGCTTATATGGATCGAGCTGTGAGGTCATCGCAAGGGTCAATAACGTGCGTCCGTGAAAACCGCCGCTGAAGACGACGACACCCCTTCGACCCGAGTGGAAACGTGCGACCTTTACCGCGTTCTCCACCGCTTCTGCGCCAGTGGTGACAAGCAGGGTTTTCGCCGGCGAGGGAACCGGAGCTATTGCGTTGAGGCGTTCCGCGAGCCGCACGTAGCCGTCATAAGGAATGCTGCCGAAGAAGGTATGGGTGAAGCGCTGCAGTTGCGTTCTGACTGCATCAACCACCTGCGGATGCGAATGTCCGACCGCAAGCGCGCCCATTCCGCCGACGAAATCGATATATCGGCGGCCCTCCGTGTCCCAAATTTCCGCGCCTTGGGCGCGTTCCGCGCATACCGGAAACGCACACGCAACGCCACGCGGCAGCGCGCTCTCACGTCTCGCCTGGAGTTCCGCGCTCGATCGTGCCGTCATGCTGCAATACACTCCCCTGTACAAACACGCCTTGCATCGGCTGCCAGCTTCGCCAGTGAGATTTGCAGTAGCGTGGTCATGGCCGCTCCTCCTCTGGTGCGCTGGCCCTCTCGGGCACCTGG
>NZ_JAMYUW010000087.1:0-7256 GCF_040323315.1 Mesorhizobium sp. M0047 | reverse complement strand
TGAATCAGATATTCTCCCCGATGGGAATCCCTCGCGATTCCATCAGGTCAGATTATGCTCTAACCGACCTCGGCAACAAATCCGACGAGGTGGTCGAGGCGGCATACCGAGGGTCTGTCGAGATCACAAAGCGCGGCAAGCGCAAATTTGTGCTCCTGACCGCCGGGCAGTTCGATCGATGGCTGGCGGTGATCGATGCGCTACGGCACCGTCGTGGTTAGCTGGATCCGGTTTGCGCCCGCCACAAGCGTGCGTAAGCACCTTCAGTTGCCAGCAGATCAGCATGCCTCCCCTCCTCAATAAGCTGTCCCTTGTCGAAGACCACGATCTTGTCGGCCCTACGAATGGTGCTGAGTCGATGAGCGATGACGATTATGGTCTTACCGGCCCGACGAAGATCTTCAATGATTCGCAGGACAAACCCCTCGGCTATCGAGTCGAGAGAGGAGGTCGCTTCGTCGAGGATCAGGATCTCCGGATCCCGGTACAGAGCCCGAGCCAACGCAAGCTGCTGCTTCTCGCCGCCGGAGAGGCGGACACCATTCTCGCCCAAATAGGTCTGGAGACCGCCGGGCCAGCGCTCGATCAGCTCTCGTAGCCCTATTTGATCGCAGATGTGCAGGATCTTCTCGATGTCCGGCTCGAACTCGCCAAGGGCGATGTTCCCGATCACCGAGCCCGAGAACACATCGACCGATTGCGGCACAGCAGCGATAGCCTTGCGCACGGACACCGTTGAGAGATCCTGGAGGGCAAAGGGACCGATCCGGATGCGTCCGCCCTCAAGCGGGTAGACATTCTGCAGCAGCGCCGCAAGGGTGCTCTTGCCCGAGCCGCTTTCCCCCACCACGGCCGTCATCTCGCCCCGGCGGAAGATGACGCTGAGATCGTGGAAAAGCTCCGGCTGCGAACCATGGCGGAACGTGACGTTCTCCAGGCGAATATCACCAAGGTCGGACTTTGTGGCATCGATGCCGCCGCCGCTTGTCTCCTGCTCCAGGTCGAAGATCTCAAACAGGCGATCCGCTGCGATGAAGCCATCCTGAACGATCCGATTAGTCTGGATCAGATTGGCGACCGGCCGGATGACATAGCCGAGTAACGTATAACAGGACAGTAACTCGCCGGGCGTGACGGTTTGATCCAGGGCAAGCGTCGTTCCGAACCACATCAGCACGATGGTGAATAGGGTCGAGAGGAAAGTCGAGGCATTATCCCCGAAGATCGAGATGAGACCGGAACTGTAGACGGAGTGCAGCATCTTGATGAAACGGATCTCCATCTTGAAGTTGGCGAAACTCTCCACGCCGGAGGTCTTGATTGTGGAGACAGCTCCGAGGGATTCCACCAGCTCCGCCTCCAGGTTTGCGGCATCCTCCATAATCGCGCGCTGGTGCTTCCTATTCAGCCGGTTGATGGTCCAATAGACCAAGAGATACAGCGGAATGGAGACCGCCACGACCAAGGCGATCTTCCACGAGTAGATGCACATCAGCCCGAACGAAAATAGAATCATTAGCACGTCAACGAATATGCTGATCGAGACGTCGTTCAGGAAGCTCCTGATCTTCACGGCGTCGTTCATCCGGGCGATGATTTCGCCCATGCGCATGCTGTCGAAGAACTTCTGGGGCAGGTTTAGGATGTGCTTGTAGTAGCCGAGGATCAAGTGGACATCGATCTTCTGCCCCGTTTGCAGGATAAGCCTGTTCCCGAGGAGATTGATCAGGATCTGCGCCACCAGGATCACCAGCATGACGAGGCTCATCAGGTTGAGCAGGTTGCGGTTGCCCGCTGTGATCACATGATCGACGATCTTCTGGACGTAGATTGCCGTCGAGAGCCCGAGTACCGTCGTCACGAGCGCCCCGGCGAGAGCCTGGGCCATCACCGCCTTTTGTGGCGCAAGCAGACGCGCGAACCGGGCAAGCGGCGTAATGGTCTCGTCGCGGCGCTTGAAGGTGGCTGCCGGAACCAGGAGCACCAGGACGCCAGTCCATTGCGTCTTGAATTCCTCGTGCGGCAGCTTGCGGATTTCGCCATAGGCTGGGTCCATGACGGTGACCCACCTCGCGTCGATCGCCTGGATGACGACGAAGTGGTGAAGGACCCCCTTGACGACGACGTGCGCGATAGCGGGCTTGGGGATCTTGTACAGGCTGTCGAAGCCACCCTTCACTCCCTTGGCGACAAAGCCCAGCTTCCGGGCCGCTTCCGTGAGGCCCAGTACGGTAGTGCCGGAGCGGTCGGTCGAGGCATACTGGCGGATGCGCGACAATGGCAGCTTGTGACCATAGAAGGCTGCGACAGAAGCAAGACTGGCAGCTCCACAATCGGTGATGTCGTGCTGCTTGAACTTGATAACCTTGCTCGACATAGCGGCTCGCTGGCTGTTTGGATAGGGAAGGATTAGTGGCCCGCCAGGAGGGGATTGAGCCAATCGTCGGCCTCATTGTAGAGGAGTTGCAGAAGAGTGCGTTCTGCCACGAGGAAGCGGGCCCGCACGGTCATGCCCTTCTTCAGATGACCGATGACCCCGTTCTTGAGTGCGAGATGGGTGCGAGAGAGTGCGCAGCGGACCTTGAAGACCGGGCTCATGTCGTGGAGGGTGAAGTCCTGCGCTACGCCGAGCACTGTCGCATCGATGAGACCCCATTGATTGTAGTTGAAGGCATCCACTTGGAGCCGCACCGACTGGCCCTCCCGCACGAAGCCGATGTCTTTGGGGGAGACGTAGATTTCCGCCACCAGTTCGTCGTCCGGCGAAACCCAAGCAACGGTTTGCCCGGCCTGGATGTAGCTGCCGGGGGTCAGGCCGGTGAATTGCTCGAGTGCGCCTGACACGGAGGCCCGAATGTGGGTGAGATCCCGTTCCTTCTCGAGCTGATGCACGGCGGCCGTGAGTTCCTTGAGGCGCAGGGTAAGGTCGAAGAGCTGCTGGTTCCATTCGGCGGATTTGCGCCGGGCAAGGATCTCCCCCTGAACCTCAATGTTCTGGAGGGCGAAAGCCTTCTCGTCAACGGCCTTTGCGGGCGTCGCAGCAGCGGAGAGCAGTCGCTTAGCGCGGTCGAGTTCCGCCGCGGCATTACTGCTGGCATATTGGTTCTCCCGCAGCAGGTTGAGAAAATGCGCCCGCTCCGCCTTGGCGGACTCGGTCAGGAGGAGGATCGGGTCCTTGGCCTTCGTGCCGGAGGAGATCAGGGTTTCGAGGTCACGGGCAAGATCACTCTTAGCGCGAATATCGCCTTTATACGCCCTGAGCTTTTCCTCAACCACCTCATCATCGAGGGCGAGAATCTCCTGCCCCTGGGCAACCAGATCGTTCTCAACGGCAAGGATACGGGAGATGCGTCCGGAGACGGGTGCGACCAGGGGCGTCTTCTCGACGGTGGGGCGAATGATACCGGCACTTTGGACCGAGATCGCTATGGTGATGAGTGGCAGCGATACCAACGTCGCAACCACAGAGAGCAAAATCAGCCGATAGATGATCAAAGATCGTCCTGATCGTCGGGAGAGAATGCTCTCTGCAGTGTAGCTGGCAATTTCAGGAGTAAGGGTATTTAGCTTGCACACTAATGTTCTAACCGTGTCTCTTCCAGTGCCTCGCCGCTACCAGTATAGTCGCAGCCGCAACGCCTACTAACCCCGCCACCGCGAAAGCTATCGCCGCAAAAAAAGCCCACCCGCCCGAAATTGTGGATGCTTCTTCTGGAGCCAATTCAGTCACACCATAGTCTGACAGATCGACCTTCATTGCTGTCTCCTTTCCTAGAGATCAAATAAGATGAACCAGTCTGCCATTTAGCGGCTTTTGCCGCCGTACAACCAACATCAAGAGTCGTGCCAACTGCACAGGAAGCGACCCAGAAAACTGTTCTGGATGTTATTCAATGGCTTCACTGAGAGCGCGGCGGCACGCCAGCCAGACGTCACCGTGTCGCGGATTCGACAAACCCGACACTGGTAGGGGCCAGTGCGGGTAGGTGAGCTCTGCCTGCATGGAGGATATATTTCGGCCAAGCATTCTGCCGAGAGAACCGGCCTGTCAGGAACAGCATCTGGAACACGCTGAGCAGCTTGCGGCAGTGTGGTCTTGTGTAAGCGCCCGATTGTTACCGCGGAGATTTCGCTTTGATGCGTGCGATGATGTCTGGCTCTGAGACGAAGTCTTCGAGGAAATCGTTTCCAGTCATTGGTCGCATGGGCGCCCGTGCCGTCGTAAACGCTGATGAGACTGCCGTAGCACAGATTGTCGCCGTTACAGACGATCGCCTCCAGGAGTTCGGGGTCCTCTCCGAGCATTTTCGCGAAGTGATTGATTGTGTTTCGGCGTGGAACAAGGGGTCTGACGCACTCTCGATGATATTTTCTTTCAGGCAGCACCGATCAAACGTGCTTGGAGGAGGTCGGCCGTACATCTGCCGTTTTACAAGCTTGACCTTGGTGATCTGTCCTTCCGTCTGCCCGTTGGACCAGGCTCGGTGATCGCGGCGCGGACGGCAGCACGGTCGCGAATGATGCCATTGATCAGATTGCGTGCTTCCACCAGCATGGGCACACCCGCCTCGATGACAGCGATCATCATAGTGTCGGTTTTGTTCAGTTGATCGCGCGCCGTCGTCATTAACCGTGCGATCGTTCTGGCTGATGGCACCTTGTGGAGTTGCTGATCGGATGCCTGTTCGGCGCGTCGTCGTCGCCTTGCCCATTCGCTGACGACACCCAGACGTCCCCGAAAGCCCTTTGTCTCAGCCGTCGCCAAAGCTCGCTTGCATTGTGGCAACCAGATTTCCATTGCCCTTCCAGCAAGGGCAGCCAGGCTTCGAGTGAACTCTGGCGGGCGCGGAAAATATCGGTCCGCTGGCCACGGACCACCTGACGGACCAGCTTACGGCTGTGGCCGGTGCGACGCACGATCTCCTTGATGGGATGTCTTCGCTGGCAAGTTTCATGATTGCCGCATTTGTCTCCTCGCGCCGCAGATAGCCTTCGTATTGCCGCTTCTCCGCGTAGGTGAGCAGATCGTAGCGCCGATCGCAGTTCGGATTGTCCGCATCGCGGACGGCGTCGAGGAAAGCCGCACTCGCATTCTTCATGAGATGCCAGCGGTCGGCGACCTGAACCGCTTCGGGCAACGCCTTCGCGGTCGCTTCACCGTAACCGCCGCCGCGGTCGCGCGAGACGGTTTCGATCTGAGGATGGTCGGCGAGCCAGGCCTCGACGGTGGCAACCTCACGATCAGGCAACAGTGTCACCGTCCGCCGCCGCTCCAGATCACAGACGATCGTGCCGTAAGGATGGCCGCGACGGAAGGCCCAATCATCAATGCCGACAACTTTGAGAGGATCTGTTTGCAAACAGGCCCGTCGCCGCACCACCCGCAGCAGCGTGTTATTATTGACCGGGACCATCAGCCGCTTCGCAAAACTGGCCGCCGGCCGGCCGCCGAGCGCCAGCCCAAGATGATGAACGATACACTCCAATCGCGAGGTCCGGCGGGATCGCTCGGCGACATGCCCTCAAGCTGTCGTCGGCGGCGAAGGGTGAAAACGTTGTGATCTCGATCCTGAAGGATGAAGGGCCACTGCTTGATACAATCGAGCCGGCGCCCGGCGTCGTTTGCACAAGTCCTGTTCAAACTTACCTTGATTTGGTGATATCCGGGGAGAGGGGACAGGAGGCCGCTGACCATTTGCGGCAGGAATTGCAATGGCTCCAGTAGTACCGCCCGATCCGCAATCGGGCCGCCGACTACGACGACCGCACCACCGCGGCCGTGAAATCGGTTCTACTGGAAATTTGGTCAGATACTCGGCAGTTTCAAAGGGGCGGCGATAGCCTTGTCGGGGCAGCGAGGAGCCGTAGCCGATGATGAACGCACAGGAGAAGTCTGGCGTGAATGGGGCGATGATTGTCGAGCTTTGCTCTCGAGTCATTTCGTCAACCATCTTGCGTGACCGATTGGCGACCATCTCCTCGTCCCGACCTTATATTACCCGTCGCCTGTCGCCGCCAGCGCGCAGTGACTTGTCAAGGATGGAGGCCCGCAGACCCCATCGCGCGGCGACTTGTCCTTGACGGTCACGAGCACGGCGGCAGGTTTGCCGTGGTCGGGGAGCCCTTCCTTGGGCGGAAGCCGACGACAGTTTTCGGGGGAACTCGCCATGAGCCGGGTGCGCAGAGATCGTCCGACGCTCTTGTATTGCTGGATCCCAGCCGGCTCCGCCTCCGACTGCCTCGGTAGCTCGGTATCCTGAGCGCGTCGGCGGCATCATGCCATTATCATCCTACGAATTGCATGCTCCATCGTCCTGGACGAGACCGGTTTGGCTAGCCAAAGGACGAAGGTCTGATTACCAGATGTGATCGGCATGGGGTCGCTTCCACCAACGACGATGATGGGCACCGTCATCAGGGTGGTACGTACGGCTTCGGGCTGTCCTGGCCCGAGGAAAGTCGCTTTATCCAAAATTAGGAGGTCGGCTGCCTTCCCGCTCTCAATCCAGTCGCAAAGACTCTCGAAGGTCGCGAAGCCGACCGGCTTATATCCCAGCGCGGCGATCTTATCCTTGTAGATCTCCAACGCTGCTGGATCGGGGTCAACGACTGCAATGATTTCTCCGTTGCCAAGTGATCCATCGCATGGGCCGAAAGCGCTATCAGCTCTGACCTGCTCCTCAGCGCAGGCCGGTAAGTAGAGATCGAAGCGTGTACCTCGGCCAACAGCCGAGGTGACGTCAAGGCATCCTGCGAGCGCGCTCACATGGCGGTCCACTGCAGCAAGACCCAGTCCGGTCCCGCCGACGCGAGAGCGCGTGGTAAAAAAGGGCTCAAAGATATGCGGAAGCACCGAACTTGCGATTCCTTGGCCATCGTCGCTGATGGAGAGGAGAACGTAATCTCCCGGTTTCAAGGTGCCCTTAGCCACGGGCTTCGTTTGACAGACGTGAGCGCGAGAAACGCTAATCTCGACACGGCCCTCATTCAAGAGAGCCTCCGACGCGTTCTTGCATAGATTCATAAGGATCTGCTGTATCTCGGTCGGGCTGCCCTCGATCACCGTTTGCCACTCGTTGATCTTGAAGTTCAACTCAACATCCGCACGAAGTGTAACCCGCAGCAATGGCGCGAGATCCATTACACTCTCCGAGACGTCGAAAGGCATCGTCACGCGCTTTAAGCGCCGACGAGTTCATCCGGCGCTTCCTGCTGCACGCTCTTCCAGACGGATTCCATCGCATCCGCCATCACGG
>NZ_JAMYUW010000086.1:0-7823 GCF_040323315.1 Mesorhizobium sp. M0047 | reverse complement strand
GGCTTGGGCATCTTCCGGAAGCTGGTGAGCACTTCGACTACGAGGGCTGGCGCTTCGAGATTCTCGATATGGACGGAAGGCGGATAGACAAGCTGCTCGCTCGCCGTGAGCTGCCTTCATTCCACGGGAAGTCGCCCAGATAGTGGTCTTCGACGCCCAGGAGAGAGGCGTATATGCGAGCAAAATTGAGACAGAGTAGTTGTGAACTAGTCAAAGCAGACGCGTTCAACTGCTTAATTCAGAATCTGGCTGAGAAACAGCTTGCTGCGTTCATGAAGCGGGCTTGTGAAGAACTCGACCGGAGTGTTCGTCTCGACAATCTTGCCCTGGTCCATGAACACAACGCGGTCCGCAACCTGGCGGGCGAATCCCATCTCGTGGGTGACGCACAGCATTGTCATGCCATCATCAGCCAACGACGCCATTGTATCTAGCACCTCCTTGACCATTTCGGGATCAAGTGCCGAGGTCGGTTCGTCGAACAGCATAATTTTCGGGTTCATGCAGAGTGAGCGAGCAATGGCTACGCGCTGCTGCTGGCCGCCAGAGAGCTGACCCGGATATTTGTGCGCCTGATCCAGAATCCCTACGCGCTTGAGATAGTGGATGGCTGTCTCTTCAGCCTCCTTGCGCCGCAGTCTACGCACCCAGATTGGCGCCAGCGTCAAATTTTCCAACACGGTCAGATGCGGAAAGAGGTTGAAATGCTGGAACACCATGCCGATGTCGCGGCGGATTTCCTCGATTTTCTTCAGATCGTTCGTTAGCTCAGTGCCGTCTACGACGATATGACCTTTCTGATGCTCCTCCAACCGGTTGACGCAACGGATCATCGTCGATTTGCCAGAGCCAGACGGTCCACAGATCACCAGCTTTTCGCCGCGACGAACGGTGAGATTGATGTTCTTCAAGACATGGAAGGTCCCGTACCACTTGTTGACGCCAACCATCTCGACGGCAGCCATCTCGGCAGTAGAAGATCCAGGTTCAGCATGTCGCGTGCGAGGAGTGGAAGACAACATGTTCTTGTTCCTAGTGCGATGTCGGACCGCGCCGTTCGAGGAAGTCGGCGAAACGGGCGAAGGAGAAGGAGAGCGCAAAGAAGATCGCGCCGATGAATAGGAAGGTCTCGGCCGCCGGCGATGGCCATTCGGGATCCGCAAGCGCTGCCTTGCCGGAACTGATCAAGTCGAATAGGCCCACGACGAGGACAAGACTGGTGTTCTTGATCATGACGATGATTGTGTTGGCTAATGCAGGGATGGCCACGCGGATGGCCTGTGGCAGGATAACGAGGTACTGGGTGCGCCAGAAGGGAAGGCCGAGCGCGGCGGCGGCCTCGTATTGCCCATTGGGGATAGCCTGAAGCCCGCCGCGGATGACCTCGGCCAGATAGGCCGCCGCAAAAATGGTCAGAGCAACCAGCGCGCGCACGAATTTGTCGGGCAGCAGCGATTCCGGCAGGAAGAGCGGCATCATGATCGATGCCACGAACAGGATCGACAAGAGGGGAAGGCCGCGCACTGATTCAATCAGTACCACCGCGCCGATCCGCACCGCAGTCATGGAAGAGCGTCGGGCCAGCGCAAGCAGAATGCCGACCGGAAAGGCGACACCGATGGCAACGACGGTCAGTATCAACGTTACAGGAAGTCCGCCCCACAAGGACGTGGGGACTTCGACCAGGCCAAGGCCACCACCCATCAACCAGACGATCAACGCGAATGCTGCCAACCAGAGCGCGAGTAATCGGGGTCTCCAGCTAGTCGGGCGAACAGACCAGCCCAGCAGCGCCAGGATGAGTATGCACACAATGGCGGGACGCCAGCGGTCATCAATCGGATAGATGCCGAACAGGAGCTGGCCGGACTTGGCGTATACGAAACTCCAGCAGGCTCCAGCCGCCGCACGACAGGCGTTCGGGTCGGGCTCGAACAGCACTGCGTCTATGACGAGCCAGTGCAGCACTGGCGGGACGGTGACCATCAGCAGAGCGCCAAACACCAGCGTCAATGCTGCGTTGAGAGGCGTACCGAATAGGAGCCCGGCAGTACGCTGCAGGACTGGGAAGCGAATACGTCGTTCCAGGGGCTCGACAGGTAACGGGAGAGAAACGGCCTTCATGATTATCGCTCCACGATGGCGATGCGGCGGTTGTACCAGTTGGCTGCGCCCGACATGGTGAGATTGAGGGCGAGATAGACGCCGAGAATGATGAAGACGCCTTCAATGGAGTGGCTGGATTTGCTGATGGTTGTATTCATGACTGCAAGGAAATCCGGGTAGCCAACCGCAATTGCCAAGGTCGAGTTCTTGACGACGTTGATGTACTGGCTGTTGAGCGGTGGCACGATTACCCGCAGCATCTGGGGAATGACGATCAGGCGCAATATCTTGCCGCGCGGAAGGCCAAGCGAATGGCCAGCGTCCCACTGGCCGGGGCCGATCGACAGGACACCGCCACGCACGATTTCTGCTACGAAACCCGTTGTGTAGAGGGTCAATCCGATGAGGATCGTGCTGAGCTCCGGGGTCAGTTCTTTACCACCCTCAAAGTTCGAGCCGGTGAAGACCGGCCAGTCGATGGTGAACCGCGCGTCAGCGAGCCAAACTCCTGCGGCGCTAACTGCCAGCACACCGGGCACGACAGCGTTCGGAGGCCAACCTTTGCGTACTGCGATCCAGCCTGCGATAGCGAGCGCGATGGCGCACAAAATCATGAGGAGACCGGTCATGCCTACGTCGATGCCAACGGATGGGACCACGAAACCGCGCATGGAAGCATAGACGCCAGGCAGCGGGTTGAGCGCCTCGCCGACTGGCGGCAACATTTTCCACCACAGCGAATACAGGAAGATCAGAAGGACGATAGGGGGCGAATTGCGCGCCAGTTCCACCCACACGCGACATGTGCCCGCAGCCAGTGGGTTGCTGCTCAGCCGCGTGATACCCACGATCAGTCCGAGAATGGACGAGAAGACGATGACCAGCGTGGAAATGAAGACTGTGTTGGTCAGCCCGACTACAATGGCCCAGTAGTACGGATCCCGCGACTTGTATGTGAGGATTGCCTCGGAGATGACGATCCTGGACGGCATGGACAAGAAGTCAAAGCCTATCGGGATACCGCGCGCCTCAAGGTTGGCGAAGGTGGTGCTGACGAGTAGCGCGGCGAACGCCAGGACAGCAGTCCCCAAGGCGGCCTGAATGACGATTGATCTGATTTTGGCGTCACTCAACATGCTGACCTCGGATCCACATCGCTATCGGAAGCGAGGAGCGCGCTAGGCGCTCCCCTCGGACGCGCCTCAATCCCACGGGAAAGGGTAGTTCAAGCCGCCATCTTTCCACAGGGCGTTCAAGCCGCGTTCGACCTTGAGCGGGCTATCCTTGCCAAGATTGCGATCCCAAATCTGGGCGTAATTGCCGGTCTGCTTGATGACGTTGTAGACCCAATTGTCATCCAGCCCGAGGGGCTTGCCGAAGCCGGCTTCCTTGCCCAGCACTCGCTGGACCTCCGAATTGCCCCCAGCGAGCTTTTCGTCGATATTTTCCGACGTGATGTTGTTGGCCTCTGCCCAGAACAGGGCGTTTATCGTCCAGCGAACGATGTCGAAGAGCTGTTCATCGCCGCGCGCGATCGCCACGCCATTGGGCTCGGCAGCCTTTCCGACTTTGATGATGTCGTAATCGTTAGGATTCTTTGCGACCGAGGCACGCTGCCCTGCTGCCGCGGTTCCATCAGTGACGTAGGAATCGCAGCGGCCGCCGAAGAAGGCATCGCGGGCCTGGAGGGTCGAGTCGTAGTAGACCTTCTTCATCGAGATCCCGAACTCCTCCTCGGTTTCCTCGATCGCCTTCTCGGTCAAGCTGCCGCCGCCTTGAAGGCAGACTGTCTTTCCGTCGAGCAGCTTCGGCTCGGTGATTTTGTCCGCTTTGCGGACGAGGATGCCATCCGTGTCATAGAGGTTGATCCAGACGAAACGGACCACGGCATCACGCGTGTAGGTGATCGTGGACGTGCGCGACAGAATATCGATTTCTCCAGTCTGTAGCGCAGGAAGTCGCTGAGCAGCATTGAGCGGCACGTATCGGATCTTATCCTTGTCCCCAAGAATGGCGACCGCGAATGTACGACAAATGTCGGAATCGAAGCCGCGATAATACCCCTTTTCGTCGGGGCGAGAGAGGCCGGGCACTCCCTGGCTCGCGCCGCAACTGACGTAGCCGCGTGCCTTTATCTTTTCGACGACGCTTTGCGCGGCCGCATCTCCCGCGCTTGAAGCCAGGCCGACCAGCCCGATCGCTAAGGCGGCAAGCCATTTATGCCCTTCGCATTTCATATCCATTCCCCTTTCGTTGAAGTTGTTGTCATTCTGCAGCCTTGGCGTCGCCAACTGTGGTTCGTCGCGTTTCCGCAAAGTGCTCGAAGGCCTGTGACAGATCGGCGAGAAGGTCGCCGACGGCCTCCAGGCCGATAGAGAGCCGCCAAACTGGGCCAGGCTTCAGCCAGTCGAGGCCACTGCGGCCCTTTCGAGGATCACTGACGGAGATCAGCGAGTGCACCCCGCCCCAGCTTGCACCTAGCCTGAACAGTCGCATGCGACGCAGAGCCCCGGATTGGTGGGGCGCTAGTTCCGGCTGCAACACAAACGAGAAGACACCTGCCGATCCGGCGAAGTCACGCTTCCAGGTCAAGTGGCCGGGATGGTCGGGCTCACTCGGATGCAGGATCTGCGCAACCTCGGGGCGCTCCGATAGCCACGATATGATGTTCTGCGCGGTGCTGTCGGCTTGGCGCATTCGCACCGGCATGGTCATCAGGCCGCGCTCGCACAATGCGCAATCCTCCGGCGAAACGCCGTAACCGAGAAAACGCGCGGTATCCTTTAACCGTCGGAACAAGCTCTCGTCGTTCACCGCCACCGAGCCCATCAGCAGGTCGCCGTGGCCGCCGGCATGTTTGGAAAGTGCCTGCATCGAGATGTCGACACCATGCTTGAGTGGTTTGAACAGCAAGTGTGAGGCCCAGGTGTTGTCGACCGCGACAAGCGCGCCAGCCTCGTGGGCCGCAGCCGTGATTGCCGGCACGTCCTGTATCTCGAAGGTCGCGGAACCCGGCGATTCCGCCCAGACCAGCTGCGTCCTGCCATCTATCAACGCCGAAATGCTTCCATCGAGCTTGGGGTCGTAGGTCACCGTATCGATGCCAAGGGGAGCGAGAAGGCGGGCGGCCATTTCGCGTGCCGGCCCATAGAACGTCTCCGGGATCAGAACCCGATCGCCACCATGGCAGACGGTCATGGTCGTCAGCGTTATGGCCGCCATTCCGGAAGGGACGACGAGCGCCCGAGATCCACCTTCCAGCGCAGCGATATGGTCTTCCAACTGGCGGCTGGTCGGAGTCCCGTAAAGTCCGTAACTGAAGCCATCGTACAGTCGCTCGACGCGGCGCTCGAAGGAGTCCAAATCGTCGAAGACGACCGTGGAGGCGCGTTCAACTGGCATCGCCAACGACCTGAATGGCTCCTCCGAGCGCCTGGGAGGATGGATATGTGAAGTGTCGTCGTGTCGGGTCATGGGCGGACTTTAACTGGCTCGCCCATTGCCATCTATGACTGTGGCGATAAAGGTAATCCACTTTTGATATGGAATGCCAATGAACCCGCGCGACATCGATGTGTTCAACGCAATCATGATCACGGGTGGCGCCGGCGCAGCGGCGGCGCTGCTGGATACTTCGCAGCCCGCGATAAGTCGCTCTCTGACGAAGCTGGAATCGGAGCTCGGATTCAATCTGTTCGACCGTATCCGCGGCAGGCTGGTGCCGACGCGGGAAGGAGAACTTTTCTACACCGAGGTAAAGGCCAATCTGGTGGGGCTGGATCGGCTCAGGCTGCGCGCGGCCCAGATCAAGGAAGTCGGGACGGGGACGATACGCGTTGCCAGCCTCTCGGCACTCGGCCACGGTCTGGTGCCGCGTGCCATCGTGGCTTTCTCGAGCAAACATCCACAGGTTCGCATCAGCTATCAGGTGCGCACGTCCAACGTCGTGCGCGACCTGGTGGCATCTGGCAGTTTCGACATCGGTCTCGCTGCCGACGAGATCGATACGACAGGCGTGCTGTATAGCATCTTCACCACCCCGCGAGCTGTCTGCGTGATGCCGAAGAACCACCGGTTGGCTCGCAAGCCCGTTGTCACGCCTGCGGACCTTGATGATGAGGCGTTCCTGGCACTGTCGCCGGAAGACACGGTGCGGCTCGCCATGGACAAGATCTTTGCCGAACACCGCGTACGGCCACGCATCTTGATTGAAACACCTTACGGTCTGACCATCGCCATCCTTGCCGCTAAAGGCATGGGTATCGGTCTGGTCAATCCTTCCGTCATTGCCGACCGCATGATCGACAGCATCGTCGCCAAGCCATTCGAGCCAGCCGTGCATTTCCGAGCACTGATTTTGCGCCCGCCAGAGGGCATCAACTCGACACTGACAACCGATTTCATCGCCGAGCTCTATGCAGCGCGCAATGGGCTATCAAGCGAGGACTAGGTGCGAGCTTTCAGAGGGTTGTCCATTCGGACCGGACCGAGGAGAGTTACCACGCTGCCGGGTCCCATGTGGTTGGCCGGCTCGAGCGCAGCGCCTCTGTAAGCCTTCCCGAGCCCGCGTAGAGCCGCTTGTCGGCCATCTCCACGGAGCCACCGAAGTAATACGGCTCGCCCTTCACGAGATCAGCTTCCCTTATAGCTGTGTTGCGATAACGGCCGTCCTTTTTCTCCAGGAGCCCGAGTGCAGCGCAGCCGGTCTACAGCATCTCGGCCGGGCGCGGAGCGCTTCCGCCAGTCCGTCAACCGTGATGCCAGCGCCCGCCGTAAGGCGGCTGAAGATGTCCAACTCGTGCACAGCGGCGAAGGTCTTTAAGGCCCACAAAGCGGCCGAAAGCGCCATCAGCGGGACGGCGGAAAGAAGCTCCGGCGTGGCAATTGGCTGATCGACCGCCTGCAGCTCTGTCTCGTCCGAGATCGAACCGGGCTGGCGGCCAAGCGTGGTCGTGCGCGCAGCAGCGCGATGGGGATGGCTCAACATGCGCATTCCTCAGTTGAGGGTTGGTAGGCAGCTTCAAGTCGCGCTGTATTATTGGCGGTGTAGTTTCCGAGCGGCCGCTGGTCCGGACCGTCCTACTGCATCGACATCAAGTTCGTGACCGATTGTCCTTCCTCATTCTGCGACGCCCACCGCGAGACTGACGCATAGTGCAGCTATCGCCCAATCCATGGCGAAAGCAGCCTCTGGGTTGTGCCGGCGGGCGCACCGACCGCATGGGAGGCTGCCGGGAAAGGCCGGCTGCTCCACTTCTACATCCCGACATCGGTGTTTGAGTCGCGAGTGGTGGAGACGCTCGATGCCGACCCCAGCCTGATAAGCCTGCGCGAGAAGGCCTCCAGCGCGATCCGTCGCTCGAAAACGTAATCCGCTCCACGGTGCTGCCGCTGTCGTGGGAGGAGCCGGCCGACCGCATTGCCATAACTCACGCCGGCGAAATGCCGACCACCTATATCACGGTCCGCTGCAGCGAACGTCCACCGAGAGCGCTCTTCATCCGCGGCGGCCTAGCGCCAGTCGTTCTTCGGCGGTTGCTGGAGTATGTCGAAGCCCATCTGGAGCAGGACCTGATTGAGGATTTGGCTGCCGTGGCAGGTCTGAGCCCCTGTCACGGCTTCAAACGCTCTAATTTGCGGGCGATGAAGTCTGCTTCGTCGCCGCGTTGGAAGCAGATTTGTCCGTTGATAGAGCCGTCTGGCTGGATTTCAGCCCA
>NZ_JAMYUW010000085.1:0-9399 GCF_040323315.1 Mesorhizobium sp. M0047 | reverse complement strand
GCCGGGCGCATCGGCGGCGTCGTCGCCATCGACGGCAAGACCGTGCGCGGCTCCAAGCAGGACGCCGACGGGACAGGCGCGTTGCCTCTCGTTCAGGCCTGGGCGCACGAGCAGACCCGGACTTTGGCTCGGTCCCCGGCGACCATTTTCGTGCAGAGGTCACCATGCTTGTCACCGCAGACTTTCTCCATTCCTGCAAGATTGCCTTCTTGGCGATCAGGTAGTCGAGCGAATTCTGCGAACCGGAAAATCGAAGATACAGCAGCTTACCAGTCGCGCCGATGGCTTGGCGGATCAGGCGAGCAGCCAATCATTAAGATGGAATTCATAGATCTTGCCATCGTTCTCGGTCGGATTGGTGTCATTGTCCACGCCGCGATCAGTGATGTACAGGCTCATACTATGGCTTGGATCGTCGCTGCTTGGCGCCAGCGCCATTCCCGACGGTTTGTGCGCATGGGCCGCGGAGATATCGAGCGTGCCCAACAATTGCCCGGTAGGCGTTACCATTGCCACCGAGTTTTTCGACGCAATGATATAAAGGAGGTCGTGGACTGGATCGTACGCGATGCTTTCGTCGCTAGGGGTCCCCAGCGCACGCGCAGAAAAACTAGTAACTATGTCATCGCCGCCCGTGCTCGGGAGACCATCGAATTTCCCATTTGGACCCGCAGCGATGGTGTAAATCGTCTGGGTCGTGCCGTCGGCGACATATAGGACTCCACGTTTTGTATCATAGGCAATCCCCTCCGGGTCCTTGCTGCCGAATGCGGCCGTCTTGAATGAGGTCACAACGTCGTCGGACGTGTTGTAAAGTCCGTCCCGTCCGGGGTTGAGTTCGTATACGCTCTTCGTGCCAGTATCGTCCGTGAAGAAGAGATGGTGGTTGGTGGGATTGTAGGCGATCCCCGACGGCTCATCGGAAAAATTGATCGTCGTGAGCGTGCCCGCCAGGGTGCCGCTCAGATTCATTTGGTAGAGATTCTTGCCGGTAAAGATGGACATTTCGTCAACTTCACTATCGGCAACCAGCAGCGTGTCGAGATGAGAAATATAGACGAGATCCGTGGGATCGGGGCTCGGTGGCGACCACAGCGACGTCAGGATGGTATGCGCCAAGGTCACTGATGTCGGCAGCTGGTTAGCGTCGGTGATGCTGACGGCGAAGGCGTGCGTATCGATGCTGCCGTCGGACGACCTGGCCGTGACGGTGAGGGCGACCGACGGCTCGGACTGGGCGTTGAGCGTGCCGGTGCTTGAGCGTGTGATGACACCGGTGCTGGCATTGATGACGAAGCGCGTGTCGTTGATGCTGTAGGCGACCGTCGAGCCGGCATCGGGATCCGTGGCCGAGGCGGTGATCCCGACCGCCGTGCCGGCGGCGGCGTTCTGGGCAATCTGGTTGGCGGCGGTGTCGGTATCCGGCGGGGTGTTGAAGGCGACCGGCTCAGGGCTATCGAGGACGGCGAGGCTGAACGCCCGGTTGGCGGTGCTTCCGTCGGACGAGGTTGCCGTCACTGTCAGATTGATCGACGGCTGGGTCTCGAAGTCGAGCGTGCCGGTGGTCGAGCGCGTGATGACGCCGCTGCTGGCATTGATGGCGAAGCGCGAGTCATTGATGCTGTAGGTGACGGTCGAGCCGGCATCGGGATCCGTGGCCGAGGCGGTGATCCCGGTGGATGCACCTGCCGCGGCAAGCTCGGCGATCTGGTTGGTGGCGGCGTTGGCGTCGGCCGGGGTGTTGAAGGTCACCGGACTGCCTGATCCAGGCAGCAGATATTCGATGTGCAGCAGCGGAGCGCTGGCCGGCGAGTATTCGTAGGAATCGGCTGTGCGCGTGCCGGTGCCGGTGACCAAAAATGCCATGTCGTTGAGCGCAGCCCAGCCCGAGCGGTTGATGATCTCCTGCACGATCGCCGACAGGTCCGGCGAGCGCTCGGTCGGCCCTTGCTCGCCTACCGTGGTCCACGGGTCCGGCGTCCAGGCTGCGGACGCGTCCGTCGTCGCGCGGGAGGACACGTTGAAGCTGACGCTGGTGAAGGCGCTCGCGTCGTCGGTATCTTCGCCCTTGATCAGCAGCGAGGTCGCGCCGGTCTTCACCTCATTGGCCTGGAACTGGATATAGGCGCCGGTGATGATGGCGCCTTGCGGGATGTCGATCCCGGTGAAGCGGATGCCTACCGTCTGTCGAGTGCTGCCGTCATAGCCCAGTTCCAGGTCGTTTATGTTGCTCGAGATCGAACCCGAACCCTTTTCCTCGACATCGTCGCCGGCGGCCGCCACCCTTGTCTCGAAGATCGGGTCGATTGCATTCGAGGCGGTGGCGAGGAGACTGCTGGAGATGGCCGCGGCGCCCGTCGAGACCGTGCCGAGGTCAGCAACTGCCTCAGGGGTTGTGGCGGCATAGGTGACTTGGCTGTCGGCATGGCCCGTTGTCGCGTCCTGCCACAAATCGAGAAAGCTGCTGTCCAGATGAATGCCAACTCCGGCTGCCGCCTCGGCCAGTCCGCTGAGGTTCAATCCGACATCGCTCCCCGATGTCGGAGTGATGCCATCCGCGGAAATGAGATCGAGGCTGTTCGCGGCGCGATCCAATCCGTGACTGTGAATCCCCTTGCCGGTTTCCGCAGCAGGTTCGTCGCTCAGATCGGAGATATCGCCAGTCTTCTCGTTGCCGCTCACGCTTCCGATTGGCAGCGTCAAATCGTCGATGTTCAGCCAGTCGCCTTTGATGCCGGAGTCAATGCCGGAGTCCGTCATGATGAGTCTCACGCCACTCCCACTGCACATGGGGTGAGACGGCTTAGCCACTTTCAAGACTCCCTCTTCCGCACAAGATTGACTAGGATACGAGATCGAGAACCATAATCCAGTTACCAATCCGGATTAATCCATAGCCGAACCGTCTAACCGGCGGTGTGAGGGGCGCTAGTTCTGTCCAGCGTCTTCTGCAAATTCAGATCATGCCGCCGAGCCTGAGCGTGCCGTGGGGCTGCAGTTCCTGCGCGGGGAATGCTATGGGACATTCAAAACCTCCCTGCAGTTCACCTGTAAGGGCGTCCGGTGGTAGAGAGTCATCTGTGCTCCCGCCCTCGATGGGAGGTTGCATCATGGAACAACTGGCTAGCCCGGTGGTAACCGCGTGCGACAGCGATATCCTGCGCAGCGTTTTCACAAAATCCGTCATCGAAGATAACATCCCCGAGGACCAATGGCGGGACTACGCCGCGAAAATGGTCCGCGACTTTGCCGGCCAAGCGATGGTCGAGCCCGAATTGCTCGACCGGATTATGCAGAAGTAGCCAACGCTACCCAGCCGTAAGGGTAACGGCTACAGCACCTGTAGCGCCATCCGCCCACCTCTCGTCACGCGTTAGCGCCGTCAGCTAGACGCCGCCAAGCGGGTTCAGCGCGGTGGGCTAACCTGATCGCATCATCGAAAGCTGGCGCAACTCCCTATGGCGCTGGGGAGTTTTTTGTGGCGTAAGGAATTCGCGATCGATAGATTGCTACGCTGCAGTGTCGTCGGGTGAGGTCGGATGCCTTGAAAATTTATCCCTCACGCACAGTTCTCGAATATGTGATTCTCGTTCTTTTGCTCCTCATGGCGTATGGGATCGCCTACTTGGTTGCGCGGAGTACATAAGCGCGTCCAGGACCATGCAGGGCAGCGCCAAGGGGGCATCAAGCGGGCCGGCGCGGCTACCTACAGCGCCTGTGCGGTAGCCCGCTGCCGGTTCGACAGCGGGGTTATAGGATGCCTTGGAGTGTGCGGCTACATCCACGGAAGAAATCGACCGCAGACAGTTGCAATGTACCGTGAACGGGACAGTTCTCGACAATCTACACCGGCTCGACGGAATATCAGTGATTTCCAATAGTTGACGCTTGCGGCAGGTGGTTCCCTCAATCGCCTGTGGAAGAAGATTGGGCGTCCTCCGATCGGCCCGCGCTCTCCCACAGAGGGGCGGGCTTTAGATCGACCAGGGGGATGAAGATGACCAACCAGCCTGTGACAACCTACATCGGCAGCGTGTTCGAAAACTCCTTCTGGCGTGGGGTCCTGACCACGAAGGACAGGGCAGAAGCAGAATCCGTTGAACAGGCGATGGTTCAGACGAAGTTGAGGCGCAGATCGAGGAGATCACGCCTAAGCGCCGCGGCATAGGACAGCAGCCCGCGGGGATGCGCTGACGGGCGCAGATCCGAGAGCTTTGTCACCGGTTGCCGAGCGCCTTGGCTTCGCGCTCCAGCGTCTCGCGGTCATTGCCGTGCTTCGCGATGAGTTCGCGTACCTCCGGTATCGACAGCCCGAACTTGCTGGCTAAATAGCCTACCTCATATTCCTCATCCCCAGACACGCGGTCGCGGTCGCGGGAATCGCGCTTGCTCTTGTCGTCGGCCATGTTTGTTCCTCCTTGCGAATAGAACAGCGATACAGGACCGAAGTTCCCGGATTTTTAGCCACAGCTAATGGAACGGAACTGGTTCCCCGATATTGAATCAAATTCGTCGCGCGGGGTTCCGATGATGTCTAAGCGTGCCGGCGATGGTCGGCTATCGTTCATTCCTCCCATGATGCCCGAACATTCGCCTCCACCACTTTATCAGCCAACCTCTGTCTTTCTGACGCATATTACCAGCCGGTCACGGAACCTCCAATGTCCGCTCCTGTGAAGATCCTATGGGGCTGGAAGGCGACCAGCGCTCTGCCAGAGTGAAGTCGCCAAACATCACCTGGAGGTCAGCATGCAAGCCAACACCCCAAAGCCCCGGCCGCTATCCGCGTCGATGTTGCCGCAATATTTGTCTCGTTAGAACTGTCTCGGGTCAAAATGGCTCGTGACTTCGCTTTCGCCAGGTGGGGGCGAGAGAATGTCGAGACACCTCGTGCCGGGGGGCGACATTCCGGGTTTGCTCGATCACTTCGCAGAGCTGCAACGAAAGGCGGAAGTGCGGACAGCGCAGCGTTTCCGGGTCATATCAGTCCAGGAAGCTGGTCTGGATGGATTCTGGATACATCGGGTCCTCGAACGCGAAGGCATCGAGAGTGTGTCGTGGACCCGGCATCCATTGCCACATCGCGTCGCCGCCGGCGGGCCAAGACCGACAGGATTGATGGGGAAGCACTGGTTCGAGCGTTGTTGGCTACAACCGCGGCGAGCCTCGGGTTTGCGCGATGTTGCGAGTGCCAACGCCGGAGGAGGAAGACCGTCGCCGGTTGGTGCGGGAGCGGAAGGCGCTGACGAACGAGCGGATCAGGCACGTCAACAGGATAAAGGGCCTTTTGTTCAGCCAAGGTGTGTCCGGATACGAACCGTTGAAAGGCGTTGACGCAAATGCCTCGACGCGCTCATTACCGGAGATGGGCGTCCACTGCCGCCAGCGCTCATGGCGCAGATCAGCCGCGAGCTTGATCGCATCGAGTTGCTGATCCAGCAGATCAAGGATGTTGAAGAGGCACGCGACGCCTTGCTCGTCGCGGCAGATCAGCCAACACCGGCCCTGCTGCTCAGTCTCAAGGGAATAGGTCCGGAGTTCGCGGCCGTCCTGTGGTCTGAGGGATTGTCGCGCAAGTTTGAGCCTACGCTGGTTTGGTGCCAACGCCCTGGCAAAGTGGGCAGATTAATTGCGAGCAGGGAGTCTCGAAGTCCGGCAATCCTAGGCTCCGGTCGACGCTTGTCCAGGTTGCGTGGCTCTGGGTGCGCCATCAACCCAATTCCGCACTCAGCCAGTGGTTCAGGGCGCGAGTCATCCAGAATGGTGGCCGGTACAAGAAGACGGCGATCATCGCCCTCGCTCGGAAACTGCTTGTTGCGCTGTGGAAATACGTGAACGCCGGAGTCGTTATAGAAGGAGCTCTCCTGACGAAACCATCAGCGTAGACGCCAATCGATCATAACAATCTCCAGGCCGATCACGCCGCAAGCGGGATCATGGAACAGGTGCATGCGCCCTGACCGAATATAAGGTGGACTGGGTTCGTTCGCGAACCGCGTCACGCAAACGGACCCATCGAATGGATCTGCGGATGCCCGGAGGTACATGACAATGTCGACGTGACGCCGTTTGTGGTTGACCATCCCCATATAAGGGTTTCGGATGCCGGCCCATCGCGACGCTCACCACACTGCCGGGGCCGGCGTCCGGAAGCCTCCGGGGAAAGAACCCGCGGGATGGAGAACGCGGTTTCGGGTTTATTGGCGGCTGGACGAAGGCGCAGCCTTACCATTTCGGCGATGGTGGTATATTCGACCAGATCTACAAGCCTCAGTAAGTCGATATTCAGGACGATATGACCACAGCACCCGCGCAGGCGGGGTGGCGATTCAAGCAGCCGAGCGTCATTCCGGGTTTCGGATTGACGCTCGGCTTCTCGCTTGCCTACCTCACCCTCATCATCCTCATCCCGCTTTCCGGGCTGCTCTGGCGCTCGGCCGCGCTTGGCTGGCCTGAATTTTGGGCGATCGCCACCGATCGCCGCACAATCAATGCGCTGAGGATCAGCTTCGGCACCGCCTTCCTCGCGGCGGCCGTCAATGTCGTGTTCGGCACGCTGGTCGCCTGGGTGCTGGTGCGCTATCGCTTCCCCGGCCGCCGCATCGTCGATGCCATGGTCGATCTGCCCTTCGCCTTACCTACGGCTGTGGCCGGCATCGCGCTGACTACTCTGTACGCGCCGAACGGCTGGATCGGCAAATTGCTGATGCCGCTCGGCATCAAGGTCGCCTATACGCCGCTCGGCATCGTCATCGCGCTGGTCTTCATCGGCTTGCCCTTCGTCGTGCGCACCGTGCAGCCGATCATGGAGGAGATCGACAGGGAGGTGGAGGAAGCCGCCGCCACGCTTGGCGCCAATCGCCTGCAGATCATCACCCGCGTCCTGTTTCCAGGCCTGGCGCCGGCCATCGTCACCGGCTTCGCGCTCGCCTTCGCGCGCGGCGTCGGTGAATATGGCTCGGTTATCTTCATCGCCGGCAATTTACCCTACAAATCCGAGATCGCGCCGCTTCTGATCGTCATCCGCCTCGAGGAATACAATTACCCCGCGGCAACTGCGATCGCGGCGATCATGCTCGCTCTGTCGTTTGTCATGCTTTTGGTCGTCAATCTCGTGCAGACATGGAGCCGCAAGCGCTATGCCTGATCCAGAGATCAAATCCTACGAAGCCCACCACGGAAGCCGGTCGGCGGCGGTCACGGAAAGTCGCCCAGCGCGTGTAGCGCTGATGGCTGTCGCCTTCGCCTTCCTCGGCATTTTCCTGGTCTTGCCGCTGATCATCGTCTTCAACGAAGCCTTCGCCAAGGGCATCGATGCCTATACCGAAGCGCTCGGCAATCCCGACACGCGCTCGGCGATCCGGCTGACCCTGCTGGTGGCGGCGATTTCGGTGCCGCTCAACATCGTCTTCGGCATCTCCGCAGCTTGGGCGATCGCCAAGTTCGAGTTCAAGGGCAAGGCCTTCCTGACCACCCTGATCGACCTGCCCTTCTCGGTCTCGCCGGTTATTTCGGGGCTCGTCTATGTGCTTCTGTTCGGCGCCCAGGGGTTGCTCGGCAGCTGGCTGAAAGCACATGGCATCGTCATCCTGTTTGCCGTGCCCGGGATCGTGCTGGCCACCGTCTTCGTCACCTTCCCCTTCGTCGCCCGCGAACTGATCCCGCTGATGCAGGAACAGGGCAATGGCGACGAGGAGGCAGCACTCTCGCTTGGCGCCAATGGCTGGCAGGCCTTCTGGTATGTGACCTTGCCCAAGGTCAAATGGGGGCTGCTCTACGGCGTGCTCCTGTGCAATGCGCGTGCCATGGGCGAGTTCGGCGCGGTGTCGGTGGTGTCGGGCCACATACGCGGCCTGACCAACACCATGCCGCTGCATGTCGAAATCCTCTATAACGAGTACAACGCTGTCGGCGCCTTTGCCGTCGCTTCATTGCTTGCGGGCCTGGCGCTCGTCACGCTGGTCTTGAAAACACTTCTCGAGATGCGCTACGGCGCCGAGATCGCCGCGACGCGCGGGCACTGACAGAGGGATTTGCATGGAAGTTCGCGTTGCCAACGTACGCAAGGAGTTTGAGCGATTTCCGGCGCTTCATGACGTGTCGCTCGACATCAAGTCGGGCGAGTTGATCGCGTTGCTGGGGCCGTCCGGTTCCGGCAAGACGACGCTGCTCAGGCTGATCGCGGGGCTGGAGCGGCCGACACGGGGCAATATCTTCTTCGGCGACGAGGACGCCTCGCACAAGTCGATCCAGGAGCGCAATGTCGGTTTCGTCTTCCAGCACTATGCGCTGTTCCGGCATATGACGGTGGCCGACAATATCGGCTTCGGCCTGAAGGTCCGGCACGGGTCGTCGCGCCCGCCGGCGCAGGAAATCCGCCGCCGCGCCTCCGAGCTGCTCGACCTCGTCCAGCTTTCGGGCTCGAAAAGCGCTATCCGGCGCAGCTCTCCGGTGGCCAGCGAACCCAAGGTGCTGCTGCTCAACGAGCCGTTCGGTGCGCTTGACGCGCAGGTGCGCCGGGAATTGCGCCGCTGGCTGCGTGAGATCCACGACGCCACCGGCCACACCACCGTCTTCGTCACCCACGACCAGGAAGAGGCGCTGGAGCTTGCCGACCGCGTCGTGGTGATGAGCCAGGGCCGCATCGAGCAGGTCGGCACTGCCGACGACATCTACGACGCGCCCAACTCGCCCTTCGTCTACGGCTTCATCGGTGAATCGAGCTCGCTTCCGGTCAAGGTTGAGAATGGCGAGATCTGGCTCGCCGACCGTCCGATCGGGCTTGCCGCGCCCAACGAGCCCTCGGGCGAAGCAACGCTTTACTTCCGCCCGCACCATGTCGAATTGCTGGACGGCTGCAGCGGCTGTATCGCCGGCACGGTTGCCGCCAGCCGCCGCGTCGCCGGCACGCGCCGCGTCGAACTCGAGATCGGTGGCGAGCGCCAGCGGGTCGAAATCGAACTGCCGGTCGATCATCCCGCGGCTGAGGAAGTTGAGGCCCTGGCGCTGGCCGAGGAAAAGCGCTGGAACGCCTGACCCCAGCCCACCGCCAGACAGAAACCCCGCTTCGGCGGGCTTTGTTGCGGCCTTGGAAAAACCCGCTGCCTGGGAGGTGGCAGCGGGCTTTAAGCTCGCCGTGGGGAGGGGGTGAGCTTGGTGCCGCCATCGCCTGGGAGGGGTAGATGGCCGACAGCTAATAAATACCCATAGCCAAGCCGCGCCTCAATTGTGCGAGGGTGTTACTAGCCCAATCGAAGGCACTATCGGGGCACACGATGGTTTAGCCGCCCCGCTTCGCGCTGGGTTTTTGCTGAGTAGAGCGCGACAGCCCGCTTTCGCTATTTACTGAAATTCTGTTGACCCGTTGCCAAACTCCGCGCGGCATCCTCAATTGCTGCC
>NZ_JAMYUW010000084.1:0-9604 GCF_040323315.1 Mesorhizobium sp. M0047 | reverse complement strand
GCGTGTACAGCGTTGCGGGGCCGGGCTTGTCGAATGACACGATCAGTTCAAGGCGTTCGGCGGGACTGAGAAGGATCTCGTCGGCGGCGATCGGTGCGTCCAACAGGCCACCGTCTGTTCCGATAATTGTCATTGACGCTTCAAACGCCAGTCGAAGGAACCGCGCGTTTGTCGCGTTGTAGAGCCGGAAACGCCGCTTCGTGCCAAAGGGAACTGTTAGCCGGGGATTCTTCTGTCCGTTGACAAGCACATGATCGCCGACGCGCCCGTTCATCAGGTCGGTCATCGTGTTGTCCGGCATCGTGCCATCGGCGGCAAGGCGTAGGTCGGTGAACACCAGCACGGTGTCGCCATAGGCGGCCGGGATCGGATCGGCCTTCGGCTTGACCACGAACGCACCGGCGAGGCCGCGATAAACTTGCTCGGCCGTCTTGCCGTGCGGATGCGGATGGTACCAGTAGGAACCAGCGCTGCCTTCCGGCAGTTCGAAGCTGTAGGTGCGGTCGGCGCCAGTTGCGACGGGGTCCATCGGATTGCCGTCCTGGTCGGCGGGCACCCGCATGCCATGCCAATGGATGGTGCTCGTCTCCTCGGGAATTCGGTTGGCGAAGGTGATCTCGACCCGGTCACCCTCGACCGCCTCGATCAGCGGCCCGGGGCTGGTGCCATTATAGCCGAGGATCGGCGTGTCCAGCCCTTCGGCGAAGCGAAACTTGGCCGGTTCGGCCGTCAGTCGTGCCTTGAAAGCACCGGGAGTCATCGATCCGTTCGTGAGGCGGGTAAGCTCGCGCAACGGCTCGCCTTCCGGGAGCGCGAGCGCGTTGGCCGGTGCTGCACCCATGTCATGGCCCATGTGACCCATGTCCATGCCGGACATGTCATCCATGTTGTCCATCTTCATCTGTGCTGCGGCGCGCCGGCTCGCAAGAACCGTCGCGAGGCCGGCCGCCAGAAACCCACGTCGATGCATCTGTCGTTCTCCTCGATCACTCATCCAAGGTTTGCGGAGAGAGCGCGTCCTACAAGGACTGCCGATGCCCGGCCGGGTCAATGCGGCGTTTGGCCCGCTTGATCGGCCCCGCCTCGTGCCCGCTGGAAAGTTGTTCGATGATCGGGCAATGCGGTCGACCATCGCCCTGACAATGCTCCGCCAGATGACGCAGAGTTTTTGACATGTCGCGGAGCTCTCGCATTTTGCGTTCGAGCTCGGCAACATGTTCCATAGCGATCCGCTTGACATCAGAGCTCGCCCGCGAGCGGTCGCTCCAGAGAGCGAGCAGGTCGGTCATTTGGTCAACCGAAAAGCCTAGATCGCGTGCCCGGCGAATGAAGCGTAGCGTATGGATATCGTCGTCCGAATAGACCCGATAGCCGGCGTCAGTGCGGGCGACGTTGGCGATCAGCCCGATCGACTCATAGTAGCGGATCATCTTGGCCGAGACGCCAGATTCCGCGGCAGCTTCACCTATGTTCATGGTTGCATTCCTGCAGGTTGAAAGTCCCGGCGACATCAGATCCGGAACTTAGAGCAAAACGTATCGGCACAAATCTGTCATACGACTTGAACGGAGAATTGACCGGCTTGTGTCCTGTCGTCGATTGGATCCGGAAACGCCTGAGACGCAAGGCATTGGTTAGAACGAACACGCTAGACAGCGCCATGGCACCAGCCGCCAGCATCGGTGACAGGAGCGTGCCGTTCAGCGGATAGAGCACACCAGCGGCGACCGGGATGAGCGCGATGTTGTAGGCAAAGGCCCAGAACAGGTTCTGGCCGATGTTGCGGATTGTTGCTTTGGAGAGCGCGATCGCGTTGGCCACACCGCGGAGATCGCCCGACATCAAAACAACATCGGCGCTTTCGATGGCGATGTCCGTACCGGTGCCGATCGCCATACCGACATCCGCTGCAGCAAGTGCCGGCGCATCGTTGATGCCGTCACCTACGAAGGCAACCCGAGCGCCATGCTCGCCAAGCCGCCTGACGGCCTCGACCTTGCCGTCGGGCAGCACCTCGGCGACGATTTCATCGATACCGATACGCCGCCCGATCGCCTCGGCCGTACGGCGGTTGTCGCCGGTCACCATGGCGACCCGAAGCCCAAGCGAATGCAGCGCCTTGATAGCAGCGGGCGTCGATGCCTTGATCGGATCGGCTACGGCGATGATCGCGGCGAGCTTGCCATCGACGGCGGCATAAAGCGGGGTCTTGCCTTCGTCGGCAAGGCGCGCCGAGGCTGAAGCAAAGGTCGAGATGTCCAGGCCGAGCTGGATCATCAGGCGATCGGCACCGACCTCGATCTTGCACCTTTCGACGCCAGCTCTCACCCCAAAGCCAGGAATGGCCTCGAAGTTCTCGACATCAGCAAGCACAAGCCCGTGCCGTTCGGCCGCTTGCACGATCGCCTCGGCGACGGGATGCTCGGAGCGTGCCTCGACTGAGGCAACGAGCCGGAGCACGTCGGCTTCGACAAAACCGTCAGCCACGACGAAATCGGTCAGTTCGGGCCGGCCCTCGGTGAGCGTTCCGGTCTTGTCGAGAGCAATGACCGTAGCGTCACGCAACGTCTGCAGCGCCTCGCCCTTTCGGAAGAGCACGCCCAGTTCGGCCGCCCGCCCCGTACCGACCATGATCGACGTCGGCGTAGCAAGGCCCATGGCACACGGGCAGGCAATGATGAGGACGGCAACGGCGTTGACCAGTGCAAAGGACAGCGCCGGCTCAGGTCCCAGCACAAACCAGGCTCCGAAGGTAAGCAAGGCGGCCGCGATGACGGCCGGCACGAACCAGGCCGTAATCTTGTCGACCAGCGCCTGGATCGGCAGCTTTGAGCCTTGGGCAGCCTCGACCATGCGGATGATCTGGGCGAGCAGCGTTGCAGAACCGACCTTGGTAGCGCGAAAGGAAAAACTGCCGGTCTTGTTGATGGTGCCACCGACGACCTCCGCGCCGATTCCTTTGGCTAAGGGCAGCGGCTCGCCAGTCATCATGGACTCATCGATGAATGATGATCCCTCGATGATCTCGCCGTCGACCGCGATTTTTTCACCTGGCCGAACCATAACTATGTCACCAACCCGTACCTCGGCGAGAGGCACTTCTATCGTCACGCCGTCCTTGACGACGTGCGCCGTCTTGGGCTGCAAACCGACGAGTTTCTTGATCGCCTCGCTGGTCCTGCCCTTGGCCCGCGCTTCGAGGAAGCGTCCGAGGAGGATCAGCGTCACGATCACGGCTGCGGCTTCGTAGTAGACGTTGGCAGTGCCTGCCGGCAAGACGCCGGGAATCAAGGTCGCAACGAGCGAGTAGGCCCAGGCAGCACCGGACCCTAGCGCCACCAGTGCGTTCATGTCCGGCGCGCCCCTGAGAAGGGCCGGCACGCCCTTGCGGAAGAACCGCAAGCCCGGACCAAATAGAACAATCGTGGTCAGGACGAATTGCAGCCGCCAGTTCCAGTCGCCAAGTGTCATCATCACCCAGTGATGGAACGCGGGCACGAGATGGGAACCCATTTCGAGAATGAAGACAGGCAGCGTCAGAAGCGCGGCCAGCGCAAGCGAGCGACCCAGCGTCCGAATCTCGGCTTCGCGTCCGTCGCGCTCACGGTCCTTGTCCGTCTCCGGCAGGATCTGGCGCGCCTGGTAGCCGACTGCCGCCACCGCTCTTTCAAGCGTGGCAGCCTCAATCGTGCCCGCGATGATCCGGACGGTGGCACGCTCGGTTGCCAGATTGACACTGGCTTCGGTCACGCCCGGCACCGCCTTTAGCGCCCTTTCGATGCGCGCGACACAAGAGGCGCAGGTCATTCCTTCGAGGGCGAGTTCAATCGTGTCCGCGCGCGTCTCGTAGCCTACGGCCGATACTGCCGCAATGACGGGAGCAAGGTCCGGCTTGCCGGCAAAAGTCACCTCGGCACGTTCGGTCGCGAGATTGACCGATGTCCCGACGACCCCCGGCGCGGTGGCAATGGCCTTTTCGACGCGCCGCACGCACGAGGCGCACGTCATACCCTCGATGCCGATCTGAATTGTGACCGGAGCGGGTTCGGCTGTCGTGTGCGGGGTAATGGCGTTCATAGTTTGCAACTCCGTTCTGGGCTGTTGCCACATCATAAAAAGGTTCCCACGATTGGAAGGTCAAGAGGCAAAATTCAACCAATGCTTCCTAACGATCCGAATTCCAAAAAAGTCTCTTGACCTTCCAACGATGGGAAGCCCCATAAGGTCTCCATCAACAACAAAAGGAGAGCTGCAATGTTGAAATTGAGGGTTCCGGATATGAGCTGCGGCCACTGCGCCAGCACGATCGAAAAGGCCGTAAAAAGCGTCGATCCGACGGCTCAGGTGGCGATCGACCTAGGATCATCGACGGTCGCGGTGGAGACCAAGGCGGACGAAACCGCAATCCGGGACGTCATCAAATCTGCCGGCTACGACAACGAAAAGTTGGCGGCTTGAAGACATCGGAGGCCAGCGCGGATCATAAACGCGCTGGCCGCGTTCATGAGCCTTAAGGCTTGGTGCGCCGGGCCGTCTGACAAACCTCTGCGAAAAATCAAAGGCGGCCTGTCATGCTCGTCCAACCGATCGACTATTTTCTTGTTGCCTGGTTCTCGATTGCCGCTGTCTCGACGCTCTATGTCGGCTTCGACCAATACCGCAACAATCCCGAACCGGTGGTGATGAAATGGGGTTTCATCCTGGTCACCCTCTATATGGGTCCACTTGGATTGCTGCTTTATGTACTTGCCGATAAGGAGCCACGGCCCGGCGAGCACGAGGACTTCACAAAGCCCCTGTGGAAGCAGGGCGTGGGCTCGACCATCCACTGCGTTGCCGGCGATGCGACCGGCATCATTCTCGCTGCCGTCGTCACGGCAACGTTAGGCCTGCCGATGTGGCTCGACCTCATCGTCGAATATCTTGCCGGCTTCGCCTTCGGCCTGTTCATTTTCCAGTCGCTGTTCATGAAATCGATGATGGGCGGCACCTACTGGGAAAACGTGCGCAAAAGCTTCCTGCCCGAATTCATTTCGATGAACTTCATGATGGCGGGTATGGCGCCGGTCATGAGTTTCCTGATGATGGGGCGGGACATGCGCGCGATGGAGCCGACGGAACTTCTGTTCTGGGGCGTGATGTCGATCGGCGTCATCGCCGGCTTCACGCTCGCCTATCCTTCCAATGTCTGGCTGGTCGCCCGCCGGCTGAAGCATGGGCTTATGACGCAACGCCAGGAGCAATCCGCAGGACATGATGTGGGAACGCAGCACGCGCATAGCGAGGCCTCCGCAAAGCCGGCAGAACGCCATGCCGGACGAAAAGAGAAGGCCGCGCCTGCCAAGGCAACCGCCGAAGCGCACCAAGGTCATTCTCATCATCATGCCGGCGACAGCGGCGAGCAGCAGCATGGCCAGCCGGAATTTCCCGTCGTCGCGGCGATCGGCCGCCATCCCATTCATCCGATGCTGGTTCCGTTGCCGATCGGGCTGTTCGTCGGTGCGCTTCTCTCCGATCTGGCGTTCTGGATTAGTGGCAATGCGTTCTGGGCGACTGCTTCAGTCTGGCTCGTCGCGACGGGATTGGTGGGTGGTCTTGCCGCAGCGGTGGCCGGCCTGACGGACTTCCTTGGCAGTCCGCCAATTCGCAAGCTGTACCATGCTCGCCATCATCTCGCCGGCAACCTCGTCCTGCTCGCCATCGCGGCGGTCAGCATGGCTGTGCGCCTTTCCCTTGGTCCGGCGGATGCCGTGTTGCCGTGGGGGCTGCTGATGTCGGTCGTTGTTGTGGGGCTGCTTGTCTATACCGGATGGCACGGTGGTGAAATGGTTTTTGGCCACGGCGTCGGTATGCAGCAGCACGAGCACGGTGCTTCTCATACAGCGCACGCGATGCCGGCCCATCACTCGCAGCAAGGAGGCCATTCATCTCACACCGGTCACGGCAGCGGCGGTCACCAGATGGAGACGGACGCCACGACGCCGCAGATTGCAGCGCTCAGTATGGTGTCGCTGTTTGCGCTGGCGATCGGCATGACGGCGCCGGCGAACTGGCTGAACCTCAGGCTGTCGGCCCGTGATGTCGGCGGCGTCATCATGCCGCGCGGCATGATCATGGACCGTGACACACCGGCCGATGCCATGCGCGACATGGCGGCGACCGATCCGCGACGCGTGACCGCCACGTATGACCTTGCGGCCAAGGGCGATCAGGAACTGCCGTTCCGCATGGAGAATGGCGTGAAGGTGTTCGAACTCAGGCCATCGGCGATCCGCTGGCAGATCCTGCCCAACGTCGCTGTCGATGCCTATGCCTATAACGGCCAGATTCCTGGTCCGCGTATCCACATCCGCCAAGGTGACCGTATCAGGATCAATGTGACCAACGACCTGCCGGAGGAAACAACCATCCATTGGCACGGGATGATCCTGCCGAACCAGATGGATGGACCGGCTGAGATTACCCAAGCGCCGATCGAGCCTGGACAATCATATTCCTATGAATTCACGGCGACCCAGCATGGGACTTATTTTTATCACCCGCACGCCAAGCCCGACCGGACCCAGGCCCTCGGCCTCTACGGCGCGCTGATCATCGATCCCGCAAAGCCCGCCGACGAGGTAGCCGCCGACCATGACTATGTGATCGAGCTTCAGGAATGGCTCGTTCGTGAAGGCCTGACGTATCCCGCGATGCCCATGGACGGCGGCATGCCGAATTTCTTCACCATCAACGGCAGGGCCTACCCCTCTACCGAGACGATCAAGATGAAGGTTGGCGAGACGCTGAAGGTGCGTTTCATCGGCACCAACAACGGCTTCATCCACCCGATGCACATCCATGGCGGACCTTTTGAGGTGGTCGCCCGCGACGGCGAGACGATCCAGCCCTCAGCCCGCTTTTTTGCTGATACGATCAATGTCGGGCCAGGGCAGCGATATGACGTCGTCTGGAAGGCACAGCGGCCCGGCAAATGGCTGATTCACTGCCACATCCCGCATCACACGACGAACAACAATGTCGAGGAGAAAGGCGGCGGCGGGCTCATGGTCGTCATCGATGTTGAGTGAAAAACCTCCTGCCGGCGAGAAGGCGATGGGCGAGATATCCGACCTTAACCAGCGCAAGAGCAAGAGCAATCCCGATCGCTGCGTACCAGCCAGATCCGGGGAATCCCTTCAGACCGTTGCCGAATATCGAAACGACGGCGCCGGCATGCAGCGTCACCAGCGCGGTCACGGCCAGTACCGTTGAGACCACCGGAATGAACCGCCTGCACCGATGGCCGGTGACTTTGCCGTTCTGATTTGGGCTGATTTTGTTGAGATCGAAACCGGTGAACTCTTCGGCGTGTATGCTAGCCTCGTCGACCCCTGAACCACCGAGCATCGTCTTCATGGCGCCGGCCATCTCCGGCAGCCCGGAAATGCAATAAACGGGAAGCCGCAGGTCATCGACATGCTTTGAAACCAGGGAATGGCTTATGCGTCCGGTTTCGCCTGTCCAACCAGCCGAAGCTTCGGTCATCGTCGCAACCAGTGTGAAAGACGGGTTCTGCTCGGCTAGTTCTTGCAATTCCCTGAGATACGCAGCGTCCGCCGGCCGCCGGTTCGAATAAAACAGAAACAACCGGTGCGACGGCTTTCGCTCGATTGCGTCCTTGATCATCGAGAAGGCCGGGACAATGCCAATGCCTCCGGCGAGAAAAACTGCCGGCCGCGTGCAGTGCGAAACCTCCGTGCGGAACATCCAGTAGCACCTGGATGAGAACCTTGTCCCCCATTTGCAGGCGAGCCAGAACCCGCTTGAATGCCGTGTCACGCATCCTCATGGCAATCACCAGATCAGTTTCCTGGGGTGTGCTGGCAAGTGAGAAAAAACGGCTGTTGCCCTCGCGGTCCGTTTCGACAGGATCGAGGAGCGTCATCCGCACATGCTGTCCCGCCTTAAACCGAAAGCCGTCCGGTCTCTCGAAGACGAAAGCCCAGCTGTCGTCCGCGATCTGCGTCTTGCCCTTCAGCGCCACCTCAAACGAAGCCGCCTTCATTGAACCGCCCAAGCGACCATGCATCCTACGATAGCGATCGTGATCCATGTGGTCTTCCTTGCGTCACGATAACGTACGTGCCGTATGTGCCTTAGGCTGCGCGGTCTTCGTCACATCATTTTCGATCGGTTCAGTCGTTGTGGACGAGCCCCATTCACAGTGGCGTTGCCCAATTGCACAAGTTGTACGTTAATGGACACTGAGTCCAAAATCCTTTTGCCGGACATATTGCTGCAAATGTCCGATACCGGGCAATCAGCGCAATTCGACCCCCAAGGGGCCTGTAGCGCGAGGGATAGGGTCACAGAGAATGTCCACGGTGAGCGGGGCTGACCCGATCGACACGCGCCCCGGCTTTCAAGGCCTCCTTGAGTACATGGCGGGCAATGGCGCTCGGGTGATCCTGATAGAGAACGCCAGCCCGTGCGCGCGTGACCTTGCGGTGCAGATCGCGGGCCATAGGCTGTTGCAGGGTCTTGGCTATGAATTGATCCCGGTCGATGCACCGGACAGCTTCAGCGATGACACGCCTACGGCAGCCATGGTGCGGCAGATACTCGGGGCCGGGCTGAGTGTGAGAAGGCGCAGCTTGCGGACTTGTGGCGAAGCGCAAGGGCGCACGTGACAGGGCCTCCAAGGCCATTGGACGGCGTGCGGAAGGGAACCACGGTTACCGCGTGGGCAAGCCGGACCTGGCCCTTCAACTTCGCCAAAACCGCTGCAGCCTGATCCGCCCGGACGCGTCCGTCTGAAAGCGATCAGCTGTTGCAAGGGTCGTCGACGTGCGGGGAAATGAGCGCTTACCTACGAAACGCATTTCACACGACTTCACACCTACCGACCGGGGCTGTTCTCCCAGCGTTGCGGCTGCCGGAGCAATGCCAACCAGGGCTGGGGATAATGTGAGGCCGTGTGCCTCTCTATCTGTTCTGAGACCGCTTTTATATGAGATCCAATCCCTCAGAGCCCCGCAAATTGCTTTGTATGAGAAACCGTCACCACCAGCAGCAAAAGGAACGAATGTGAACTTCCAAGACATGCGCCTCGATCAACTCGGGGCTCAGGCCTACCCGAAAGGGCAGGCAGTGACCTGTAAGATTTTGTCATCCGCACGTTTGAAGCCTATGCTTCCCATATCGGCCGCCAGCGCTTCGGACGCAGCCGACAGTAAGAGGTACGTGCTCTTGCCCGTCAGGGAGAGAGCCATGCCCCAATCCCTTATTCGCAACCATGTATTGAAAGCCCTCTCCCCAGAGGATTTCGCGCGATTGCAGCCATCAATGCATCACGTCGAACTGGGCATCAAAGCCCAGCTTGAGGTCTCATATCAGCCGATCGAGCGTGTGTATTTTCCAGAGAAGGGCATCGCGTCAGTGGTTGCCACCATGACCGGTGGGCGGCAAAGCGAAGTCGGCATCGTCGGCCGCGACGGCATGACGGGGATTGCCGTCATTTTGGGCCAGGACAGATCCCCCAATGAAACCTACATGCAGGTCGCAGGCAATGGCTGGATGCTCCCGGTTGAAAACCTTCGCTCCGCGATTGCAGAAAGCCAGA
>NZ_JAMYUW010000083.1:0-9714 GCF_040323315.1 Mesorhizobium sp. M0047 | reverse complement strand
ACATCAGCCGCGGTCTCGCCAGGCCTCGCCAAGACGGAGCCCTGGCCCAGGAAGATGACGTGGTCCGGATAGAGGCTGCCGCCCTCCGCCATGCGGCGGCTCTCCGGGTCGAGCGCGACCGCATGCGCTTCGACATCGGCCGGCAATCTGTAGCCGCTGTCGCCGGCAAGCACCGTCAAGGCGGCAAGGTCGGGCGGCGCGGTCGCGCGCGCCGGCCGGGCCAGCAGGGACCTGACTCGGCGTAGCAGAAGCTCCGCCTCGGCGACGGTTTCTGCGGCGACGACCAGCCCGTGATTGCCGAGAACCAGCACGTCGACATCAGGCCGAAGCTTTTCGGCGATGCCGCGGGCAAGCGGCAGGCCTGGCCGGAAATAGGGCACATAGGCCAATTCGATGCCATCGAGCCGTCTGGCGACCTCGGCCTCACCATCGGCCTGCACGGCAAGCGAGATGGTGTCGACGCAGTGGACATGCAGAACCACGCGCTGCGGCATAAGGGCGTGGACCGTGGTCTCGATCGACGGGCGCAAGCCGCGCGGGTTGAGCGCCGCGATGGTGAAACCCTGCGGCTGATCGGCGGCGCGGTCGCGCTGTTCGACAGCCTTGAGCAGCGGCGCCATGGCCACCGGCACCATGATGTCGTCGGTGAGCGCATCCTTCAGCCATGTGCCGGAAGCCTTGATCCACAGCGTATCGCCAGCTTTCAGCGAAGTGTTGCCGCCCGCCGCCTGGGTCAGGTGCGGGCTTCGCCCGATGCTGGCCGAAAGCGCCCGCAAGGCCGCCAGTTCCTTCGCGTCAGCTTGGGTTGCCATGGCGCTTTTCCTCCAACGGTTCGGCCGTGTCC
The DNA here is from genome assembly GCF_040323315.1 of Mesorhizobium sp. M0047. Classification (NCBI taxonomy): domain Bacteria; kingdom Pseudomonadati; phylum Pseudomonadota; class Alphaproteobacteria; order Hyphomicrobiales; family Phyllobacteriaceae; genus Mesorhizobium; species Mesorhizobium sp. M0047. The sequence continues at coordinate 8,870 of NZ_JAMYUW010000083.1, read as the reverse complement.
TGCGCGAAATCCCGTTGCCGGGGTCGAATTGGCGCTGATATCGCAGATACGAGTGATCTACGTCAATAGTGATCTACTATCATCAAAACACGCTTGCAATCCGCCTAATGTTGAGTAAGTTGCGCCAATTGCCACGGAAAAAGGCACTCGGGAGGAAAGAGTGAGCGACTCCGGCCGCCAGCGTCAGATCGTCGAACTGCTGCGGGATCGCCCGTTCGCCTCGGTGCGCGAGCTTCAGGAACGGCTCGGCGTTTCCGCCGCGACGGTCAGGCGCGACATCGACAGGATCGATGAAGCCGGCGAGGCGCGAAAGGTCTATGGCGGCATCTCGGCGCTTGACGGTGCTTCCCAGGCAGGTGTCGCCTATGCGAGGCCCTATGACGAGAACCGCGACCTAGCGGTCGAGGCCAAGCGGCAGATCGCCGCCCTTGCCGCGACGATGGTGCGGGACGGCGATGCAGTCATCGTGCATGGCGGCTCGACCTGCTTCCATCTCGGCGTCAAGCTCGCTGAGCGCAACATCCGCCTCTACACCAACTCGATGCCGCTGGCGGCCTATCTGAGCGACCACGGCCATTGCAGCCTGACCGTTGCCGGCGGCGAGCTGCATCGCGAACCCGGCATCATCCATTCGCTCATCCAGCCCGTGCCCTTCTACGGCTCGAAATTCTTCCTCGGCGCGCAAGGCATTGGCCAGGAAGGCGTGCTGGAATCGCATCCCTTGCTGGTGCGCTCCATCGTCGACCTCAGCCTCTGCGCCGACCAGATCGTGGTGCTGGCCGACAGCCGCAAATTGTCGATCCATGCGCGCAACGTCGCCTTGCCGCTTTCCCGCATCGGGACGCTGGTCACCGACGAGGGCCTCTCCGACACCGACGCGCGCATGCTGGAAGACGCCGGCGTCATGGTGCGGATTGCCTCATCCTCGGGAGCCATGCAGTGAAGGTGGCGGTCCTCGATTTCGGCAAGACCAATTCGAAGCTGTTCGTCTTCGATCAGGACGGACGCATTCTCGACGAGCGCCGGACACAGCCGAACTGGGTGCCCCAGGGTGGCTTCAGCGTGCTCGACGAGGCAACGCTCCACGATTGGGCGCTCAATGCCGTCGCCGATGCGGTCGGCAGCCACGGTGTCGAGGGGCTGATGGTGTCGGGCCATGGCTGCACCTTTGCCTTGATCGACGAGACGGCGCTCACACATCCGATCCTCGACTACGAGCAGGAGCCGCCGGCCGAGATTGCCGCGCGGATCGATCGCCGCATTCCGGATTTTGCCGAAACCTTCTCGCCGCGACTGCCGCTCGGCTTCAACTACGGCCGCCACATGCTGTGGCTGCAGGAGGTCGATCCCGGCGCGTTCGCTGCGGCGAAATCGATCCTCGGCTATCCGCAATATTGGAGCTGGCGCCTTGGCGGGCAAGCGGTATCGGAAGTGTCCTATCTCGGCTGCCACTCGCATCTGTGGGCGCCGCGTAGCCAAGACTTTTCCTCGCTGGTCGATGCCCAGGGCTGGCGTGACCGGATGCCTTCCTTCGAGCGCGCCGGCGCCGTGATCGGCGAACGGCACCTCGGAGGTTCGGCGCGGCCAGTCGGCATCCACAATGGCGTCCATGACTCGAATGCGGCGCTGCATGCCTATCGCCGGCAAGAGCTCGGCCCGGTCACCGTCGTTTCGACCGGCACCTGGGTCGTCGTGCTCAATCCCGACTGCCCGCTCGACGCGCTCGACCAGGATCGCGACATGCTGGTCAATGTCGATGTCGATGGCGGTCCGGTGCCGACTATCCGCTTCATGGGCGGACGCGAATTCGCAACCATCAGCGGCGGCTGGCACGGCGAAATCGGCCTGTCCGCGATACAACGAGTGATCGACGCCGGTATCATGGCGCTGCCCAGCTTCGCGCCGGGCGGGCCGATGGCCGGCCCGTCCGGCCTGCTGGTCGGCCGCACGCCCGATGCCGAGGAACGGGCGGCCGTGGCTTTGCTTTATGTCGCGCTGATGGTCGATCTGTCGCTCGACCTGATCCATTCGCAAAACACCGTGATCGTCGATGGTGGGCTGAATGCTGGCGGTTTGCTCGCCAGCCTGCTGGCGCAGTTGCGCCCCAGCCAGGCCTTCCTGCAAGGCGCCACGCTGGAAGGCAGCGCCACGGGTGCCGCGGCGCTTGCCTTCGAGAGTGTCGGGCGCGAATTTGCCGCCGAGGTTCCGGAGCCGGTGCACGCATCGCGTTTCACTGGATTGGCGTCCTATCGCGATGATTGGCATGCCTTCGCTATGGATCGGGGCATCGCCGGTGCGGCGGCGGGAGGCGCACGATGAGCGCGGCTGCCAAAGTCGAGACGGCGCGCCAACCGGTGCTGGAAATGCGGCACATCTCCAAGACATTCGGTGCGATCCGCGCCTTGCAGGATGTCTCGCTCAGCGTCCATGCCGGCGAATTGCATGCATTGATGGGCGAGAACGGCGCCGGAAAATCAACGCTAATGAAGGTGCTTTCAGGCGCCTATCGGCCGGATGCCGGCGGCGAGATCCTGATCGACGGCATGCCCGCCGTGACCGGCGATCCGATCAAGGCGCGCGCCAGCGGCGTCGCGGTGATCTATCAGGAGCTGTCGCTGGCGCCCAATCTGACGGTGGCGCAAAACATCTTCCTCGGCAACGAACCACGCCGTTTCGGCATCGTCGACCGTGACCAGTGCACCCGGCGGGCCACGGAGATCATCGCGCGTCTCGGCGTCTCCTTCTCGGCCCGCGACATGGTCTCCAGCCTGTCGCTCGGCGAGCGCCAGCTGGTCGAGATCGCCCGCGCGCTGTCGACCAATGCGCGCATCATCGTCATGGACGAGCCGACCACGTCGCTGACCTCGCGCGAGACCGACCGGCTGTTCGAGGTCATTGCGACGCTGAAATCGCAAGGCATCGCCATCATCTACATCAGTCACCGCATGGAAGAGGTCTACCAGCTTGCCGACCGCGTCAGCGTGCTGCGCGACAGCGGTTATGTCGGCACGCTCGAACGCGCCGACCTCAGCGCCTCGCGCCTGGTGTCGATGATGGTCGGCCGCGATCTGTCCGCCTTCTACAAGAAGGACCATCGGCCGCCGGATGCAAAGCGCGCGGTGGCGCTCTCGGTGCGCGGCATGTCCGACGGTCGTCTCCTGAAGAACTGCTCGTTCGACCTGCACAAGGGCGAGGTGCTGGCGTTGGCGGGTCTGGTCGGCTCCGGCCGCACCGAGCTTGCACGGCTGATCTTTGGCGCCGACAGGCGCACATCCGGCACGCTGGAACTCGACGGCAAGCCTGTAACCATCGGCTCGCCGCGTGAGGCGCTCGATGCCGGCATTGCCTATCTGACCGAGGACCGCAAGGAACTCGGCCTGTTCCTCGACATGTCGATCTCCGACAACATCAGCATGGGCGTGCTGGCAAGGGATTCGCGCGCCGGCGGCCTGCGCGACTTCGCGGCCGCCGAGAGGCGCGCGTCCAAGGCTGTTGCCGATCTCTCCATCCGCACCAGTTCGGTACAGGCTAATGCCGGCTCGCTGTCGGGCGGCAACCAGCAAAAGGTGCTGCTCGCCCGCCTGCTCGAAACCGAGCCGAAGGTCGTCATCCTCGACGAGCCGACCCGCGGCGTCGACGTTGGGGCGAAATCGGAAATCTACCGGCTGATCGACAATCTCGCCAAGCAGGGCATCGCCATCCTGATGATCTCCAGCGAACTGCCGGAAGTGATCGGCGTCGCCGATCGCGTGCTGGTGATGCGCGACGGCACGATTTCGGGCGAGGTGACGGCAAGCCAGGGCGAGCCGCTCAGCCAGGAAAAAATCATGGAACTTGCAACGGGAGCGGCTCAGCAATGACCGACAAGGCGACCGAGATCGGCGCAGGCGGCCAGGCCACGGGCGCGAGCCGGCGGTTACGCACCGCAATCGCTGCCCTTGGCATGCTGCCGGTACTGATCCTGCTGGCGGCCGGCTTCCAATTCCTGAACCCGCGTTTCCTGACCGAGACCAATTTGCTGATCGTCACACAGCAATCATCGATCAACATCGTGCTTGCGGCCGGAATGACCTTCGTCATCCTGACAGGCGGCATCGACCTGTCTGTCGGCGCCATCCTTGCTGCCTCGGCGATGGTGGCGGTGATCGTATCGCTGGTGCCTGATTGGGGCCTGCTCGGCGTGCCGGCGGCCATTCTGGTCGGCCTCGGCTTCGGCGTCATCAACGGGCTGCTCATAGCATATATCAAGCTGCCGCCCTTCATCGTCACGCTCGGTTCGCTGACCGCTGTGCGCGGCGTCGCCCGCCTGCTCGGCCAGGACACGACGGTGTTCAACGCGGACCTGCCGTTCGACTTCATCGGCAACGGTTCGCTGTTCGGCATTCCGTGGCTGGTCATCATCGCGCTGTCGGTGGTGGTGCTGTCTTGGCTGGTGCTCAAGCGCACCGTGCTCGGCACCTGGATCTACGCCGTCGGCGGCAACGCCGAGGCGGCACGCCTGACCGGCATCAAGGTGCCGCTGGTGCTGCTCTTCGTCTACGGCGTTTCCGGCCTGCTGGCCGGCCTTGGCGGCGCCATGTCGGCGGCCCGGCTCTATGCCGCCAACGGCTTGCAGCTCGGCCAGTCCTACGAACTCGACGCCATTGCCGCGGTCATTCTCGGCGGCACCAGCTTCGTCGGCGGCGTCGGCTCGATCTGGGGCACGCTGATCGGCGGCCTGATCATCGCCGTGCTCTCCAATGGGCTCATCTTGGCCGGCGTTTCGGACATCTGGCAATACATCATCAAGGGATTGGTCATCATCGTGGCGGTCGCCCTCGACCGCTACAGGCTCCAGGCCGGAGCACGAACGTGATTGACCTTAGTCGCCGGCGTAAACGACCGGTTTGTGTAACGCACCGTGAGAGGCGCGGGGCAATCGGAGGAAAACAATGAAGACCATCGCCAAACTGCTCTGCGGCGTCGCGCTCGCGTCGCTCGCCATCGCGCCTGCTTCGGCCAAGGACCTCAACAAGGTCGGAATCTCGGTCGGCCTGCTCGGCAACCCCTTCTTCGTCGCCACCATCAAGGGCATCGAGGACGCGGCCAAGAAGATCAATCCGAAGGTCGAGGTGACGTCGGTGTCGGCCGATTATGACCTCAACAAGCAGGTCTCGCAGGTCGATTCGTTCATCGCCGCCGGCGTCGATGTGATCATGCTCAACGCCGTCGACGCCAAGGCTATCGCGCCGGCAGTGAAGAAGGCGCAGGCTGCGGGCATCGTCGTCGCCGCCTTCGACGTTTCGGCACCCGGCGCCGACGTCACGGTGATGACCAACAACGTCAAGGCCGGCGAAGAGGCCTGCCAGTACCTGGTTGACCATACCGGCGGCAAGGGCGACTACGTCATCCTCAACGGGCCGGCATCGTCGTCGATCCTGGAGCGGGTGAAGGGCTGCAAGAACGTGCTGGCGCAGCATCCCGAAATCAAGATCCTCTCCGACGACCAGAACGCCGAAGGCTCGCGCGACGGCGGCCTGAAGGTGTTCCAGTCGCTGCTCACCCGCTTCGACAAGATCGATGCCGTGTTTGCCATCAACGACCCGACGGCGATCGGCGCCCAGCTTGCGGCCAAGCAGCTCAACCGCTCGGAGTTCCTCTTCACCGCCGTCGACGGCGCCCCCGATATCGAGAAGGAACTCGCCTCCGGCACCTCGATGATCAAGGCGTCGGCCTCGCAGGATCCTTATGTGATGGCTGGCCAGTCGCTGACGATGGCGGCCGACCTGCTCGCCGGCAAGAAGCCGGCGGAGCCGACCGTGCTGCTCGACCCGAAGCTGATCACGGCCGAGAACCTGAAGGACTACAAGGGCTGGACCGCGGCCCGCTAAACGTCCCTCAGCAGCGTGCGGCCGGGATCACCCAGCTGCACGTCTTGTCCAGGCATCGGCTCCGCCTCTGGGTCCGATGCGCAGAAGCCGGAGACGATGATGTCGCGTATTGGAATCCATTCTTTCGTCTGGTCGGCGAGTTCGGCGCAGGCCGATCTCGAACGGACGTTGGCCAACACCAGAGAGGCCGGCTTCGACCTCATCGAATTCTCCTATCTCGACCCCGCCAATGTCGACATAAGCGGGCTTGCCAGGCGCATCGCCGATCTTGGCCTCGGCGTGGCGATCAGCATCGGATTGCCTGGTGATGGCGATATTTCGAGCGCCGACAAGGCGATTGCCGCGCATGGCGTCGAAATCCTCAGCGACACCATCGCGCTGACGCGCGATCTCGGCGGCGGGAAGGTCGCCGGCATTCTCTCGACCAGCCACGGACTGCAGGTCGAGGCGCCGACGCGCGATCAATGGCAGCGCAGCGCCGGCACGCTGGCGAAGGTCGCCGAGACGGCCAAGGCGGCCGGCGTCACGCTCAACCTCGAGATCGTCAACCGCTTCGAAAGCAACCTGCTCAACACCGCCGCGCAAGGGCTGGCGTTCATTGAGGACACCGGCTCGGACAACATCTTCCTGCATCTCGACACGTTCCACATGAACATCGAGGAGGCCGATGTCGGGCTGGCCATCCGCCATGCCGCAGATAAGATCGGCTATGTCCATATCGGCGAAAGCCATCGCGGTTTCCTCGGTACCGGCAACATCGATTTCGCCGCGATCTTCGATGCGCTCACGGCCATCGGCTACAGTGACGACCTCAGTTTCGAATCTTTCTCGTCGGAAATCGTCGACGAGAACCTGTCGAAGAAGACCGCCATCTGGCGCAACCTGTGGACAGACAATGTGGCGCTCGCCAAGCACGCGCGCGCCTTCATCGGCCTCGGGCTGGAGACGGCGCGACGCAAGGCCGAGCTGGTTTCGGCCCAGCACAGACCCTAATGCATGTCGCTCAAAAGTGGCCCCGGTTTTGAGACAACGACATGCATGGAAACAAACACCTATAGCGCGGTGCATGCATCCATTTCGACGCGACGCGCTTTAGGCGAAAACCGGATCGCGGGCGCCTGGCGCCGCCAGGGCAACGAACTCGGGTTACGGGTTCCTTCGCTGCCTTCGCCGGCGCGTTGGCTGACGGAAACGAAAAACCCGCCTGTGCGGCGGGTCACTGGCGCAAATCAGCACCATACGCAAATATGTACCATAGCTGAGGTCACGAAATCAAGAAAAAATTCCTATCGTGAAAGGTTGCCGGCACGAAAGCTGCCAACACCGCCGAGCTGGCTGCCGTCAGGTTTTTTGTTAACCTGAGTTCGGAGCCCTACTGGCGCCGGTGGCGGCATTGCCCGCGGCAGGTGCATCGGATATCTGACCCGTCCGGGCAAACAATGCCCATAACGCATAGACGGAGCCAAGGACATGACACGCAGCACGATCCTCAAATTCGGCGCCGTCGAGAACGCGGAACCCGGCGATCTGGCGGGCTGGGTCGTGGTCGAAGGCAAGCCGACCATGAAAACCGCCATCCAGCACACGACCGAAGATGGCAAGGTGTTGTCGGGGACCTGGCAAGCGACGCCCGGCACCTATCACGCGACCTACACCGACTATGAGTTCGTGCACATGATCGCCGGTCGCATCATCATCACTCCCGACGGCGGCACGCCGGTCGAGGTAGGCCCAGGCGACGCCTTCGTGGTGGAAGCCGATTTCAAGGGAACCTGGAAGATCATCGAGCCGGTGACGAAGCATTTTGTCGTCAGGGTCGGCTAAGGCGGGCTGTTCGCGTGAGCCGCTGGCGGTTGGTGCCCATGGCGGGTCTTTGGCGCGATGGTTGCGCGGGCGGCTCGACCACGGACGAGTTCCAATGGCCATGATGCTGGGCCGACCAGATGGCCTAAACGCCGCATTGACCTGACCGGGTATCGGCAGTCCTCTTAGGATCGACCTCAGCGTTCAATGGCTGATCGAGGAGACGACAGATGCATCGACGCGGTTTTTTGGCGGCGGGTCTTGCGACGGTTCTTGTGAGCCAGCGCGCCATCGCCCAGATGAAGATGGACGACATGCCCGGCATGGATATGGGTGGCCACGCAGGCCACGACATGGGCGAGGCGCCGCAGAGCACGGTCGTGCTGCCGGAAGGAAAAGTGCTTCGCGACTTGCCCCGCCTTGCCAACGAAGCCGGCACCCCCGGCCTGTTCAAGGCGAAGCTGACGGCCCAGCGCGCCTCGGTGCGTTTTGCCGAAGGACTGGACACGCCGATCCTCGGCTATAACGGCACCAGCCCCGGGCCGCTGATCGAGGCGGTCGAGGGTGACCGGGTCGAGATCACCTTCGCGAACCGAATTCCTGAAGAGACGAGCACCATCCATTGGCATGGCATGCCGGTGCCCGCCGACCAGGACGGCAATCCGATGTACCCCGTCGCAACTGGCGCCGACCGCACCTACAGCTTCGACCTGCCGGAAGGCAGCGCGGGTTCGTACTGGTATCATCCGCATCCGCACGGCAAGACGGCCGAGCAAGTCTATCGCGGCCTTGCCGGCGCGTTCGTCGTCAAACCGAAAATCGATCCGATCCCGGCCGAATATGGCGATACGGTGCTGGTCTTCACCGACCTTCGCCTCGCCGCCGACGGCACGATGCCGGACAATACGATGACGGACCTGATGAACGGACGCGTCGGCGATCATGTGCTTGTCAACGGACAGAAGAATCCTCGGCTAGCAGTTCCCTTTGGCACGAAGCGGCGCTTCCGGCTTTACAATGCGACCAACGCGCGGTTCCTTCGACTTTCCTTCGATCAAGCCTCGATGATGATTATCGGAACGGACGGCGGCCTCTTGGAGGCACCGGTCGCAGCCGACGAGATCCTTCTCAGTCCCGCCGAACGCCTTGAACTGATCGTGTCATTCGACAAGCCCGGCCCCGCAACGCTGTACACGC
>NZ_JAMYUW010000082.1:0-9806 GCF_040323315.1 Mesorhizobium sp. M0047 | reverse complement strand
TTGCGTCCATCGCCGGTCTCCTTCCCGGCCAACAGAATCCCGCTTGGTTACCAGAGCGTTAACGATTCATGATTCCGCCCTGCCGGCGCCGCGGCCGGCAATTGACAATCGCCGGGTTGGGTCCATCCTCTTTCACCACCTCTGAGGGGGAGATTCGGGGCATGTGGGATTTCGATATCGGCAGGTCGGTGTCCATCATGATGCGGACCTGGCCGTTCATTGTCTTTCGCATGATCGTCTATTTCGGCATCACACTGGCCTACATCATGGCGACCGGCACGGGCGCCTCCGTCGGCTATGGCGTCGGCCACATCTCCACCGATCCCGACGGGCCGATGTCCTTTGCCTTGTGGGGCGGGGTGGTCGGTTTCGGCATCGTCTCGATCGCCGTCTACTGGATCCGCGAATACATCCTCTATGTCGTCAAGGCCGGCCACATCGCCGTGATGGTCCATCTGATCGACGGCCGTGACATTCCCGGCGGCCAGGACCAGATCGCCTACGCCAAGGATATCGTCACCCAGCGTTTTGCCGAGGCCAACATCCTTTTCGTCGTCGATCAGCTGGTCAAGGGCGCCATCCGGGCCATCACCGGCCTGCTCGGCGGCATCGCCGCCTTCCTGCCGATCCCGGGTTTGAGCGGTCTGGTCTCCTTCATCAACACGGTGATCCGCCTGTCGCTGACCTATGTCGACGAGATCATCCTCGGCTACAACATTCGCATCAATTCGTCCTCGCCGTTCGAGACGGCGCGCCAAGGCGTCGTGCTCTATGCCCAGAACGGCAAGGTGATGGTCAAGAACGCCGTCTGGCTGGCGGTCATCATGTGGGGCGTATCCTTCGTTATCTTCCTGCTGATGCTGGCGCCGGCCGCCGCCATTCTTTTCCTGATGCCAGGGCAATTGGCGGGCTGGGCCTTCGTGCTAGCCATCGTCTTCGCCTGGGCCTTCAAGGCGGCGTTCATCGAGCCCTTCGCCATCGCTTGCCTGATGCAGGTCTATTTCAAGACCATCGCGGGCCAGGTGCCAGATCCGGCCTGGGACACCCGGCTGGCGGAGGCGTCGTCGAAGTTCAGGGAACTCAAGGACAAGGCGCTGGCCTCCTTTGGCGGCTCGCGCTGGGGACCGGCCGGCGCGACACCCTGATTAGCGAGGGCTCGACGGCGCGGCAGAAACGGTGTTGAGGCGCGCCACGGTCGATTTGAGCAGCACTTCACCTTGCCCGGAAAACGTCTCGCTCATGATCAGTTCCGGCAGCGGCAGCCGCCGTCCCCAGCCATGCGTTTCAAGGTCAGGTTTTGGCGCGAACTCCGAGACGCGGCCGACGCAGAGATAGGCGACCGGGGTCACATGCTCCGGAATAGAAAGCAGGCCTTTCAGCGCTTGCGCCTCGATGATGCTGACCCAGCCGACACCGACGCCTTCGGCGCGCGCCGCCAGCCAGAAATTCTGCACCGCGCAGACCGTGCTATAGAGGTCCATCTCCGGATTGTGCGAGCGTCCCAGTGGCGAACCCTTCGAACGCTCGCGATCGCAGGTGATGCAGATGTTGAGCGCGCTTTCGCAAATGCCTTCCAGCTTGAGTTTGCGGTAGAGCGCCTGCCGCTCTTCCGCAATGGCCGGCAGTTCCTGCTGGCGCGCCGCCAGGAACAGGTCGCGCACCTTTTCCCGTCGCTCGGCATCGCGAATGACGATGAAGTTCCAAGGCTGCATGAAGCCGACCGACGGCGCGTGATGGGCGGCAAGCAGCAGCCGCGCCAGCACCTCATCGTCGAGCCCGGTGGGCAGGAAATGGCTGCGGACGTCGCGCCGAGTGAACATGGCGCGATACACCGCATCGCGCGCATTCTCCTCAAATCCATCGCCAACAGCAGCGGTCATGTGTTCCGGCATCGCTTGTCCCCTTGCGATTGCAATCGATGCCAACCGCCTGACCATGCGGATGACGATGCCTGCCAGGCCGGTCTTCTGGCTCGGGATCAACCCGCGTCCGGTGCCTTCCCGTCATCGACAGTGGCATATACCGGCGCGGTCCCCCTTACAGCGTTGGGCACGCCACGGAATTCAACCGTGTTCCCGATTCTCCCGCTTGCGGCGGGCACCAGGCAGTGTCACGGACCTTACGCCGAAGCGCGGACGACGCCAATGCCTGCAGCGACGCGAATGGACGCAGGCGCGATTTTCCCCAGTCATCGGCCGCCCGTGCATGGCCTTTGCCGATCCGGGTCACTAGATTAGGACGATGGCTACCCGTCTCTATACCCATCCGATCTTCCTTGAGCACCTCACGCCGCCCGGCCATCCCGAGCGGCCGGACCGCTTGCGCGCCATCGAGCGCGTGCTGGACGACGAGGCTTTTGCCGCGCTCGATCGTATCCAGGCGCCGGAAGGCGACGAGGCCACCATCCTCTACGCGCATCCCGCCGATTTCGTCGCTCGCGTGCGCGCCGCCATTCCCGACGAGGGGATCGCCCGCATCGACGCCGATACCACCGCTAGTCCGAAGAGCTGGCAGGCGGCGATCACCGCAATCGGTGCGGCCAACGCCGCCGTCGACGACGTCTTTTCAGGCCGCGCCGACAATGTCTTCGTCGCTGCCCGGCCGCCCGGCCACCATGCCGAAAAGACCACAGCCATGGGCTTCTGCCTGTTCAACACGGCGGCGATCGCGGCACGTTATGCGCAGAAGAAACATGGCGTCGAGCGCGTTGCCGTCATCGACTGGGACGTACATCACGGCAACGGCACGCAGGATATTTTCTGGGACGATCCCTCGGTGCTCTATTGCTCGACGCATCAGATGCCGCTTTATCCCGGCACCGGGGCAAAAAACGAAACCGGCGCCGGCAACATCGTCAACGCGCCGTTGGCGCCGCAGACCGGCAGCGAGGTTTTTCGCGATGCCTTCCTGTCGCGCGTGCTGCCGGCGCTCGACAATTTCGCGCCCGACCTGATCGTCATTTCGGCCGGGTTCGACGCACATCACCGCGATCCGCTGGCCGAGATCAACCTGACCGAGGACGATTTCGACTGGGCGACCGGCCAGCTGATGCAGCGCGCCGCGCGTCATAGCGGCGACCGGCTCGTCAGCCTGCTCGAGGGTGGCTACGATCTGCAGGGATTGGCATTTTCGGTCGCCGCCCATGTCGGGCGACTGATGAAAGGATGAATGATGGCCGGTGAGACCAACGACGATGTGAAGGCGATGAGCTTCGAACAGGCACTCGACGCGCTGGAAAAGATCGTCGATGATCTTGAGCGTGGCGACGTGCCGCTCGATCAGTCGATCAAGATCTATGAGCGCGGCGAAGCGCTGAAGGCGCATTGCGACCGGCTGCTGAAGGCAGCCGAGGACAAGGTCGAGAAGATCAGGCTGTCGCGTGATGGCAAGCCGGTTGGAACGGAGCCGCTCGACGCGGACTGAGGCACGCAGCCGTCTCACCGACTTTTGGACACGATCATGATTGAGCATAAAGTTCATCTTGATTGAAACGGCTCAGGACAAGAGGAGATACGGAAACGATGTGCAGAAACATCAAGACCCTGTTCAATTTTGATCCGCCCGCGACCAATGACGAAGTCCGCGACGCGGCACTTCAGTTTGTCCGCAAGCTGAGCGGAACGACGCGGCCTTCGAAGCAGAACCAGCATGCCTTCGACCACGCGGTCGAAGCCATCGCAGCATCGGCGCGCGAACTGCTCGATTCACTCGAAACCCATCAGCATCCTCGCAATCGCGAGGAAGTGGCGGCCAAACTAAGGGCGAAATCGGCGATCCGGTTTGCCTGAAGCGTCCAGGCTGCCTCTGGCGCTGACAAGGAGAGTGCATGAGCTTCTTCCCGGGGAAAGACCCAGAGGCCGGCGACGCCTTCGCCAGCGACCAGATCGAACTGATGGTCATCCCCAACGCCAAGGATATTGGCGGTTTCCAGGTTCGCCGCGCCCTGCCGACCGCCAAGAGGCGGTTGGTCGGCCCGTTCATCTTCTTCGACCGCATGGGCCCGGCCATCCTGCGCGCCGGCCAGGCGCTCGACGTACGCCCGCATCCGCATATCGGTCTGTCGACGGTCACCTATCTGTTCGACGGCAATATAAGGCATCGCGATTCACTCGGCACCGAAATGGTCATCCAGCCCGGTGACGTAAACCTGATGACCGCCGGCCGCGGCATCGTCCATTCTGAGCGCACCCCTGAGGAAATGCGCGGCGCGCCGATGTCGATTTCCGGCTTGCAGACCTGGTTGGCGCTGCCGGACGGCAAGGAAGAAGTAGCCCCGGTTTTCGAGAACACCGCAGCACTCCGGTTGCCCGAGATCGACGCCGAGGGCGTTAGCGGCCGCATTGCCATTGGTGATTTCCAAGGGCTGCGATCCCCGGTCAGGGCCGACACAGAGACACTCTATGCCGATCTGCGCCTGGCGCCAGGCGCCAGCGTGAAGATCCCGGCCGATGCGGAAGAACGAGCCATCTACACACTCGAAGGCGAGGTCTCGATCTCGGGCGACGTTTTCCCGGCCGAACGGTTGCTGGTGTTTCGGCCCGGTGACGAGATCGTCGTATCGTCGCAGACCGGCGCGACGCATTTCATGCTGTTCGGCGGCGCTTCGCTCGGCTCGCAGCGCTACATCTGGTGGAATTTCGTCTCATCGTCGAAGGAACGCATCGAGCAGGCCAAGCAGGAATGGAAGACGGGACGCTTCGATATTGTTCCCGGAGACGAGCAAGAGTTCATTCCGCTGCCGGAAAGCTGATGCATGTTGCCCGAAAGTGGCCCGGTTCTGGGAGAACGGCATGCATCAAACCAAGAACCGCAGCCCGATCCGCGTCACTGACGTGCATTTACATTCTCCGGCCGGCGGCCTATTTCGCCAATGAACAGAAAGCCTGAGCACCCGTGAACGCAACGCCGCATACGCCGCTTCTCGACAAGGTCCGCATCCCAGCCGACCTGCGCACGCTTGCCGAAAGCGAGCTGCCGCAATTGGCAGCCGAGCTTCGCGCCGAGCTGATCGATGCCGTCTCCCACACCGGCGGCCATCTTGGCGCCGGCCTTGGCGTGGTCGAGTTGACGGTGGCGCTGCACTATGTCTTCAACACCCCCGATGACCGGCTTATCTGGGACGTCGGCCATCAGGCCTATCCGCACAAGATCCTGACCGGCCGCCGTGACCGCATCCGCACATTGCGCCAGGAAGGGGGCCTGTCGGGCTTCACCCGCCGCGCCGAGAGCGAGTACGATCCCTTCGGCGCCGCCCACTCCTCGACATCGATTTCGGCCGGCCTCGGCATGGCTGCCGCTCGCGATCTCTCCGGCGGCCGCAACAATGTCATCGCTGTCATCGGCGACGGCGCCATGTCGGCCGGCATGGCCTACGAGGCGATGAACAATGCCGGCGCGCTCGATGCGCGGCTGATCGTCATCCTCAACGACAACGACATGTCGATCGCGCCGCCGACCGGCGCGATGAGCGCCTATCTGGCGCGTCTGGCTTCGGGCAAGGCCTATATCGGCCTGCGCGATTTCGGCAAGAAACTGACGTCCTATCTCGGCAAACGCGCCGACCGCGCGATCACAAGGGCGGTCGAGCACGCACGCGGCTACGTTACCGGCGGCACGCTGTTCGAGGAGCTCGGTTTCTATCACATCGGCCCGATCGACGGTCACAATCTGGAGCATCTGATCCCGGTCCTGAAAAATGTCCGCGACAATGGCGAAGGCCCGGTGCTGATCCATGTCGTCACTCAGAAGGGCAAGGGCTACGCGCCGGCGGAAGCCGCCGCCGACAAATATCACGGCGTCAACAAATTCGATGTCATCACCGGCGCGCAGGCCAAGGCGCCCGCCAACGCGCCTGCCTACACCAAGGTGTTCGCCGAAAGCCTGGTAAGGGAAGGCCGCGAGGACGACCGTATCGTTGCCGTCACCGCTGCCATGCCGAGCGGCACCGGCCTCGACCTGTTCGGCGAGGCATTCCCGTCGCGGACCTTCGATGTCGGCATCGCCGAACAGCACGCGGTGACTTTCGCAGCCGGCCTTGCCACCGAAGGCTATAAGCCGTTCGCGGCGATCTATTCGACCTTCCTGCAGCGTGCCTACGACCAGGTCGTCCACGACGTCGCCATCCAGAAATTGCCGGTGCGGTTTCCCATCGACCGGGCTGGCTTCGTCGGAGCCGACGGCGCCACCCATTGCGGCGCTTTCGACACCACCTTCCTGGCAACCTTGCCGGGGTTTGTCGTCATGGCCGCTGCCGACGAGGCGGAGCTGCGCCATATGGTGCGTACCGCGGCGAGCTATGATGACGGCCCCATCGCCTTCCGCTATCCGCGCGGCAACGGCGTCGGCGTCGACCTACCGGAACGCGGCTCGGTTCTCGAAATCGGCAAGGGCCGCATCCTCAAGGAGGGCACCAAGGTAGCACTGCTGTCCTTCGGAACGCGACTGCAGGATTGTCTGATCGCCGCCGAGGAGCTGGGTGCCGCCGGGCTTTCCACCACGGTCGCCGATGCCCGTTTCGCCAAGCCACTCGACGAGGATCTGATCCGGCGGCTGGCCCGCTCGCATGAGGTGCTGGTGACGGTGGAGGAGGGCGCCGTCGGCGGCTTTGCCAGCCACGTGCTGCAGTTCCTGGCCCACGAAGGTCTCCTGGAAAGCGGCTTGAAGGTGCGCCCGCTGGTGCTGCCCGACGCGTTCACCGACCACGCCAAGCCGGAAAAGATGTACGCCGATGCCGGGCTCGACGCGGCCGGCATCGTGCGCACCGTGTTCGTCGCGCTCGGGCATATGGTTCGCGCCCAACGCGCCTGAATTAAAGTTTCAACGACTTGAATCAGTTGGCCGGCCCACGACGTTAACGCGTTGTTTACGCTGCCGTTTGGCTTTTCGCTTACCGTCTCTCTTGGCCGTTTTTCAACGGCGCCCTGCTAAACCGTTGATCAGGCAGGGAGACAACAACAATGAAAACGCTTCTGTGCGGCGTAGCGCTTTGCACCCTCATCGTCGCGCCGGCCGCCGCCGAAACGCGCTACGATCGCAGCCTCGAAAAGGCGGCCATGGGCATCGTCGCCGGCAAGATGGGCGATATCCGCGGCGGCTTTTCCTACAAGCAGGTGCCGCAGCTGGTGGTCGTGCCGGGCGTAGCGCCGGCCATGAGCGAACGCCCACGCGAGGAAGCCACGGGCAAGCCGGACGACGATCTGTCGCCCGCCGTGGAACGGCAGGTTTCGCGAACCATTTTCTAAATTGGAGGCCGGTGGGCCTGGAGTTGCTTAAGAAGGCACGATGGGTGTCGGTCCATCGGCAGATGCCTTTCCATGACGCTTGCCGTTATGCAGCCGATCTGAAAAGACTATTCTTCGGCCAGCTCCGCTTGCTTCGACGGCTTCTCGGAGCGCCATGATTTCGCGGCGTTGCGGGCGCGGTCGGCCAAGATGGCGAGGCGTCCGCGCAGGCTTCGCCCACCCATCACTGATGACAAGATCACCGAATGCGTCGAAAAGCGGCGCTTGAAATCCTCGCCGCCGCAGAGAAAGTCGACCGTGGTCAAGCCCTGGTCAAGCGACCACTGGATATAGTCCATCATCAAGACCATGCCCGGCGAGGCCCGCTCGAAGGACGGGTCATAGGTCGTGACGAAAGCCATCATCGTCCCGCGCTGCTCGAAATTGATCGAGACGGCGATGATCGCGTCGTCACGTTCGAGCACGAAGATGCGCAGCAATCCGAGCTCGGCCAGGACGGAGACCAGTGCCGCCAGAGCGGTGGAGCCTTCGTCGAAGAGATCCGAAGCGCGGCCGTGCTTTGCCAGCCACAGCCGCTTCAGCGCCGCGACGCGCTCGAGCACCTGCTCGCGGTCTTCGTGCGCATCCATCAGGCGGAAGCGCAGCTTGCCGCCTTCCTCTATGAATTTGCGGCCACGGCGGTAGTTTTGCCGGGTTTTTTTCGATTGGCTTTCGAACCATTGCGCGCCGCCTTGCCAGGTGCCAACGACGCGATGGCTGATCTCGCTGCGGTGGTTTGGCTGCAAGATCGAGCCGCGGCCTGGGACGGCGGAACCGAGCAGGGCGTGGAATCGGGCATCCGGCAACAAACGATTCAGATAGACGAGATCGAAGCCACCATCGTCGAGAATGCGTTGCCAGAGCTGCGATAGAATCAACGGGTCGCAGTCGGGGGCGAGCAACACGTCGCCATAATCGCTGTGATCTTTCGCCGCCCATTCCAGGATACGGACACCGGAGCGCTTGAAGGTCGCAAGCGCAATGACGGCCTCGAGGCGCTTGCCGCTCCAGACCAACCCGATCCTGAGGCCGCGCCGGTCCTGATGCGGCGTCGTGCGCCACCAGGCCGAGATCCAGTCCGGATGCTGGAAAACAAGGCCGCCGGCGCGTTGCCAGAGCGCCGCCCAGGCCGGCGCTATTTCTGCCAGGCGCGCGGCCGAAGTCGCGACTTCGATCTGGTGCGTTTGCGGCAGCCGGCACACGACAGGCCCGTTCAAGGCTTGCCCCTTTGCGGCGATTGCCGTGACTCGGGCTTTTCAGTGCGGAGGTATCTTGCGATCAGCCGCCAAATCCGCTTCAGCGGCAGAATATAGAGGCCTGAGAGCGACTGGTAGTCGCGCACGTTGCGTTCGATCAAACCGAACTTGAAGTCCTCGTCCGGTCTGGGAACGCATAGCGTTCCGAACAGCCGGTCCCAGAACGAGAAGAGCAGCCCGAAGTTCTTGTCGTAGTGGCGCGGGTCCGTGCTGTGGTGCAACTGATGCCAGTGCGGGCATAAGATCAGGTTGTTCAGCGGCCCAAAGGAAATCTTGAAATGCGTGTGCCTGACGAAATCCATCATCAGGATGTTGCGTATGATATAGACGTTGACGCCGAAGATCGTCAGTTCGACGAGGTTCAACGCGACCAGCGACCAGATGCCGAAGCAGATGCCGGGAATGACGCCGTCCCAGGCCCGGTTCATCAATTCGTCGAGCGGGTGGACGCGGTCCTTGGTTATGCCGACCATCACTTCGGCCGAATGGTGCACCTTGTGCAGTTCCCAAAGCACCGGATAGCGATGCTGGGCGACATGATAGAGATAATACGAGATGTCGTAGGCGAGCAGCATTGTGATGGTGAATATCGTTACCGTCACCGGTCCTGCCGGACCGTCGATCAGAGGCGCTTGGATCGGAAGGAAGGTCGTGAGTAGCCAGTTCGTCGCATAACCGACGGCGCTGACGAAGACGATGCCGGCAGGCAGCATGAGGAACGGCATCAGGGCCTTCCTCGTCACCCAGAACAGAAGGTCGGCTCTCGCCGAGGGATGAGTGACGACCTCGTGCGGGATCGCGAACTCGAAGAATTCTTTCCAGCTCTTTTTCTCGACCGTGCGCCAATAGGCGACGAGGGCGCTGACCAAAGCGGTCAGCAACAGAAGTCCGGTCGCCAGCAGACCGGCGCCGGAAATCCGGTCAAGCACCTTGTAGACGATTTCGCTGGCCATTTCCAAGATTGCCGCCTCTTCATCCCGTTTTGCGGGCTGTCGCAGTCATAACATTTTAGTCCTCAAGCAAGTGCGACGAGAACTGGTTAACGATCCATGAAATTTCCGGTGGCTTAAGACGAGAGAATTTCTGTCATGCCCATCTTCCTTGAAGTTGAGGCGCGTGATTGCCCAAGCACGAAGCGCCGTTTGCAGATCATTGTCGGAGGCGACATGCTTTCCTTCAATGCCGGCAGGGCGAAATCATGAATCGTTAACCTGCAAGGACGGCTTGGCGGTAGGTCGGGTTCATGAGGGCTTTGAGGCGCTTGCGCTTG
>NZ_JAMYUW010000081.1:0-10028 GCF_040323315.1 Mesorhizobium sp. M0047 | reverse complement strand
CTATTGCGTCGTCGGCAGCTTCGACAATCTCAACCCTTTCATCCTCAAGAGCCTGCGCACGACGGCGCGCGGCATGATGGATACGATCTATGGCAATCTGGTCTTCGAGCCGCTGATGCAGCGCAACTACGACGAGCCGTTTAGCCTTTACGGCCTGCTGGCCGAGACCGCCGACATGGATCCCGAGCGCAAGAGCATCGAATTCCACCTCAACCCGAAGGCCAAATGGTCCGATGGTGAGCCGGTGACGCCGGAGGATGTGCTGTTCAGCTATGACGTCTTTACGGAGAAAGGCCGTCCGCCTTACAGCGACCGTATGGCCAGGGTCGCCAAGCTCGAAAAGACCGGCGACCACAGCGTACGTTTCACCTTCAATGAGAAGGCCGATCGCGAATTCCCGCTGATCATCGCGCTGACGCCGATTATCCCGAAGCACGCATTCGACAAGGAAACCTTCGACAAGACGACGCTGAAGCCGGTGATCGGCAGTGGTCCCTATACGATCGCGCAGGTGCAGCCCGGCCAGCGCATCGTCTTCAAGCGCAACCCAGATTACTGGGGCAAGGATGTCCCTGCCAAGCGCGGTTTCGACAATTACGACCAGATCACCATAGAGTATTTCCTCAACGCCAACGCCAAGCTCGAAGCGTTCAAGAAAGGGCTTTGCGCCATCGACGACGACGGCGATCCGGTAAAGCGCGAGCGCGATCTCGATTTTCCCGCGTTCCACAAAGGCGACGTGGTTGCCGAAACCTTCGACACCGGCATTCCGCCCGTGGTGACCGGTTTCCTGTTCAACACGAGGCTGCAGAAATTCGCCAACCCGGTCGTGCGGCGCGCGCTCGGCATGCTCTACGACTTCGAATGGGCCAACAAGAACCTGTTCGGCGGCAAATACACGCGCACGATGAGTTACTGGCAGAATTCCGAGCTCTCCGCGCTCGGCCATCCGGCCGACGACAGGGAGAAGGCGCTTCTGGCGCCCTATCCCGGCCGCGTGCCGGCCGATGTGATGGACGGCTCTTACCGGCCGCCGGTGACTGATGGATCCGGCCAGGATCGCCGCGTGTTGAAGGCAGCTTTCGACCTGCTGAAGAGCGCCGGCTACCACGTGCAGAATGGAACGATGCTCGATCCTGAAGACAAACCTTTCGGCTTCGAGATCCTGACCGCCTCGCAGGATGAGGAGCGCCTCGCCGGCATCTACCAACGCACGCTGGAGAAGATCGGCGTCAATGTCACCATTCGCGGCCTCGACGGCGATCAGATCCAGTCGCGCAAGCAGCGCTTCGATTTCGAGGTTCTGGTCGGTTCGAGCGGCTTCAACAATTCGCTGTCGCCCGGCATCGAACAGACCGGGCGTTGGAGTTCGGCCGCCGCCAGGACGGAAGGCTCGTTCAATCTTGCCGGCGTCGCCGATCCGGCGGTGGACGCGACAATCGAAGCGATGCTGCGCGCCCGCACGAAGGAGGATTATGTCGCCGCGGTTCGTGTTCTCGACCGGCTGCTGATATCCGGCAACTACATGGTGCCGATGCAGCACAACACGCAGCAATGGATTGCCTACTGGAACTATCTGGAACATCCGCGAAAGACGCCCATATTTGGGTATCAACTGCCGACCTGGTGGCGCAAACCGAACTGAAATTCAGGAGATCGAGATGAGCGAACCGAACGCCGTCACCGTCGATGTGGTGTCCGACATCGTCTGCCCATGGTGCTTTATCGGTCAGAAGCGGCTGGACAAGGCGATTGCCGCTGTCGGCGATATCGCCGTGCATATCCGGTGGCGGCCGTTCCAACTCGATCCGACCATTCCGCCGCAGGGCAAGAATCGCCACGAATACATGCTGGCCAAGTTCGGCAGCGACACGCGTATCCGCGAGATTCATGACCGCATCGAGCCGCTGGGCGAGGCTGAGGGCATTTCCTTTGCCTTCGACGCCATCAAGGTGGCGGCCAACACGCTCGATGCGCACCGCCTGATCCGCTGGGCCGGTGCTGCCGGCGAAGCCGTGCAGAACAGGCTTGTGCGCCGGCTGTTCCAACTGAATTTCGAGGAAGGCGCCAACATCGGCGACCATGGCGTGTTGACCGAAGCCGCGCGCGAAGCCGGCATGGATGCGTCCGTGGTCGCCACGCTTTTGCCGACGGACGCCGATGTCGAGGCGGTTCGCACCGAGATCGCCACCGCGTCGCGCATGGGCATAACAGGCGTGCCGTGTTTTCTGCTCGAAGACAGGTACGCGGTCATGGGCGCGCAGGATGCCGATACCCTCGCTGATGCCATTCGTCAGGTGGCGGCTGCCAAGGCGCGTGGCGAATTGGAGAAGGTCGGCTGAGGCCGGCCACCCCTAGCCTTCCCGACAAGGCAAGCGTTACTTCACCGTCGCCTTGGCCTTGCTGATAAAAAATCCATGTCCGTTCGTGGCCGTGCAGGTCAGTCCCTTGGTTGACGACTGGCACGAGAACGGCCCCGCACTCCAGCTGTGGCCGTAGCCAAGCTTGTCGACGTCGCTGCAGCAACCCTGCTCGCCCGGGTTCTTGATCAGTGTGGCCGGCCCCTTGGGTCCGAGGATGATGGTGATATAGCTCGGTTCGATGCGCGAGCAGCTCAGCTCCGGGCCGCCGTCCCGCGGCTCATAGGTGCCGGTGCCGCCCTTCGGTGTGTAGATGCAGCCGATGTTGGCGGACGGCGTGTTGAACTCGATCTGGCCTTCGGCGCTTGACGGGACGCCCTGCGAGGCGGCATGCGCCGGAGGTACCCAGGCAAACAGAGGCAGCCCGGCGAAGAGGGACAGGATTGCGGCCGCGCGTGCAAGCATTGGAAACTTCCTTGTTGGAGAACCGGACATGCATGGGTATCGACAACGCCAGGCAAGGTTCAATTCCGAACGATGAATTGTCAAACGCAGCTTCCGCCATCACCATCCTCCCTGAGGCAGGATGTGACCGGAATCATCTGAGCAGCGCATTCCCTTCTGTCGAGGAGTCAGGGGGTGCCCGGCGAGATCACGAACGGCAAGTTTTCGGGTGCTCAGGTCAACCCGCAGTGAGAAAATCGGTCGGTTGCCATGATTTCAAGTTCACAAAACCGTGTGATTGCCTTCCCTAGGGGAAGCTGCCGTGACAGCTGGTCGCTGCAGGTCAATTCCTTGAAATCAATCACTATATCCTGATTTCTGCCGACCGTTGCCGTCGTATTTCAGCGTGCACTCTGTTGCCTCACGGCAACGGCTGCCGGGGTAATCCAGTCGGCCGGGTTTTAAATTAATGGAAAATGATCAATTGGTGTTACCATCCGTAACAAAAGAAAAAAGGTTTGGGCGGGATCGTGATTCGGGTCGGTAGACCATCGCAAGAGTCAGTACCGGAAAAAACACCTCGCGATGCCTCTGGGCGATCGCTTCTGACGCCGGTATCGTCGATGCGCAGCTTCTGGGGACTGATGCGGGCCTACTGGGTCTCGGACCGCTGGAAGGAAGCCTGGACACTTACGCTGGTGATCGCGCTGCTCACGGCGCTGTCCAGCAAGGCCGGTGTCTGGTTCGCCGAAGCCTCCGGCGAACTCGTCAACTCGATCGCCTTCTTCCATGACGCCGCCAACACTACGCCGCTTCGCTCGCTGCTGGTCAATGCCGGCATCCTCGTGCTGCTGGTCTTGCTCAAGGACGCCGGCTTTACCGGCATCCGCAATCTTGTCTCGGCGACATTGCACCGCAAATGGCGCGGCTGGCTCGACAGTCGCTTCAATGAAGCGTTGCTGGATGGCAATCATACCCATTTCCATGCCCAGCATGCGGCAACCGGCAGCGGCGCACCGGCCCCCGACAACATCGACCAACGCGTCCAGGAATCCATCAAGGACATGACCGGCGGCGCCATCGGCCTCGCCATGGGCGTGCTTGGCGTCGCCACTTCGCTCTATTTCGTCGGCCAGAAGCTGCTCGAAAACTCCGTCGAGGTGAAAGGCCTGGAGTTCCTCGGCAACTATGGCAGCGCCATCCTCGCCTTCCTGGGCGTCGCCACCTACGTGCCGCTGAACACATGGATCGCGGTCAAGCTCGGCAGCCTGCTCGAGCGCCTCAACGTCAGGATGCAGCAGGCGGAAGGCAGCTATCGCGGCGAGCTGACGACGTTCCTGCGCCGCAGCTTCCATGTCGCGGCGTCTCAGGGCGAAGGCGTACAGAGGACCATGCATGGCCGGCTCTATGTCGATATCGACGGCACCTGGACGCGGCTGAACATCGTCAACACGGTCTACATGTCATTCGAACTGATCTATAATTTCATCGGCGCCCGCATTGTCGCCTATGGACCTGGCCTGGTGCCGTTCATCCACAACGGCCTCGATCTCAAGGGCTACATAACCGGTTCCGAGCTGGTCAATTCGCTGATCGGGCAGTGTTCTTGGTTCATCCATGTCATGCCCGCCATCGCCACGCTGCGCGCCAACAGCCAGCGTGTCACCGAATTGGCCAACGCGATCGAGAATGTCCAGCATCCGCAGGAATTCTACAGCCAGACCGGCCGCTCCGACTTCCAGTATGGCAGCCAGAACGCGGTTTTCGGCCTGACCATCCAGAAATTGGAGCTGGCGCATCAGGGCGAGGATGCCACGCCGTTCCTCAGCGCCGCCAATCTGCGCTTCCGGCGCGGCGAATGGACCTTCCTGAAAGGCGAATCCGGTTGCGGCAAGACCTCGCTGATCAAGGCGATCAACGGCCTGTGGCCCTATGGCCGCGGCACCATCGTCTTCCCGGAAGGCGTCAAGAGTTTCTTTGCCGCCCAGGAGGTCAAGCTGCAGCCGGTGTCGCTGAAACAGCTGGTCTGCCTGCCCGGCTCCGAGCGCGACCATGGCGACGCGCAGGTCGCGTCGGCGCTGCACAAGGCCGGGCTTGGCGATTTCATCGAGCACATGGCCGACGAAAACCGCGAAGGCAAAAGCTGGGATCAGGTCCTGTCGGGCGGCCAGAAACAGAAGCTGGTGGTGGCCCGCATCGTGCTGCAGCAGCCGGGTCTGCTGTTCCTCGACGAGGCGACCGGAGCGCTCGACCCCGATGGCAAGGTTGCCTTCCACCAGGCCATCAAGGACAACTGCCCCGATGTCACGGTGATCAGCGTCATGCACGAGGCGGTGGCGCCGCGATCGATCACCGGCAGCGAATTCTATCACAGCATCGTCGCCATCGCCGACGGTGTCGCCACCAAGAAGCCGCTGGTTCCGACCTTGCCCGTCGAGCTCACAACCATTCTCGCACAGCCAAGGCCGGTCGAGGACAAGTGGCTACGCTTCTCGCGCCGGCTGAAGCAGAAATAGCGCGCCAGCGGCTTGAGTTGGCCGCAATGCGGCTGCCGACGATCACAGTCGCGCGATCTCGGCCGCTTGCCGGTATTATCCCTCCTCACCGCGATTGACACGGCAAGGCGCGCTTCTATGTTGCGCCCGCTTGCAGACAGTCAAACGCGAACCCGCAAGCAGAAAGGTCACCGCGCCATGCCTGGCGACAGTCACAGTCGAACGCAACCGCCGTCCGCCTAGACGTGACCTCCAATGGTTCATGTCCTGCCGGACGGCAAGGAGTGAGCCATGAACGAATTTACCACGGTGGCGAGCGACGAAGCCGTCGCCATCGCCCGTATCCTAGCCAACGATCACGTCGCCGACATTGTCGAGGCCCTGAACAGGGAGCCGCGGGAAACCGCGACGGAACTGCTTTGTGAAGTGACGTTCGAGCGGCTTGTCGAGATCTTCGATCAGCCTGAACTCGACGGCGCCTCCGAACTCA
Source organism: Mesorhizobium sp. M0047 (assembly GCF_040323315.1). Classification (NCBI taxonomy): domain Bacteria; kingdom Pseudomonadati; phylum Pseudomonadota; class Alphaproteobacteria; order Hyphomicrobiales; family Phyllobacteriaceae; genus Mesorhizobium; species Mesorhizobium sp. M0047. The sequence continues at coordinate 4,239 of NZ_JAMYUW010000081.1, read as the reverse complement.
TGGAGGCGCTGCCGCGCGCCAAGGCGGGCAGACTTCTTACCGCCATGTCGGTTGACCGCGCCGCCGATATCCTGCGCGAGCTCGACGAGCCGGCCCGTTCGGAACTGCTCGGCGGGCTTGCGCCGCCCCTGCGTGCCACGCTGCTTGCCATTCTGGGCTATCCAGAAGGCAGCGCCGCATCGATCATGACGACGGAGTTCGTCAGCGTGCCCTCGGACTGGACCGTCGGGCGCACGCTCGACTACATCCGCAAGGTCGAGCGGACGCGCGAGACCGTCTACGCGATCTATATCGTCGATCCGCAAACGCAGCTCCTGGTGCGGTCGACCGGCCTGCGCCGGCTGATCACCGGCGAGCCGGACGATTCGATCATGACGGTGGCGCCGGATCGTGCGCCGGTGACGGTCACCCCGCTCACCGATCGCGAAACCCTGGCGCAGACGATCTCCAAATACGATTTGCTGGCCGTCCCGGTCGTCGACCACGGCAAGATCCTCGGCATCGTCACCATCGACGACATCATCGATACGATGATCGAGGAGACGACCGAAGACGCGCACCGTTTCGGCGGCATGGAAGCGCTGGACGAGCCGTACATGAAGATGAGCTTCCTCGCCATGATCAGGAAGCGCGGCGGCTGGCTGTGCGCGCTGTTCATCAGCGAGATGCTGACCGCCAACGCCATGCAGAGCTATGAGGGCGAGTTGGAGAAGGCGATCGTGCTGACGCTGTTCATCCCGCTGATCATGAGCTCGGGCGGCAATTCCGGCTCGCAGGCGACATCGCTCGTCATCCGGGCGCTGGCATTGCGCGAGATCGGTCTTGGCGACTGGTGGCGGGTGGCGCTGCGCGAACTGCCCACCGGCCTCGTGCTCGGCGCCATGCTCGGCGTGGTCGGCATCTGCCGCATCGCGCTCTGGCAATATATGGGCTTCTACGATTACGGCCCGCATTGGCCGCTGATCGCGACCACGGTCGGCGCGGCACTCGTCGGCATCGTCACCTTCGGCTCGCTATCGGGATCGATGCTGCCATTCGCATTGAAACGCATCGGCTTCGATCCGGCCAGCGCATCGGCCCCGTTCGTCGCCACGCTGGTCGATGTCACCGGGCTGGTGATCTATTTCTCGGTGGCGCTGGTGATCCTGCGCGGGACATTGCTGTAGCGGCTTCCTGAACTCCGCCGTGACCGTGCCGCGGCGGAGTTCCTCAAGCCCGGGTTTTGCCCGTCAATCCACCCGCTCGCCGCCCTTCACGCGATAGGTCGGCTTGTACATGGTGACCAGTTCTTCCGCGGCTGTCGGATGCACCGCCATCGTGCGGTCGAAATCGTCCTTGGTCAGGCCGGCCTTCAGCGGAATGGCGAGAAGCTGCGCCATCTCGCCGGCGTCCGGCCCCAATATGTGGGCGCCAAGCACTTTCTTCGACGCGCCATCGACCACCAGCTTCATCAGCATCTTCTCGTCACGACCGGACAGCGTGTGCCGCATCGGCCGGAATGTCGCGCGGTAGATTTCGATGTCGAGGAAGCGTTTGACGGCATCGTCCTCCGACAGGCCGACGGTGCCGATCTCCGGCTGCGAAAAGACCGCTGTGGCGATCGTGTCGTGGTCGGGCGCGGTCGGATTTCCCTTGAAGGCTGATTCGATGAAGCACATCGCCTCATGGATCGCCACGGGCGTCAGTTGCACGCGGTTGGTGACATCGCCGATCGCCCAGATGTTGTCGAAATTGGTGCGCGAGTATTGGTCGACGGCGATCGCACCGGTCTTGGTCATCTCTAGGCCGATGCCTTCCAGCCCCATATTCTCGGTGTTGGGGATGCGGCCGATGGCCAGCATCACCTGGTCGACCGTCAGCACCTCGCCGCTGCTGAGAAGTGCATCGAGCCGGCCGTCCGGCCGCTTGCGCACCCACTCGGACACCGAATGGCAGAGGATCCTTATTCCCTTCTTTTCCATCGTCTGGTGCAGCATGCGCCGCAGGTCCATGTCGAATCGGCTGAGGATCTCCTTGCCGCGATAGACCAGCGTGGTGTCGACGCCGAGACCGTGGAAGATGTTGGCGAACTCGACTGCGATGTAGCCGCCGCCTTCGATCATGATCGCCTTCGGCAGCTCCTTGAGGTCGAAAGCCTCATTGGAAAAGATGCAATGTTCGTGGCCCGGCAACGCCGGGTGCGCAGCCGGGCGGCCACCAGTTGCGATCAGGATCTGGTCTGATGTGACGGTACGGTCTTCGCCGAGAAGATGCACGACATGCGGGTCGACGATCGTGGCGCGCGAATGGAAGGTCTCGCCGCCAGGGCCCTCGACATTACGCTTGTAGATCGCCTCCAGCCGGCTGATCTCGCGATCCTTGTTGCCGACCAGCGTCTGCCAGTCGAAACTGGCTTGCGGCACCGTCCAGCCATAGCCGGCGGCGTCAGCAAAATGCTCGGGAAATTGCGAGGCATAGACATAGAGTTTTTTCGGCACGCAGCCCCTGATGACGCAGGTGCCGCCGAAACGGTATTCCTCGGCAATACCGACCCGCTTGCCGAGTGCCGCCGCCACGCGAGCCGCGCGCACTCCGCCGGAGCCGCCGCCGATGACGAAAAGATCGTAGTCGTAACCGGCCATGACGGCTCCTCGAGCTTCGGAAATTTGAGAGACAGGTAGGCCGCAAAACGCCAAAAGAAAAGCCCGGACAAGCCGGGCTTTGCTGATGGCCGAAAGGCCGTTTGAAGGTGGGGTCAGTTGTTGTCCGCGGGCGCCGCACCATCGGCGGGTGCGGCATCATCCGCCGGCGCGGCTCCGTCCGCGGGCGCGGCAGGCGCTGCAGGCGCCTTTGCCTTGGCGGCCGCAGCCAATGTCTCGCCGACCTGCTGGGCGAGGTCGCGGCCGACACCGTTCTGCCAGATGTCGGCTGCCTTGACCAGGTCGCGTGTCACCGTCGGGCCGCTATCGAGCAGCTTCTTGCCCGAATCGGAATTGTAGAAGTTGGCGATGTCGGTCAGTTCCTTTTCGGAGAACACTTTTGCGTAGGCGAGTGCTGCTTCCTTCTCGAGGTCGGCGCGGCGCGAAGCAAGCGCCAGAGCCTTCTCGCTGATCGTCTTGCCGATCAGTTCCTGCATGTCCGGATTCTTCTGGATGAGCTGCGATTCAAGCGCGGCGGCTGCTTGCGGCAAGATGTTGTCGAACGGGTCGGTCGCGTGGATCGCGGCTACCGCGGCACGGGCGGCCTTCAGGTGCGATTCCGTCACATCCTGCGAAAACGCTGGCGACGAGAAGGCGAAAACGGCTGAGGCCGCCAGAAGGATGGAAAGGCTGCGAACCCGGTTATGCAACATCATGATCGATAGAACTCCCTGGTTTTCGGGCGGCATGGACAGTTTCGATACCGTCGCCGCCGGCGATGATGGCCGCTGACGCCAGCCCGATGAAAAGACCGTGCTCGACCACGCCCGGAATGGCGTGGAGAGCATTCGAAAGCGCTCTTGTATCCGGAATGCGGCCAAAAGATGCATCGAGGATAAAATGGCCGCCGTCTGTAACAAAAGCCTGGTCCCCCGTCATCCTCAATGTGACCGGACCGGAAAGACCGAGCTTTTCAGCCGCGGCGCCGATCGCGATTTCGGTTGCGCGCAGGCCGAACGGATTGACTTCGATCGGCAAGGGAAAACGGCCGAGTGTGGCGACCATCTTCGAGCGATCGGCAATGACGATCATGCGCTGCGATGCCGCGGCGACGATCTTCTCGCGCAGCAGCGCACCGCCGCCGCCCTTGATCAAGGTCAGATCCGGGTCGACCTCGTCGGCGCCGTCGACGGTGAGATCGAGTTCGGGCGTTTCCTCCAGTGTCGACAGCGGCACGCCAAGCTCGCGGCAAAGCAAGGCGGTGCGCTCCGAAGTCGGCACGCCGATGACGGTCATGCCGCCGGCGACTTTGTCGGCGAGCAGCCGCACGAACTCTTCGGCCGTGGTGCCGGTGCCGATGCCGAGCCGCATGCCGTCGCTCACATGGGCGAGTGCCGCCCGTGCGGCTTCGACCTTCAATTGCCTTGCATCCATGTCGCTTGCTGCCCCGGAACCCTGACGTTTGGGGGCTCGTAGCATCTTTGCCGGTCCGGTCAAAGCCCTGGCCGCTGCGTGCCCCGATGATGTGCAGCATCGCAGGGCGAAATCATGAATCGTTAACCTGCAAGGACGGCTTGGCGGTAGGTCGGGTTCATGAGGGCTTTGAGGCGCTTGCGCTTGA
>NZ_JAMYUW010000080.1:0-10203 GCF_040323315.1 Mesorhizobium sp. M0047 | reverse complement strand
CTTGCGTCCATCGCCGGTCTCCTTCCCGGCCAACAGAATCCCGCTTGGTTACCAGAGCGTTAACGATTCATGATTCCGCCCTGCGATGTCGGCAACCGACGTCTTATGGTAGCCGATGCGGCGAAAGTGCTCCTCCGCCACCTCCAGAATGCGCCGGCGCACCTCGTTTCGATCAAGTGGCTTTCGAACCGGGCGATCCATCGATGTCTCCAGTGCTGATGCCCCCCTTCGCGGCTCGCGTGGACAGTCATCGGCAGACGGCAAGATCGTGCAGGGAGCTTGCAAGTTTCAGGCAAAGCCAGCGGGCAAGAACTTGAACCGTCTTTTCCGACAACAGTGCCCTATTCGGCAGCCATCGCTGTTTGCAATTCCGGTTCTTCGGTCGAAGCATGATCGGCTTCATCCGCAGTCGGCTTGATCCGGAACCACGCGGCATAAAGAGCGGGAAGGAAGAGCAGGATCAGCACCGTGCCGGCCGCCGTGCCGCCGATCAGTGTGTAGGCCATCGATCCCCAGAACACGGAGTGCGTAAGGGGGATGAAAGCCAGCACGGCGGCGAGAGCGGTCAGGATGACGGGCCTCGTGCGTTGCACGGTGGCCTCGATGACGGCGTGATAGTCGTCAAGACCGGCAGCACGGTTCTCCTTGATCTGTTCCGTCAGGATCAGCGTATTGCGCATCAAGATGCCGGCCAGTCCTATAAGGCCCAGAATGGCGTTGAACCCGAAAGGCTGGTTGAAGGTGAGCAGCATGGGCACGACGCCGACGAGCCCAAGCGGTGCCGTCAGCACGACCATGAACATCGTCGAGAAGGATCGTACCTGCAGCATGATGACGATCAGCATGGCGGCGATCATGGCCGGGAAGATCTTGCTCAAAGCAGTGTTGGCCTTGGTCGCCTCCTCGATTGATCCACCCATTTCGACGCGATAGCCGGCCGGAAGGGAAGCGATCAGCGGCTGCAGGGCCGTCATGATCTGCTTGGAGACCTCTGGAGGCTGCGTTGCCTCATTGATATCCGAGCGGACCGTGATGACCGGCAGACGATCGCGGCGCTTCAGGATCGGCTCTTCCAAGCGGACCTCCGAATGACCGATCTGGTCGAGTGGAATCTGGCGGCCGTCCCGGCTCATCAGCGAGAAATCCGCCAGACGCGACGGATCCAGCCGCTCAGCCCCAGCGCTGCGCGCCACGATCGGGACATTGCGAATGTCCTCGCGGACCTGTGTGACCGGAATGCCGGTGAGCAGGAACTGCAGCTGCTGGGCCACCTCCGCAGGTGACAGCCCGATGAGGTTCAGCCGATCCTGGTCAGGAATGAAGCGCAGTACGGGCGTGCGGTTGCCCCAGTCGCGGTTGGCCTGTCGCACGTCCGGGACGCCTCGCATGATATCGAGGGCCTTCTCGGAGATGCTATAGAGTTGCGCGGGATCAGGCCCGATGACCCGGAACTCGACAGGAAACGGTGTGTAGGGTCCGAACACAAGCTGTGTGACGCGCACATTGGCCTCGGGAGCGAGCCCCTGCGATACCGCGTCCCGGAGCCGGTGCTTCAACGCCTCGCGCGCCTCGGCGTCCGGGGTCAGCACGACGATCTTGGCAAAGGCGGGATCAGGCAGTTCCGGCGCCATGGCGAAGAAAAAGCGCGGAGCGCCCTGACCGACGTAGCTCGTCACGATCTTGGCTTCGGGCTGGCCGTCCAGCCAATGCTCGAGCTTCTCCACTGTGGCGGTCGTGGTCTCCATGCTGGTGCCTTCCGGCAGGCGAACCTCGACCAGCACTTCGGGGCGGTCGGATGTCGGGAAGAATTGCTGTTTCAGGCTGCCCATACCGACAACCGAAAGCGCGAAGACGATGGCGACGACACCGCAGGTCACGAACTTGTGGCGCACGGCAAAGATGATGAGCCGCCGTAGGCGCCGATAGTTCGGTGTGTCGTATATGGCGTGAACGCCGCCTTCGACCGGTTTGATCGCGGGCAGCATCTTGACGCCAAGGTAGGGCGTGAAGACCACCGCGACGATCCAGGAGACGATGAGAGCGAACCCCACGACCCAGAAGATGTTGCCGGCGTACTCGCCAGCCGTCGAGCGTGCGAAGCCCACGGGCAGGAACCCAGCGATCGTCACGAGCGTTCCCGACAGCATCGGCGCCGCGGTATGGCTCCAGGCATAGGCCGCCGCCTTGATGCGATCCATGCCTTCTTCCATCTTCACCACCATCACCTCGATGGCGATGATGGCGTCGTCCACGAGAAGACCGAGCGCCAGGATGAGGGCGCCGAGCGTGATGCGATCGAAGAACCGGCCGGTCTCCAGCATGATGAGGAACACGGCGGCAAGCGTCAGCGGGACGGCGGCCGCCACGACGATGCCGACGCGCCAGCCCATGCTGAGCAGGCTGATCAGCAGCACGACACCGAGCGCCATCGCGAACTTCAACATGAACTCGTCGACCGCCGAGGTGATGTTGACGGCCTGGTCGGACACCTTGTCGAGCGTTATCCCAAGCGGCAATGTCCGTGCGATGGCCGCCGTCCTGTCCTCCAGCGCCTTGCCGAGCGCGCGACCATCCCAACCCTCCTGCATAACGGCCGCGAGCATGATGGTGGGCTCGCCCTGGCGTCGGATGAGATAGGTGGGAGGGTCCTCGTAGCCGCGGCGGACCTGTGCAACGTCGGAAAGCTTCAGCGTCCGCCCCCCGGCAACGATCGGCGTGTCGGCGATAGCCTGGACACCGTCATAAGCGCCGTTGAGCCTGATGAAGACCTGCGGCCCCTGAGTATCGATCGAGCCCGCCGGCGTGACGGTGTTCTGCCTTTGCAGGGCCGCGACGATATCTTGTGCGGACACGCCGAGGGTTGCCAGCTTGGCATAGGAAAACTCGACGAATATCTGCTCCGGACGTTCACCGAGTATGTTGATCTTCTTGACGCCGGGCACGTGCAGAAGATCCTGGCGAATGGTCTCAGCCTGCCTGGCCAGCTCACGCATCGGCATGCCTTTGGCCTTCAGCGCATAAAGGGCGAAGCTCACATCCGAATATTCGTCGTTGACGAAGGGGCCGTAGACGCCGGGCGGCAGGTTGCGGGCTTCGTCCCCGAGCTTCTTGCGGGCCTGGTAAAATTCTTCCTGCACGGCGGATGGCGGCGTGCTGTCCTTCAGCGTGACCGTCATATAGGCGTATCCCGGCCGCGTGGTCGTCTCGACCCGATCGTACCAGGTGAGCTCCTGAAGCCGCTTCTCCAACGGCTCGGCGACAAGGTCCTGCATCTCGCGGGCCGTCGCGCCCGGCCATGCCGTCGTGACCGTCAGGGTCTTGATGGTGAAGTTGGGATCCTCCGCCCGCCCGAGCATAAGGAATGCGTAGGCGCCAGCCGCCACGAGCAGGAGGATGAAGAACAGGGTGACGGCGCGTTCGCGAACGGCGATCGCTGAAAGATTGAGGTTCATTGTCAGTTGCTCCCATTTTCGGAAGCAGTCCTGACGCGAGCGCCCTCCTGCAAAAGATGAGCGCCGAGCGAGACAATTTGATCGCTGGAACCCAATCCGGAGATCACGGCGGATTCGCCTGTCACACGAACAAGCTTGACCGGTTGAAAGTGTACGGTCGACGTGCCGTTGTCCAAGACCCAAACGCCGGTCTTCTTGCCGTCGTCGAGCACTGCCCCAAGCGGCACCTGGACTTCCGGCTGAGTTGCCTGGGTTGCAAGGCGAATGGTCACAGTCGCGCCAAGCGGCGCTGCCGCTGCCTCACCGTCAAGCACATAGCGGGCCTCATAGGTGCGGGTCTGGGCATCGGCGGAGTTGGACAATTGTCGCAGATGTGCCGCATGGCGTTGCTCATCACCCCCGTAGACGCTGGCCTCGGCCACGGAGCCGATCGCCGGCCGGATCGTTTCGGGAAGCGCGACCACAGCTTCGCGGGGGCCGGCCTGGGCAACACGAACCACCGCCTGGCCGGCAGAGGCGACCTGACCCGGCTCGCCAAGCGTATCGACCACTGTTCCATCGGCATCCGCCACCAGGACCGCATAGGTCGCCTCATTCTCCGCGACTTTCGCTTCCGCTTCGGCGGCGGCGAGCTGGGCCGTGGCGGTATCCATTGCGGCCTTCGCCTGCTCGTACCGCTGCCGGGGGACCCATCCATCTTTCAGCAGATTGGCGTATCGCCGTTCATCCGGCTCGGTCTGGGCGACGATCGCACGCGCGGCGACAACGGCATTATGCTTTGCAGTGAGCGCGAGACGAAGGTCGGTGTCGTCGATCCGCATCAACGGCTGACCGGCTTTTACCTGCTGACCGACATTCACGAGCCGTTCGATGATCTTGCCGGGAACGCGGAAGCCGAGATTGCTCTCCACCCTGGCCCCTATGATGCCCGTGAAGCTGCGTTCGGAACCGCTCACCTGGGCTGCCGCCGCCAGCCTGACGACGGGCGGCTCCTGCCTCGGATCGCTCGCGGCGGAAGCTTCCTTCGCGGAATTGGCGAATGTGGCGAATGCCGTCGCCGCTGACACCACGATCAACCCTGATCCCGCGATCAGGATCGCGCCCAGCATAATTACCGGTCTCTTTTTCATGCCCATCGCCCTACGTCGAAATAGATTGCGTTCATTCTCTATGCTGTGTCCTGCGTCGCCCGAGATTCTGCGGACCATCTTCGTATCCCCTTGTTAGATTGTGGTCGAACTCTATACCATTTAGATTTCGTGCACAATCTAAAAAGACGACATATTCGGTCTGCGGCAAACCGCCACACCGCTCACGTGGCGAGCATCCGTCCCGCATCTCCTCTTGATAGATTGCGTTCGGTCTCTAACTGAGATATAGATTTTGTACGCAATCTAAATATGGAGATGATGATGCGCGTAAGTCGCGTTCAGGCTGAGCAGAACCGGCAAACCGTGATCGATGTGGCCAGCCGGCTTTTTCGGGAGCACGGCTTCGATGGCATCGGCCTCAAGGATCTGATGAAGGGCGCCGGGCTGACCCAAGGCGCTTTCTACAAGCAGTTCGCATCGAAGGAGGACTTGGCGGCACAGGCATCTAGCCGGGCGATGGAACATGCGACCAGCAGATGGTCGGGTGCTATCGCTGCGAAACCGGAGGATCCGCTTGGCGCGGTGATCGACCTTTATCTCAGCACGGGGCATCGCGAAGAAAAGATGGACGGCTGTCCGGTTGTTGCCCTCGGCTCGGATGCTGCCAGGCAGGGGAGCGACGTCAAAGCATCGTTCGAATCCGGAATCAGGGAATACCTCAAGATGTTGGGACCATGGGTCGGCGAGGCCGGTGGCGCGCAGCCCGGCCGCAATGCCATGGCCATTCTCTCGACGATGGTTGGTGCGGTCGTCCTCTCGCGCGCGGTCAACGACCCGGACTTCGCCAAGGCCTTTCTCGATGCGGCGACCGATCAAGTGCGCAAAGCAGTCGCGGCTTGAAGGGCATGCACAGCGCGACCGACACGCCCAAGCCATAGGAGAATGGATGCGACGGATTGTGGTTACGGGCGTAGGAGCGGTCACGCCGCTGGCCGCCAATGTCGAGGCGTCGTGGTCGCGTCTCCTGGCCGGTCGCTCCGGGGTCCGGAAGCTTCCGGACGATATGGTGAGCGACTTGCCGGCGAAGGTCGGCGGCGTGGTCCCCTGCGTGGAAGAAGACCCCGAGTCCGGCTTCGATCCCGATATGATCTTGGCTCCGAAGGACCAGCGCCGGGTGGATCGCTTCATCCTCTTCGCACTGGCGGCTGCGGATGAGGCGCTTGCCCAGGCGAGATGGGCACCCGTGTCGCAGACAGATCGCTTGCGTACGGCGACGATCATCGCTTCGGGGGTTGGCGGCTTCCCGGCGATAACCGAAGCCGTGCGAACAGTTGATCAGCGCGGTGTTCGCCGTCTTTCACCCTTCACGGTGCCATCCTTCCTGGTGAACCTCGCGGCGGGCCACATCTCGATCCGCCATGGCTTCAAAGGCCCGCTCGGCGCGCCGGTCACGGCGTGCGCGGCCGGCATCCAGGCGATCGGCGATGCGGCTCGCCTCATCCGCGCCAATGAAGCCGATATCGCCGTATGCGGCGGAACCGAGGCATGCATGAATGTCGTCAGCCTTGGTGGTTTTGCAGCGGCACGCTCTCTTTCGACCTCCTTCAATCATCGTCCTGATCAAGCCTCTCGTCCATTCGACACGTCACGCGACGGTTTCGTCATGGGCGAAGGAGCCGGCGTGCTGGTGATCGAGGATTTGAACCATGCGCTCGCGCGCGGCGCCAAGCCGCTCGCCGAACTCGTCGGCTATGGCACGACGGCGGATGCACACCACGTGACTTCCGGTCCCGAGGATGGCGATGGCGCGCGCCGTGCCATGGAGATCGCAATCGCCCAGGCTGGCATCTCGCCGCATGAGGTTCGTCATCTCAATGCGCATGCGACCTCCACGCCGGTGGGCGATCTCGGAGAGATGGCGGCAATCAAAAGCGTCTTCGGCGGGGATTTCAATATCGCCGTCAGCGGCACGAAGTCGGCGACCGGGCATCTGCTCGGAGCCGCGGGTGGGCTTGGCGCGATCTTCACCATCCTGGCGCTCAGAGACCAGGTAGCCCCGCCCACTCTCAATTTGAGCGCTCCCGATCCGGCCGGTGACGGTATCGATTTCGTCGCAAGCCAGGCCCGGCCATTGGCGATGGTTTACGCGATTTGCAACGGCTTCGGCTTCGGAGGCGTCAATGCCAGCGCCTTGTTCCGGCGCTGGGACGACGAAACTGGCCGGCGCGCGGCCTGACTGAGACCACCTTGTCCTCATTCCCGACATACACAAAGAAGAGAGCTGAAATGCTGACCTCGCCCAGACCCAACCTTCTGCAGATATCGGACACGCTTACTCTGCGTTATGAAAAGACCGGCAATGGGCCACCATTGGTCCTTATGCATACGATCCGCACGCAGCTCGAGTACTTTCGCGGTTTGGCACCCCTGCTCGCCGAGTCGTATACGGTGTATGCCATCGATCTCCCTGGACACGGTCATTCGCCGATCGACCCACTCGCGCCCTTCGATGAGCCGTATTTTAGGCAAGGCGTCATCGGCTTCATCGAGAAGCTCAACCTCACCGACGTCACGCTTGTGGGCGAATCGATCGGCGGTGCATTGGCTCTCACGGTCGCGGCGGCAATTCCGCAACGGGTCAAGCGCGTCTTCGCCAGCAATCCCTATGACTACGAAACCCGTTACGGAGATGGACTCCGACGTGGCAACTGGCTCGCGAATTTCATCATCGGAAGTTTGCAAGTCCCAGTTCTAGGCCCATTCAATGCCTGGATGGAAAACCAGATGGTACTCGGCAAGATCATGGGCGGTGGATATCACGATCCGCGCAAGCTTCCTTCCGACCTTCTCGCCGAGTTCGGCCGCGTCGCGAAGCGCCCTGGATACAAGCGCATCGCTCGCAAGGTGCTCGCAGGCTGGCGATCCTGGTCCGCGGCGCGGGACTGGTATCGGCTCGTCTCTGCACCCGTGACGCTCATCTATGGCGACAGCGATTGGTCGCGCCCCGACGAGCGCGAGCGGACCCGGGCACTGCTTCCCAACGCGCGCATGTTCACACTCAAGAACACTGGGCACTTTTCAGCGGTGGAGAATCCATCGGAACTGGCACGCATCATACTGGGATCTACGGGTTGAGCTGGGTCCTCAGCGTCGTTCCACAAATAACTCTGTTGATAAGTATCCTATTACAGTTTGGCGTCGTATTCCCAAAATGAAAGATGAGTACCGATAGGCAACTTGGCTTGGGGACTCATGAAACGGTTTCTTGTTGGCGCCGCAGTGCTTGCCTTGAGTGTTGTGGGCGCGGATATTTCTGCTGTCTCTTATATTAGCGGAAGTGCAGGGATAGTAGTGTTCGCGCAGGAGAGCCGGGGCTCTTCCGCGGCCACAGGAACATCTGCTGCCGGCTTCGGCAATGGCGGCGCGGCACTGGGATCAGGCGCACAGCCGGCAGGTGGCACGCCAGCGTCGGGCACTGCGGCGCCGGCGGCGGGAGATGCAGCATCAAGTGCGGCAACCGACAGCCCGGATGCGGCGGCCAAGGTTGGCGCCAAGCCGGTGGATGCCAAGGCGACAGATACCAAGGCTGCGGATGCCAAGAGCAGCGGCAAGGCGGCCAAGACGACCGACACGGAGGCCGCCCCCGAGGCGCCGGCCGTTGCAACTACGCTGGCGACCACGACCAGCGGCGATCCAGAAGCCATTGGCACGCCGAAGGTTGATCTGCCGAAGAGTTCGGGTAACGGCAATCTGGGCTATTCCATCGGCATCGATGTGCCTGCCTTCCATGGCGTCGAGCCGCAGATCGCGCTGAACTATAACTCATCCCGCAAGAGCAAGCTTGGTGGCCTTTATCAGGGCTGGCTCGGCTATGGATGGGGGCTCGATGGTCTCGATGTAATCGAGCGGGCCACGCCGGGCTATGGCATGCCGGCCTACGATGCCAACGACATCTATCTGCTCGACGGCCAGGCGGTGGTCGCGTGCGTTGCCGGGATGGTCTCGCCGTCGTGTGCGACCGGCGGCACGCATGCGACCGAGAACGAGAGCTACCGCCGCGTTGCGCTGAACAGCAGCACCAATGAATGGAAGGTGACCGACAGGGATGGCACTGTCTCGACCTTCCGCTCGGTGGCGGCGGTTGCCAATTTGACGCCAACGGCCGGCACGCCGGCCTATGACCTTGCCATGAGTTACCGCTGGCTGCTGACCTCGGTCACCGACACCAACGGCAACAGCGTTTCATACAGCTACACTTGTCCGGCCAGCCCGGTCTGCTATCCCGACAGCGTCAGCTACAACGGCACCATCGTAAAATTCTACTACGAGACCCGTCCCGACCTGATCCTGATGGGCAATGGCCGCGACATCTCTCTGACCAGCCAACGCATCAAGACGATTGGCATCACCGTTAGCGGCGCGGTGCGCGGCGCCTACAAGCTGACCTACGATCAGGCACCGTTCTCCAACGCCTCGCGGCTGACCGCAGTGACGCGTCACGGCACGGATGCAACGGTCGCAGCCGACGGTACCATCTCTGGAGGTACAGCGAAGGTGCTTGGGCAGATGACCTATCAGAATACAGATGGGATCTATGGAGCGGTGCCGGCCTCATTAGTAGGCGCGCTTGGAAACGTGTCGTCGCCGCGGGAAGTTGGCGATTTAGATTTCGATGGTCGAGATGAAATCTTTGGTGACTATATCCAGCGTGTGAACACTTGCACTCACAATCAAGGTCCTTGCCCTTCTTTGCAGCGGACTAAGTACATTTACAAATTCAATTCGAATGGCGCACAGTCAGCTACAATATCTCTGCCCCTCGATACATTGCGAGGCTGGAACACAGACCCCAACCCTCCGGAGTATTTTTCCCAGTCAGGGCGGTTCCTGGCCAGCAAGAACACAATGGATTTCGCTGACTCAGCCATTCAACCTTATGTCAATGGCGCCACCGGTCAAGTTACCTATACGGCAACCAAATCGATCATCAAGACAGACGCTTCGTTGGGTTTGACGAAATCGACCTGCGTGCCTGCCGGCTATCAAGCCATCTGCGACGCCCTGCCGACTGGCACTGAACCCGAGAACCGAGCGATTGCTGCCGACGCAGTCGGCGGCGGGGTCGATACGCTGAACGTCAACGGATCTTCTTCCCGCCTCAAAGGCATTGGCGACTTTCTTGGCAATGGCCGACAAGAACCGATCTACTGGGGCAGCGGCGGAACGATCAAAAAGGGAGTCCTATCCAACGGAAGCTGGCAAAGCAGCGGGGCTTCATTCTCGATCAGCTGCCCGAATACCGAGTACTCGGGTTTGGGTACCTGTGCTTTTGCCGACATTAATGGCGACGGTGCGACCGACATCTTCATCTACAATGGTACCAACGGTAACTCGAATCTGTATTTGTCGACCGGTGCAGGGTTCAAGACCTACTTGGTTTCGTCGATGGCGGGCGTGTCTGCCGTTCTGCGCGACTTCGACAATGACGGTCGGATGGACGTGATCACGGTTGGCGGCACTTTGACAAGTCAGTCTTACAGAACTGGCACCGTCCGGGCCTTTTCCTTGCGCCCCTCCAGGGCGGAATCATGAATCGTTAACGCTCTGGTAACCAAGCGGGATTCTGTTGGCCGGGAAGGAGACCGGCGATGGACGCAAGC
>NZ_JAMYUW010000079.1:0-10843 GCF_040323315.1 Mesorhizobium sp. M0047 | reverse complement strand
CCTCTTCAAAGAGAAGGCCCCTAAAGAATCAACCTTTCCACTCAACGCAAGACTTACTCTTACTCATATGCGATTCCCCTGCCCTTGAGGGGGAGATGTCCGGCAGGACAGAGGGGGGTGCCAAGGATCGCAGCATCTCGGTACTCACGACTGGCGCGTTCTCCTCATGACCACCTTCACGCCAACCACATCGGCCGAAGTCCTGTCCACCATCGCCTGGGCGGTGGCGGAAGAGGCGCCGCTCGAAATCCTTGGCCATGGGTCCAAGCGCGGCATCGGTCGTCCGCTGCAAACCGAACATACGCTCGACCTGTCGAGGCTCACTAGCGTTACGCTTTACGAACCGGCTGAACTGGTGCTGTCGGCCAAGGCAGGCACACCGCTGGTCGACATCGAGAAGCTGCTGGCGGAGAACGGCCAGCAGCTTGCCTTCGAGCCGATGGACTACGGTCCGCTGCTTTGCGGCGAGGCTGGCAAAGGCACGATCGGCGGCGTGCTTGCCGCGAACCTCTCCGGCCCGCGCCGGCTGAAGGCGGGCGCTGCGCGCGATCATATCCTTGGCATCAACGTGGTGTCCGGCCGCGGCGAGGCCTTCAAGTCGGGCGGCCGCGTCGTCAAGAACGTCACCGGCTATGACATGTCGAAACTGATGGCCAACAGCTGGGGCACGCTGGCCGTATTCACCGACGTGACCTTCAAGGTGCTGCCTGCCGCCGAGACCGAAGTCACGCTCGCAATCCGAGGTTTGCTCGACGATGCGGCCGCAGCAGCCATGGCATTGGCGCTCGGTTCGAGTGCTGAAGTGTCGAGTGCCGCCCATCTGCCGGAGCGCATCGCCGCACGCGTCGCCGGCGGCGCGCTCGGCAGCGAGGCTGCCACGCTGCTGCGTGTCGAGGGCTTTGGTCCTTCGGTCGCCTACCGCATCGCCGCACTGAAAACGCTGCTCGGCAAGGCCGGGCCGCTGGAGGAGATTTCCGGAGAAATTTCACGGCTGATCTGGCTTGACGTGCGCGATTGCAGGCCCTTCGCCGACAGCAGCGAGAAACCGGTGTGGCGCGTGTCGATGACGCCGGGAGCGGGCCACCAGATGGTGCTGGCCTTGCGCATGCAGGCCGCCGTCAGCGCCTTCTATGACTGGCAGGGCGGCCTGGTGTGGCTGCGCATGGAACAGGGCGATCCGGAAGCCGCATTGCTGCGCGGGCTGTTGCGGAAACACGGCGGCGGCCATGCGACGCTGGTGCGCGCCGCCCCTTCGCATCGCGCTGCCTCGCCGGTGTTCGAGCCGCAACCGCCGGCGCTGGCAGCGCTCTGCCACCGGCTGAAGCAGGAATTCGACCCGAAGAACATCCTCAATCCCGGCCGCATGGCCTAGGATCCAACGCGATGCAGACCAATTTTTCGCTTGCCCAGCTTGCCGATCCGCATGTCGCGGAATCGGAAAGGATCTTGCGCAAATGCGTGCATTGCGGCTTCTGCACCGCGACGTGCCCGACTTATGTGACATTGGGCAACGAGCTCGATTCACCGCGCGGGCGTATCTACCTGATCAAGGATATGCTGGAAAACGGCCGCCCCGCCGACAAGGAGATCGTCACCCATATCGACCGCTGCCTGTCGTGCCTCGCCTGCATGACGACTTGCCCGTCGGGGGTCAACTACATGCATTTGGTCGACCATGCCCGCGCCCATATTCAAGAAACCTACAAGCGGCCGCTGCTCGACCGCCTGACCCGCGCCATGCTGGCCTTCGTGCTGCCCTATCCCAAGCGTTTTCGCGCTGCGCTCAAGCTGGCGAAGCTGGGCAAGCCGTTCATTGGCCTCTTCGGAAAGATCCCGGCACTAAGGCCGCTGGGCGCGATGCTCAAGCTTGCGCCGGCCTCGATCCCGGCGGCCTCGCCGATGGCCTCACCAGGCATCCATGCCGGGCAGGGGGCGAAAAAGGGTCGCGTCGCCATCCTCACCGGCTGCGCGCAATCGGTGCTCGATCCCGCCATCAACGACACCACGATTTCGCTGCTGACGCGGCTCGGCGTCGAGGTCGTGGTGCCGCCGGGCGAGGGCTGCTGCGGCGCGCTGGTGCACCACATGGGGCGGGAGCAAGCTGCCCTGGCGTCCGCAAGGCAGAATGTCGACGCCTGGACGCGTACGATCGAACAAGGCGGCCTTGATGCCATCGTCATCACCGCGTCCGGCTGCGGCACCACCATCAAGGATTATGGCTTCATGCTGCGGCACGATCCGGCCTATGCCGACAAGGCCGCGCGCGTCTCGGCCCTGGCCAAGGACGTCACCGAGTATCTGGCTGGTCTCGACTTGCCCGAACCGGTGCGCAAACCGGGCACCGTCGTCGCCTATCATTCGGCCTGCTCGATGCAGCACGGCCAGAAGATCACCCGCCAGCCGAAGGAACTGCTGGCCAAGGCCGGCTTCATCGTGCGCGAGCCCCGCGAAGGCCACCTGTGCTGCGGCTCAGCCGGCACCTACAACATCCTGCAGCCCGAGATTTCGGCCAAGCTGCGCGACCGCAAGGTGAAGAACATCGAGGCGACGGATGCCTCGATCGTCGCCACCGGCAATATCGGCTGCATCACCCAGATCGCCTCCGCCGCGAAGCTGCCGGTCGTGCACACGATCAAGCTGCTCGACTGGGCCTATGGCGGCAAACCGCCAACGCTGAGTTGACCGCAAAGAATTCATCCAAGACGATGCGGTGATGGCAGACTCAGACACAGCAGATATCGAGACAATCGTTCGGCTTTTGTCAGATCGGTCACACTCGACATTTCAGGCTCACTATGCCGAATGCGAGGCCATTATCGCTCGACATCTGCAAGATGGGTCGGAGTTTTTGCTTCAGCTCGTCAGGGCAGCCGTTGAAGCCAATATCCACAAGATCACTCTGATCGAAGATGCAGTTTCGTTTCTCGACGAGACGCGGTTGGGCAAGCTGGCGTTCTTCTTGCAGGACCACGCAAGGCGCGGAACTGATCTCGAAGACCTCTTGTCTCAAACCATCCTGCAGGCACCCGAGTTGTTCCCGGACAGCACCGTTGCCAGCAATCCCGATTTTGCCGACTGGCTGACGCACGATGATCCCCATTCTCCGCCTGCATGCCATCACTTCATCTTTGAAGGGGGCGCCCCGACCGACATGCCTTTTCCGACACATCGCAACCATCCCACCTGGCACTTGCCAGCGGCAGAACAGTCATTTTCTGTTGGTGGCGAAGGGACGGCTACTTGTCCCACTTGCCGAAACAGGCTGGTGCATCTCGTTACCATGGACGACTTGGGAGGCAAAGGAGGGCCACTTCCTCGGCTCCGGATTGAAACCTGTGTGAATTCTCTTGAGTTAACCTACTATTCCCACGACGCCGCTGGCGTGCCGACACCGATAGCGCCGTTCCATTCCGCCTATGATTTCACGTCTGAGCCGGCCACGCGGGAGAGCATTGTCCGCTTGGCATCCACGCCGCCTCGCTGGCTCAGGCAGTCTTATGGGGTGAGCAATTCGAGGCAGAATCTCTTCCGGCTTGGTGGGCTGCCGTCATGGGTTCAAGGACCACAGTTTCCGCTGGTTCCTGGAACGGATCGGGAAATGAAATTCCTCCTTCAGTTCGATTCACTTGCCGGCTTCTTCTGGGGCAGCGGCGGCATGCTCTACGTCTTCTGGGATGAGGAATCCCGGATCACATGCCATGTGCCGCAATACACGTGACGAAAGCAGCTACTCCGCCGCCAGCCGGTCCGCCGTGCCGTAGGTCGCCTCGTAGAGCGCGCGCTGGCGGCTGAGCGCCACCATTGTGTTGCGCAGCAGGATGGCGACCGTGATCGGGCCGACGCCGCCTGGCACCGGGGTGATCCAGGAGGCGACCTCGCGCACGCTTTCGGTGTCGACGTCGCCGACGATGCGGCTCGTCCCGTCCGGTCCGATTTCCGAATTGATGCCGATGTCGATGACGGCGGCGCCCGGCTTGACCATGTCGGCCTTGATCAGCCGCGGCTTGCCGACGGCGACGAACAGCGCGTCGGCGCGCCGCGCATGGGCGGCGACCGATCGCGTCATGTGGTGGCAGACCGTTACCGTCGCGCCCTCGCTCATCAACAGGAAGGCGATCGGTTTGCCGACGATTTCCGAATGGCCGACGATCACGACTTCCAGCCCCTTGAGGTCGAGGCCGGTCTCCTTCAGCAGCTCGACCGAAGCGGCCGCTGTGCACGGGGCGAGGTCGAGCTGATTGTAGACGATGTTGCCGATCGAGGACGGATGCATGCCTTCGACATCCTTCAGCGGATGCACCGCCGCCTGCAGCGTCCTGATCGGGATATGGGCAGGGACCGGCCGCTGGATGATGATGCCGGTGACGCGCGGATCGGCATTCAGGCCGTGGATCGCCGCTTCCAGCTCTCCGGCGGTGATCGTGGCGGGAAAGCGCCTTTCCTCGAAATCGATGCCGGCCAATTCTGCCTTGGCGCGCTGGTTGCGCACATAGACATCCACCGCCGCGGTGTCGCCGACGGTGATCGAGATCAGCTTCGGCGCAAAACCTTCGGCTTTGGCAATCGCCGCGTCCTCGCGGACAGTGGCGATGATGCGCTGGGCAACCGGACCGCCCTTGAGATAACGGCTATCTTCGGACAGGGACATGGGTGAACTCTTTTGCTCTGAGCGTTGCCGCCGACTTAGCAAAAGAACATCGGCAAGGGCAGCACGAAAGCGAACCGTCATGCCTCTTGCGCGACGTACGTACGAAAGCGTTTTTCGTTATGGATCAGACGCCGATCAAAACGGAAAGGGCAGCGCGGTTTCCCGTGCTGCCCTTCCTGACTGGCCGCATCCCCATACGACCCGTCCCCCGTTATCCCTAAACTAGCCTGCAAAAGCAGATTGCATTGCAGGCCAAGTGATTCGCAAGACCTATCATATCACCTCGACCGTGGTTCCGACATTGACCCGTTCATAGAGGTCGACCACGTCCTCGTTGCGCATGCGAATGCAACCCGACGACACCGCGCCGCCGATCGTCCACGGCTGGTTGGTGCCGTGGATACGGTATTCGGTCGTGCCGAGATAGAGCGCGCGGGCGCCGAGCGGGTTCTCCATGCCGCCGGCCAGGTAGGTCGGCAGATAGCGGCCCTTGGCGGCTTCGCGCTTGATCATCTGCGCCGGCGGGCGCCAGTCCGGCCATTCGCGTTTGTTGGTGATCTTGTGCGTGCCCGACCATTCGAAGCCCGGCTTGCCGGTACCGACGCCATAGCGCCGCGCCTTGCCGTCCTTCTCGACCAGGAAAAGGAAATTCTGCGT
Source organism: Mesorhizobium sp. M0047 (assembly GCF_040323315.1). Lineage (NCBI taxonomy): Bacteria > Pseudomonadati > Pseudomonadota > Alphaproteobacteria > Hyphomicrobiales > Phyllobacteriaceae > Mesorhizobium > Mesorhizobium sp. M0047. The sequence continues at coordinate 5,538 of NZ_JAMYUW010000079.1, read as the reverse complement.
GGTGTCGATGACGATCGTGCCGGGCTTCTGCGGGCCGTCATAGTCGACCTCCTGCGGCAGGAAGATCGGGTTGATCTGCGGGCGCATGGCCACACGTTTCGCGGGTGGCTGCACCGCTGCCGTCTGCACCCGGTCGGGCTGTGGCGTAGCGCGCAGCCGCGGCTGCTGCTGCACGATCTGGCGGTTCTGTCGCACGATGCCGGGCGCATGGCCGAGCTGCAGCACCCAAGGGGCGGAAAGGTCGGGGCTCACCATCACCGGAGGCCTGTCGGCATAGCGGTCACCAGCGGTTGAGGGCGCGACGCCGGCGGCAAACACAGCCATGGCGCCGAGCATGGGGAACAGAATTGTCTTCATCGGAACGCACCTTGATCGTCTGATACAAACGGGTGGAAACGTCCTCCCGGTTCGGCGATCATTGGCGTGCAAGCAGCAACCGAAACATGAATCGGAATGCGTAAAATGCGCAAGTGTCAGTAAACCTTTTGGTGTGGTTACCGCCGGGTTCAGGAATCTGGTAAAGCCGCAGTAAATGCAGCGCAGAAGCATATTAACGAACGGATTTTTGCCTATGAACAAGGAAAACACCGGCCTGCTCGCCGGTCCCGACGGTGTCGCGCGCTGCTTCTGGCACGGCAATCTGCCTGATTACCTGCACTACCACGACCATGAGTGGGGACGGCCGGTCGCCGATGACCGCAGGCTGTTCGAAAAGATCTGCCTCGAGGGCTTTCAGTCGGGCCTGTCATGGCTAACCATCCTGCGCAAGCGGGAGAATTTCCGCGCGGCCTTCGCCAATTTCGAATTCGACAAGGTCGCTGCCTTCACCGACAAGGATGTCGAGCGCCTGCTCGGCAATGCCGGCATCATCCGCCATCGCGGCAAGATCGTCTCGACCATCAACAACGCCAAGCGCGCCCGCGAGATGGCCGACGAGTTCGGCTCGCTGGCCGCCTGGTTCTGGAAGTTCGAACCCGGCAAGGATGAGCGGCCCGTGATCGTCGATCTCGCCCATCTGCGCGCCAACCCGACCACGGCCGTCTCGGTGCGAATTTCGAAGGAGCTGAAGAAGCGCGGTTGGAGCTTCGTCGGCCCGACCACGGTCTACGCCTTCATGCAGGCGATGGGTCTGGTCAACGACCATCTCGAGGGCTGCGTCTGCCGCAAAGAGGTTGAGAAGCAGCGGAAGGCGTTCAAAAGACCGAAATAGGGCTCCCCACCTCCCCCCTTGTGGGGAGGTCGCGCCGAAGGTGCGGGTGGGGGTAACTTCAGGTGCCGTTGGCACTGGCCAGCACTAGGCCGGCGACGATCGCCACCACCGTGGCCACTGTTGGATAGATCACCAGCAGGCCGGTCATCAACGCTTCGCGCATGGATGGATCCTTGCCGGCGTCGGCGGCTACTTCGAACGGCCCGGCAGCCTGGCTGACCATTTTCGGAGCGTGGCTGTCCGCCGGGCGCAGGCGTGCGGGCAATTCGCCTGCGTCGCTGCCGATGGCATGGAATCTTGCTGTGCTGGTCATCGCCGCGAACCCCTCATTTCGGCGCGTTTATCCCTTGCGATTGTGTCGGCACGATGCCGCGCCCATGGCCGGATTGTTTCACTTTCGGCGCGTTTCTGTTTCAGGGGCGGCTGAAACGAAGGCAGGCGCTCGCACCCATCTCTCTGAGAGAGTGCAGATGGGGTGCGCCTCGGCGGCCTTGCCGCACAAAGCCGCTTCGGCTAGGACACGCGCACTTGAAACAAGTCCGCATTTACCCAACAAAAAAGATCCAGCTCATGGCCGACAAATCGGAAAAGACGAAAGCGCGACTGCCGCGCGGTTTTGCCGACCGCAGCGCAGAGGACATCCGCGCCGTCGAGAAGATGATGGCGACGATCCGCTCGGTCTATGAGCTTTATGGCTTCGAACCGGCCGACCAGCCGCTGATCGAATACACCGATGCGCTTGGAAAATTCCTGCCCGACCAGGACCGGCCCAACGAAGGCGTGTTCTCCTTCCAGGATGACGACGACCAATGGCTGTCGCTGCGCTATGACCTGACCGCGCCGACGGCGCGCTTTGTCGCCGAGAACTATGAGCGCCTGCCGAAACCCTATCGCAGCTATCGCTCCGGCTGGGTGTTCCGCAACGAGAAGCCGGGCCCTGGCCGCTTCCGCCAGTTCATGCAGTTCGACGCCGACACGATCGGCACGCCGGGCGTGGCCGCCGACGCCGAGATGGCGATGATGATGGCAGACGTGATGGAAGCGCTCGGCATCAAGCGCGGCGACTACGTCATCCGCGTCAACAACCGCAAGGTTCTGGACGGCGTGCTGGAGGCGATCGGCCTTGGCGGCGACGAGAATGCCGGCCGCCGGCTGACGGTGCTGCGGGCGATCGACAAGCTGGACAAGATCGGCGCAGACGGCGTGCGCAACCTTCTCGGCAAGGGCCGCCTGGACGAGAGCGGCGATTTCACCAAAGGCGCGGGGCTGGATGAGGTTGAGGTTGATCTGGTCCTTGCCATCGTGCACGCCACTGTCGCAATTGAAGGAAAGGCCGGAGGTGGCGAAGCTTACGGGGATGGGGCAGCTTTCACGCCCGACCCTCGCTTTCCCTTCAATCAGCTGTTTGGCCGCACCGGCAACATTGCCTTTGCCGAAGGCACAGCAGAGTTAGCTCAAATTAAACTGCTCGTTCTTGCTGCAGGTTATGGTCCCGATCGCATCCGCATAGACCCGTCGGTCGTGCGCGGCCTCGAATATTACACCGGCTCCGTCTTCGAAGCGGAACTGCTGGCGGAAATCCCCAATGAGGATGGCCAGATCGTGCGCTTCGGCTCGGTCGGCGGCGGCGGCCGTTATGATGGCCTGGTCTCGCGCTTTCGCGGCGAGCCGGTGCCGGCAACCGGTTTCTCCATCGGCGTCTCCAGACTGATGACCGCGCTGAAGAACCTCGGCAAGCTCGACGCCTCGGACGTGATCGCGCCGGTCGTGGTGCTGGTGATGGACAAGGATACCGACAGCCTCGGCCGTTACCAGAAGATGGTGTCGGAGCTGCGTGCCGCCGGCATCCGCTCCGAAATGTACCTCGGCGGCGCCGGCATGAAAGCACAGCTCAAATATGCCGACCGTCGCGGCTGCCCGGTCGCAATCATCCAGGGGGGCGACGAGCGCGCCAAGGGCGAGCTGCAGATCAAGGACCTGATCGAAGGCGCGCGCATGTCGGCCGAGATCACAGACAACGCCGAATGGCGCGCCGCCCGTCCGGCGCAGGTGACGGTGGCGGAGGGCGAACTGGTCGCCGAGGTGAAGAAGATTTTGGCGGCGCAGGCTGCCGATCGCGCGAAAGGTGGCGCTTGAACACCCCCCTCTGGCCTGCCGGCCATCTCCCCCGCAAGGGGGGAGATTGGATGTCGCGTGGGTTTTCGCCAATCTTCAGCGTTGAAGGAGAGGCGCCGAGCCCCAAGCTGCCAATCTCCCCCCTTGCGGGGGAGATGGCCGGCAGGCCAGAGGGGGGTGCCTCGCGCCCATCCGATCGATGACCTCCCGCTACCCCGCCATCGCAGCCGACATCACCAACCTCTTCGCCACCCGCGACGCGCATGCCGTCGAGGTCGCGGTGCTGCAGCCAGCCGATCCATTCCTCGACATGGCCGGCGAGGATCTGCGCCGCCGCATCTTCCTGACCGAAAGCGAGACGGGGCAGACATTGTGCCTGCGGCCTGAATTCACCATTCCGGTCTGTCTCGACCACATAAATTCGCAGGCCGGGACGCCGCGTCGCTATTCCTATCTCGGCGAGGTCTTTCGCCAGCGTCGCGAGGGCGGCAACGAGTTCTTCCAGGCCGGTATCGAGGACCTCGGCGACCGTGACACCGCTGAAGCCGATGCCCGCTCGCTGGCGGACGCGCATGCGCTGCTTTCCTTGGTGCTGCCCGGCCAGGCCCTGGCGATCACGCTCGGCGACCAGACCATTTTCGAGGCTGTGCTGGCTTCCCTTGGCCTGCCCCGCGGCTGGCGTATGCGTCTTGCCCGCGCCTTCGGTTCGGCGCCGATGCTTGAGGCGGCACTCGCCGATCTCGCCAATCCGCCGCGCAACGGTCAGCTCTCCGGGCCGGTCGCCGCCCTCGTTCTCGACGGTGATCTGGACGGACTTTCCGCCCACATCGCCGACGGCATGGAAGAGGCGGGGCTGTCGGCGTCCGCCGGACGCCCGCCATCCGACATTGCACGGCGGCTGATCGAGAAAGCCGAACTGCGCAGCGTGCGGCTGTCGAACGAGGCCTTCGCGGCGCTGAAGGGTTTTCTGGCGATCGACGTGCCGCTCGACGGCGCGGCCGAGGCGCTGGCCTCCTTCGCCAGCGCTGCCGGGCTTTCGCTCGATACCGCGCTGGAGAAGTTCGCCGCCCGCGCCAAGGCGATCGAGGCGCATGGCCTGCCGGCCGGAAACATCCGTTACGATGCCGCCTTCGGCCGTCCGCTCGATTACTACACCGGCCTGGTTTTCGAAATCGCGGCTGACAATGGCGACCGGCCCTTGGCCGGTGGCGGCCGCTACGACCGGCTGCTGACTTTGCTTGGCGCGAAGACGCCGATCCCCGGCGTCGGCTTTTCCGTCTGGCTCGACCGCATCGAGGCGTTGCGGGAGACGGCGCCATGATCACGCTTGCGATCCCGTCTAAAGGCCGCCTGAAAGAGCAGGCGCTGGAAATACTGGCCAAAGCCGGACTTGCCGTCAGCCTGCCCGGCGACGAACGCAAGTACCACGCCCGCGTCGAGGGCCTGGACAATGTCGAAGTGGTGTTCCTGTCGGCTTCCGAGATATCAGGCGAGATCGGCCAGGGCACGGTCGATCTCGGCATCACCGGCGAAGATCTGGTGCGAGAGAACCTCGCTGACTGGGAGACCCGCGCCGAAATCGTCGCCCGTCTCGGCTTTGGCAGTGCCGATGTCGTGGTTGCCGTGCCGGACATATGGCTCGACGTCGACACCATGGCCGACCTTGACGATGTCGCCGCCGATTTCCGCCAGCGCCATGGCAGGCGATTGCGCATCGCCACGAAATACTGGCGGCTGACCCAGCAATTCTTCTCGCAGAAGCATGGCATCCAGGTCTACCGCATCGTCGAGAGCCTTGGTGCCACCGAAGGCGCGCCGGCCGCTGGGCTGGCCGATGTCATCGTCGACATCACCACCACGGGCTCGACGCTGCGCGCCAACCATCTCAAGGTGCTGGGCGACGGCCTCGTGCTGCGATCGCAGGCCTGTCTCGTGGCCTCGAAGAAGGCACGGGCGGCGGCGGACGAAGCGATCCTGCGCGACATTGCCGTGAAGGTAGCGGCAGCGGCCGGATAGCGGCGGCCCTTCCCGCCCGCCACATCCTTGGGGCTTCGAACCCGAGCCTAACAAGAATCCTGACGGCGGCTGGTCCGGCGATGTAGATGCCTTTGTGCCGGCAGCGTTTCATTCAGGGCGAAATCATGAATCGTTAACCTGCAAGGACGGCTTGGCGGTAGGTCGGGTTCATGAGGGCTTTGAGGCGCTTGCGCTTG
>NZ_JAMYUW010000078.1:0-11096 GCF_040323315.1 Mesorhizobium sp. M0047 | reverse complement strand
TGCCTGAGACGGTGCTCGATCGGCTTCCACGCTCGCTTTCCGGCGGCCAGCGCCAGCGCGTTTCGATTGCGCGCGCACTCGCCCTCAAACCATCCATACTGGTCTGCGACGAACCGCTCAGCGCGCTCGACGTTTCGATCCGAGCGCAGATCGTCAACCTGTTCACGTCGCTGCAGAAGCAGCTTGGTCTGACCATTGTCATTGTCGCGCATGATCTGGCTATCGTGCGCGAGGTCTGCTCCGACGTGACGGTAATGTATCTCGGCCGCATCGCGGAGGCCGGCCTGACCCGCCCGCTGTTTCGCGAACCGGCCCATCCCTACAGCCAGGCGCTGCTGTCGGCCGTTCCTTCTCCCGATCCCCGCATCGAAGCGGGACGCCGCCGGATCATTCTCGCCGGCGACCCACCGAGCCCAAGCGCGCCGCCTCCGGGGTGTCGATTCAACACGCGCTGTCCGGTGGCGATCGATGTCTGCCGGGTCGAGGAACCGATGCTGCGATCCGTACCGCATGGCGGCGTTGCAGCCTGTCATTTGACCGACACAGACCATGTCCCAAGCTTCTAAAGCTCGATCAATATGAGCAAGGCAAATTGATAACGGCACGGGGGTGCGGGCAAAGCTGCAGTACATTATTGGCGTTTCGCAGTCATGGTCCCGACCCTGGTTGTATCTCGGCGCTGGTGTTCACCATCATCGAACTGCCGCCCGGGAACCATTTCGAGAGCTACGCCGCCGGAATGCGCGCAGCGCGAAGGCGTCGAGATGGCAAGCGGAACGCCTGCGAGCCGAATACGGTTTCGACCAGCCGCCCGTCCTTCGCGACTTCTACTGGGTCGGCGGCATGGGGCTGTTGATTTCGGACCTTGCTCTGACGCTCCTATATCCTCGCATTCGGCTTCAGGGGAAAGGCTAGAAGTGAGTACCGACAACAGGCACATTCCCGTCGAGACGGTGCGCGTGGCGTAACTGCTGTTTCGAAAAGCAGCACATTCTTTAGGCAGGCGCTTCTTTCCGCGTTTTCGTCACCCGATCCCCAAATCCGGGCGGGCCGCCGCGTAATCTTATGGACGATCCGCCTAAAGTGTTTAGCCCAAGCAACCCGCTTTCAGGCTTCCGTTTCAATACGCGCTTCCCCGTGACGGTCGATGTCTGCCGTGTGGAGGCACTGGCACTGCGCCACGTTCACATGGTGGCGTGCCACCTTGCTGCCCAAAACCGGGCCTATTACTTCAGCAGCAATCATCAACCGTGACCTCAGTGAATCGTCGAAACGTGACCGCAGGACTTAACTACTGATTAACGTCATGATGCAAAATGGGTTTATGCGGATTACCGGCTCAGATTGGCGCATGCGTCGCCTGATCGTCACCATCATCGCACTTGCTGTGATGATGGTGTCGTTCGCGACGCATCCGAACGCGCTTCATGGAGTTGACAACTCTCGGCTGGAAATCAGCCATGTTCATGACGGCGACGATACCTACAGTGACGAGGTGTCACACCAGGGTACCCACCACGATCATCATGCTGAGATGATCTTCGATGGCGGGGTCGATTTTGTCGGCTCGTCGATGAAGTATGGCAGAGTGTTCGATCGAACTACCGCCTCAGATGTTTCAATCGCGCTTGATCGTCCGCCGGACTCCGCTCGGTGCTGACGCACTGAGCGCAAACGTCTAGGCGCGCGACGCGCCTCTTTCAATTTCGCTCGGTGCTCACCGTCGATCTGTCACGATCGACCGTTTTTGCCCGAGCGGAAATCCATCACCATGTTTGCTGCAGCCGCACATGCGCGTAGAGCAATTCTACGCAATTTCGATCTCATTGGTTACGAGCCAGACCCTGTCGCCTGGCGATCGATAAAGATGGGCGTCAAGAGAGACCTTCAAGCCCAGCTCTTACGCCCGAACACTCCCATTCCGCCGCGGCGGAACCTTCCCAGATATCTCCGGGCAATCCACAACGAGACCGGATCTCTCGCCAAGGCGATAGTTTCATCCGTTCATGACGGGGCGTGGACATCCAGCGGCGGATCATTCCGGCTGGCGGAAGAACTCGGTTTCGATCTTGTTTCGGAAGCGAACCAGCGTTTCGAGTCAAACGGCATTCTGCGCTACCTTGAGATCGGCGGTGCCTGGGCTGGGCTTAATAAGACCGGCGAAGGCCGATCGCGCGATGTCGCGGGGTTGGCGAGACATTTCGATCACGCTATCGGCCGAAGGGTCTTTCTCCATTTCACGAATCTCACGCGGTGGCATCAAACTTTGCCGAATGGATTGGTCGAGCATCCTTTCGTCACTGCCGCCGGCCTATCCGTTTTGGAAGAGCAGGGCATTCGGAATGCAACTGTCGACATTCTCTATTCGCAGGCTGCAGTCTATTTCGAGACTGATCCAAAGTCCTTGATGAATGCCGCGTCGGCGTTGTTGCGAAACGGGGGCCTGCTGATCTTCAACCACCAACCTGAATATAGCGAGCTGCTTAAGTTCCGCGCGCTGGCGAACGGCTTGGTGCAAACCAGACAACGTGATCTTGGTGGCATGAACGGCATCGTCGTCGCGTTCGAAAAGCAGGACGCTCCTTCGGTAGAAGACCGCCGACAATCCAGCGAAGGACGGCATGCGCCCAACTTGAAGCGCCGTCTAACCGAAGGCGAATTGAGATGAAAACAGTATCCAAGAAATGGAACGCAGTCGCTTCGTCCCTCGTCTTTGCTGTGGCTGCATTGCTCTCCGTGGCGGTAGTGCCTGCCGCGGCGAGTTCCGGCGGCCAGGGTGCATTTGTCTCAGAATTGTGGTCAGAGGCGAAGGCGCGAGGCATACCGCGCGATGTGTTCGACGACGCATTGGGCAACTTTGAGCTCAGCCCTCGGATCATGGAATTGACGAAAGAGCAGCCGGAAACGGTGTCAACCGTCAAGGACTACGTTGAAAAACGCGTGAGCGCTCAACGAATCGAGACCGGGCGGATTCGGTTGGCAGAATGGGTGGCCGAACTTGGGCGGATCGAAAAGGCGTACGGTGTTCCAGCCGAGGTCATTGTTTCGATATGGGGAATCGAAACGAATTATGGTGGATTTGTCGGCGGCAGCAACGTCGTGCAAGCGCTCGCCACGCTGACCCATGAAGGTTATCGCGGTAAGTATTTTCGAGGCGAGTTAATGACTGCTCTCGAAATCCTCCGCGACGGCCATGTTCGTCCCGAACAGATGGTCGGGTCGTGGGCCGGAGCTATGGGGCAGACACAATTTATGCCGTCGAGCTTTGTCACCTATGCCGTAGACTTCAGCGGCGACGGCCGCGCGGACATCTGGAACACGATCCCAGATGCCCTGGCATCGTCTGCGAATTACCTCAAGCAGAACGGTTGGCGGCACGGCGAAGCCTGGGGCTACGAGGTGAAGCTGCCGGCCGATTTCGATTACGCCAAGGCGTGGACCTTGGATCGTACTTCACTGCGAGAGTGGCAGCGTATCGGCGTCGAACGCGCAGACGGCAAGCGCTTCCCGCGTTCCGCCGATCCGGCAAGGTTTTTTCTGCCCGCGGGAGCCACTGGACCAGCATTTCTGTTGCTTCGGAACTTCGATGTCATCAAACGGTACAACAACTCCGACAGCTATGCGCTGTCCGTTGCCCACCTTGCCGACCAAATTGCCGGCGGACAGCCTTTTCTCTCGGAATGGCCTACAGGCGTCCTCCCCCTCTCGGCCTCCGAAAGGCGGGAACTCCAGGCTCTTTTAGTGGAACGCGGGTTCGACGTGGGGGAGATCGATGGACGCATCGGCCAATTGACTAGACAGGCGATCGCGCGCTTCCAGCGGCAGCAGAATATGCGCCCGGACGCCTTTCCGACTAGGCGATTGCTGCAACAACTCCGGGCCAGCGCCCAAAACGCCCTGTTTGTTGAGTGAAACGATGAACAGGAGGAGTTTTTTGATCGGAGCGGGCGCGACTGCGCTCGTCGCGAACAAGGCGGCGGCGCAGGAAGCAACTGCGAGCACGGTGGCGGCCCGTGTGGCCGAAGCAGAACAGCAAATCGTTCGCCGTCGCGCAGGAGGCGATTCCATTCCGGCCGAATGGGTGGTGGAAAGGCTGGGGGTCGGACTGTCGAAGCGTGATCGACACATCGCGGCCTTTCATATCGTTCGGAATGTCCCCTACAAGCTGACTGCCTGGAAGGGTGATCCCGACAGCCTGTTCACGCTCGGTCGGGGAGATTGCCGACACAAGTCTGCGGCATTCCTGCGCCTCATGCGTGCCTGGGACTTTCACGCTCGGCCGGTACAAGTTCCTTTTGATTGGGCAGATCTGCCCGTACCTCGTTCTGTCCTCCAGCCGCTTCTGGAAACCCGCGGGATTCACGACAGCGTCGAAGTGAGGATCGATGGCGCCATGGCTTTGGTCGATCCGACTTGGGATCCGCCGCTGGGCGCGGCAGGATTCCCAGTCCTCGCAGACTGGGACGGAATCGGGCCGACTCTCGGGATCACGAGCAAAGCTGACACAATCGTCCGTCGCGGAGACGTAGAAGCCGGAACCGATCTCTATTCCTATTTCGGAATCAACTGGCCGGAGCGGGACCGCACATTGGCTTTCAACCGCGCTTTGAATGCCTGGACCGACGAGGTTCGCGCTCGCATCGGCTCAGCGAAGGGTTAACACAATGGCTAATTCTCTCCCCCATGTGGGCAATCGAGCGAAGCAGGCGCGGTTTCGAGTGGCTTTGGTGATGGCCGTTTTTGCCTGCCTCTTCAGTACAATCGGCATACGATTGGTATGGCTTGGAAATCAGAGCGGACCGGAACGCACGTATCCTGTCGTTCCGCCCCCGGTCGCGCGCCCAGACATCGTCGACAGACAAGGCGCCACGCTCGCAATGGATATACCAAGTCTGTCCGTATACGCGGAGCCGCGCCGCATCCTGGATCTGGACGAGGCGGTGGAAGGATTGATGGCGGTCTTCCCAGACCTGGACATGTTGGACCTTCGAAAACGTCTTGAAGGCAACGCCGCTTTCACTTGGATCAAACGGGTAGCGACACCCGCCCAGAAGGACAGGTTGTGGACCCTCGGAATTCCGGGCGTCGGATTCCGCGACGAGACCAAGCGGCTCTACACCAACGGCACGACCGGCGCACATGTTCTCGGATCTGTGAATGTCGACAATGTCGGCGTTGCGGGCATTGAACGCTGGATCGACGAGCAGGGCCTGAAGGATCTCAGAGAAACCGGCTTGAACCTCGACCGAAGCGATCTTGCTCCTGTCATTCTCAGCGTGGATTTGCGCGTTCAACACGCTTTGACTGACGAACTGACGAAGGCGATCAAGCGTTTCGATGCCCTTGCCGGAGCTGGCCTGATCCTCGATGTCAGGAACGGCGAAGTCATCGCGCTGGCGTCGTTACCGGATTTTGATCCCAACTCCCCGGCCGATGCGCTGAACCCTGACCGGATCAACCGCATCAACGTAGGCACCTATGAGATGGGCTCCACATTCAAGGCAATGACAACGGCCATGGCCTTGGAATCGGGAGCATTCAATATCCATTCCATGCTTGACGCCCGTGAGCCATTGCGGTTCGGACGCATGGCAATTCGTGACTATCGCGGCCAGAACCGCCCGCTCAACGTACCGGAAGCGTTTATCCATTCCTCCAACATTGCCATGGCCCGGATGGCGCTTGGCGTCGGTATAGACAAGCATCAGGCATTCCTAGGATCCTTGGGCCAATTTGACCGCCTAGTCACGGAACTCCCAGAAAACGCGCAGCCAATCCTTCCTGCCAAATGGGGGGAGCTCACCACGGCCACCGCAGCCTTCGGACACGGTATAGCGGTGGCACCGCTACAAGCTGCGATGGCGATTACGGCCCTGGTGAATGGCGGCGATCTTATCCGCCCGACTTTCATCAAGGGGACCTCGATTGAAGGCCGTATCATACGGCGAAACGTCATTACCCGCCAAACCGGCGAGGCCATGCGTTTCTTGATGCGCCTTAATGCGGAAATAGGTTCCGCCAAAAAGGCTGATGTGCCGGGCTACTTCATCGGAGGCAAGACAGGCACATCGGAAAAGGTCGTCAACGGCCGTTATTCGAGCGACCGCGTACTAACATCGTTCATGGGTGTAGCGCCGGCCGATAAGCCAAGATATCTGTTTCTTACGATCCTTGACGAGCCAAAGCCGCTTCCCGAAACGTTTGGTTTTAGGACATCCGGGTGGAATGCCGTACCAGTGACGGGTGAGATCATGAAGCGAGCGCTTCCTCTCTTATCTGTCGTCCCATACCGGGAGCCCCCGGTGAACCCATTTCCGGAGATGGTCATGTTAGGAGCATGGGGGATTGAACGCTTCTTACCTAAAGATCCTTTCTTCGATCTAGTTGCCGCGGAACGCTCGACCGCTCCTATAGGATGCAAGTCATCCCAAACACAGGCTAACGCGGTTTCCACCCCTACCGGGGGGCAGTTTGAGTGCAACTAACTGATCGTATGAATAGATGCCGCAAAGCGGCGCACTCTTATCGAGAATTCAACGTCGAGGGCAATTTATGAGAAAGAACAGCGCACCGCGTGTCTGCCTCGCCTGCAAGCGTCAATTGCCAAAGGCGGCGGTGCGCTGTCCTTGGTGCAATGGTAGGGAACCGTCCGACGGCGACAAAAAAGAAATGGTAGCCACATGGTCGACAGGTCTCTCGCAGATCGCGCCGGCTAGTCGAATTCGCCATGCGCATCCTGCGCGAGTGCAAGTGCATGCCGGGAAACCGGCTTCACCTGGTCCGGACCCAATGTGCGGCGATGCCAACTCGATGGAATGGGCGATGGCATGGATGGAAAAGAAGAAACCGCCCAAGGGCAAGGTTGGCTTCATGTACATGTTGTCCGGCGGTACCGATGGCAGCAACACCGATCCCTATGCGACGAAGCCCGAGGAAGGCAACAATTGGATAGAGACCGGCCCGTGTGATGATCGTCAATGCCATGGACATGATGGCGGGCTATCCGGTCGATCCCAAGCCTGACAAATCCAAGCCCTATGTGAATGGCCGGGCATGCCCTACGCACATCTCATGATCCCAGTTAAGTAGCTGAAAAGGAGTCACGCGGGCGCCAACGCTTGTTCGCCCGCGCTTGTCCTGATCATCACAAACGCTTGCGGCGTCCGTGACCTGCAATCGAGAGTCTCGGCAGGCAGGCCTACGCGCTTCTCAGGAATCCCATCTTGGCCTAGCCCGTCATCAGGGGATCAGATGGGTCGCTCGTCACGAAACCATCAAAGGATCGAAGAAATCGCGGGCTCGCCAGGCGCAGCGCGATATTTGGAATAACGATGAATTGCATGGGCAGGCGGCTGGTACGGTGCGGCAGCCGTGATCGTGATATTGCTTCTGATCGGGTATGCGGCTGGGTGCTTTGGCGGCACACCGCCACCAGCGCCCCAGCGGTAAGCGTGCTCTGCTTGCGGTTGCCCGGTTTCGGGGACGATGCGAATTGGACGCATTTGCCGTCCAAAGAACTGCAAGCGCCTTTAGGCTCCAAAGAGATGCGCTAAACATCTTGGATTCGAACGCGCAGCAGTTTTGCCGAATTCAGGAACACCAGGACATCTGGCCCCAAGTGCAAAATCGCTGCCTGGATGGGACCGATCCAGCCCATCAGCGCTGCGGTAATGCCTAAAACGTGCACAACACCGACACCGACGAAGATATTTTCCTGAATTGTCCGGTAAGCGCGTCGCGCAATCGCGCGGGCGCTGACAATTCTTGCCAGATCATCCTTCATCAATGCAATATCGGCGGCTTCCAGCGCTGCCTGCGTGCCGCCGCCGCCCATCGCAATGCCGACATCGGCGCGTGCAAGCGCCGGCGCATCGTTAATCCCGTCGCCGACCATCGCCACGCGATGGCCCTGCTTTTGCAGTTCGGCGATGGCGGCGACCTTGTCCTGCGGCATCAGATTGGCACGCACTTCATCCACGCCGAGTTCCTTGGCGATGGTCCGCGCCGTGGCCTCATTGTCACCCGTCACCATCACCATGCGCTTGATCCCGGTTGCACGGAGCTTTGCCAGCGCTTCGCGCGCACCTAGTCGCAATGTGTCGGCAATCAGAATCACGCCCGCGAATTTCCCATCGACCGCGACGTGAACCGGCGTCTGTCCGCCCTTTTCGATCGCATCGGAAAGCGGCACGCCGGCCTCGCGCAGCAACGATGCATTCCCGACCAGCACGGTGCGTCCGGAGACCGTCGCCTTCACACCGCGCGCCTGCAACTGCTCGTACTGTTCCGGTTCCGGGACATCGATTTTGATCCGGGCGGCATAGTCGACGACCGCTTTCGCCAAGGGGTGAGCGGAGCGCCGATCGGCGGCGGCGGCAAGGCTGATCAGATCAGCTTCCGAAAGCGTGCCGTCCTGCATCTCCACGCCGACAACCTCCGGTTTGTTCGCCGTCAGGGTGCCTGTCTTGTCGAACACCAGGACGTCGACCTTGGCCAAAGACTCCAGATAGACGCCCCCCTTGACCAGAATTCCACTGCGTGCGGCTCGCGCGATGGCTGCGATAATCACCAGAGGAGTCGCCAATCCGAGTTCGGCAGGCGATGTGAAAATCAGCAGAGTGACGATCATCCGAACGTCGCGGGTATAAAGATAAACCGCAACGAGGAAGATCAGCACGACGGGGATCAGCCATGACGCGACCTTATCCGCCAGTTTCTGGACGGGTGCCTGTTCCGCTTCGGCATTCTCGACCAGACTGATAATACGGGCAAAGGTGGTGTCGGCACCAACCTTCTCGGTCTCGATGTCCAGGGCGCCGGATTCGACGAAGGTTCCGGCAAACACACCGGCGCCGTTGCTCTTGTCCTTCGGAATGCTCTCTCCTGTGATCGATGCTTCGTTGACCGAAGCCGCTCCACCGACGACGGTGCCGTCGACCGGGATCTTCTCGCCGGCCCGCACCAAGACAACGTCGCCTGCGCGCAGATTCTCGATCGGGACCTTGCGTTCGCCACCTGCGTCCCGCATAAGCGCCACCTGCGGCACCGAGCCGATCAGGTCTTTGATCGAGGCTCGCGCTCGTTCCATATTCAGATCAGCGATGAACTCCGCGATCAAAATGATTACCATGAGGACCGCGCCGGCGACGCTCTCGCCCCCGATCAGAGCCACCACCGTGGCAATGGTGATGAATATCTCGGTACCGATCTTGTGCTCTTTTACGAGGTCAACGGCGCCGGTCTTGACGAGCGGATACAAGCCGATGGCAACGGCCACCCATAAGGCTTGTATTGGAATGAGCTGCTGCCAATACAGCAACGCCATCAAGCCGGTAAACAGGATGCGCGCGACTTCGAACCAACGTTCGCGCGTCATCAACAGTCGCCAACCCGATGGAGGCGCTTTAGGCGCCAGTGCAACGCTTTCGGTGTTTGCTATCACGGATTTCATGATTGGCTCGCTATTTCGGATTGCGGTCTTGGCTTGAAGCATGAGCGCATCAGGCTCCCGCGGCGGATCGTCCTGTCCAGCCATGGTAACCGACATAGAGGTCCACGGCGATGATGAGAATGCTGAAGAAATAGGGAGCCCAGCGTGACGGTCGAGATCCGCGACCAACGCCTGGTCGCGCAGGACGCTCAGGGCAGCGGCGGCCCCGACCGTGACGAGAGTGATTGCAAGGCCGATCGAGAAGCACAGCACCAGGGAGTGCATGATCGGGGGGGCACCCGTGTGCTCTGGAAGACGGGCTAGACCACGCCGGTGCCCTGTTCAGGCAAGCCCATGCGGGCCTCGATCGATTGCGACAGGCTGCCACGAATTTGTATTGCACTAGATGTGAGCTTGATGTCGATGTAGTTCCCTTCTCGTGATGGTCAGCGTTACTTCTCTGTCACCGCGATTCCGCCAGAACCAACCGTGATTTCCATCTAAGGCGGCTTCAATGGCATCTTCGTCAGCGGGAACGCTGCGACCCTTTTCGTAGCTTACGAACTGCCCGCCATCTCCGTGCGTCTCGAAGTTCACCACGCCACCGTCAGCTGTCCAGGAAAAGTTTGCCTTGGCACCCTGCCGCCTCACGAGCTTGACTTCGGCACCCTGGCCTGGCGCCAACGTGAAGGATAGCTCGTCTTGCCTTCCCTGGCCGGATCGAGGCTTCCGAGGTTGCTTCGGTGACAGGCGCTGGCGCTGGCGGCCCGGCCGCGCGTGCTGATCGCCGACGAGCGGACGACGGCGCTCGACGCCACCGTCCAGGCGCAAATCCTGGAGCTCATCCGTCAGATCCAGCGCGAGGACGGCATCGCGGTCGTGCTGATCACGCACGATATCGGCGTGGTCGCTTCCGTCGCCGACCGCGTCATCGTCCTTTACGCCGGCCAGGTGGCGGAGGAGGGGACGGCGATGGATGTGCTGACCCGGCCGGTCCATCCCTATACGCGCGGGCTGCTCGCATCGGTGCCGGATTTTCGTGCCGACGAGCGCGCGGCGACCCGCGAGATACCGGGCCTGCCGCCAAACCAGATCCGGCTGGAACCGGGTTGCCGGTTTGCCGAGCGCTGCGAACTGGTAGAAGCCGGTTGCCGGCAGCACCGGCCGCCGCTGCAGACGATATCCGCGTCGACAAGCCCGCACCGCGTGGCTTGCCCGGTCGTGCTGAAACGAGAGGGGATCGCCGTCCATGTCTGATGCCGCGGCAATCGAGGTCAAGGGATTGAAGGTGCATTTCGCCAACCGTTCGGGCACCGGCGCGGTGCGGGCGGTCGATGGCATAGACCTGACGGTCGCGCGCGGCGCGTTCCACGGCATTGTCGGCGAGTCCGGCTGCGGCAAGACCACGCTGGCGCGCACCATCGTCGGTTTGCAGAAGGAGAGCGAAGGCACCGTCCTGATTGGGGGAAGGGATCGCGCCGAATGGCTGAAATCGGACAGGAAGTCGTTCAGCCGCGAAGTCCAGTTCGTCTTCCAGGACCCGTTGGGGTCGATGAGCCGCCGCCAGAGCGTCTACCAGACGCTGGAGGAGCCGCTGCAGATCCATC
Source organism: Mesorhizobium sp. M0047 (assembly GCF_040323315.1). Classification (NCBI taxonomy): domain Bacteria; kingdom Pseudomonadati; phylum Pseudomonadota; class Alphaproteobacteria; order Hyphomicrobiales; family Phyllobacteriaceae; genus Mesorhizobium; species Mesorhizobium sp. M0047. The sequence continues at coordinate 59 of NZ_JAMYUW010000078.1, read as the reverse complement.
GCTTCGGCTCGTCAGTCGAGCGCCGGCGCCGCATCGCCGAGCTTCTGGACCTGGTTGCA
>NZ_JAMYUW010000077.1:0-11706 GCF_040323315.1 Mesorhizobium sp. M0047 | reverse complement strand
CAGACGCTGGCCGGGGTTGCGGTCGACACGACATGGATCGGCAGTCAGCTGATCGGCTACGTGCATGGCACGGACCCGAACCTCGTGGCCAACCAGGTGTTCACGATCGCGGTGACGAGCGTCACCGACAGCGGCGCCGACTACACCATGACACTGCTGCAGCCGGTCAAGCACTCGATCAGCGGCACGGAGGACAACACGGCGCCGTTCACGGTCACGGCGACGGTGACGGACGCCGACGGCTCCACCGGCACCACCAGCTTCACCGTGGTGATCGATGACGACACGCCGGTTGCGAAAATCGTGACGGCGACACCAGTACTGGACGATGATGCGCAGACGCTGTTTGCCGGCAATGCGGGCGGGACGGGCGATGTCGCCGATGCAAAGACCTTGTCAGGGAGCGCGGGATCCCTGTTTTCGGCAGGCGCGGACGGGCTGAAATCGCTGAGCTTTGTCGGCCCTAGCGTAATGGCGATCTACAAGACCGCAAACGGGGTCGCAGCACAGGAGAACCTGCAGTACGCGACGACGACGAATGCGGGACACACGATCCTAACCGCGACTGGTGCGATCTCGGGCAATGTTGTGTTTGTGCTCGATGTCGCGCCGGACGGCTCCTACGCATTCATGCTGTCGGAGCCGCTGGTGCATCCTACGTCCAGCACGACGGAGGAGACCATGAACGTGACGATCGGCTTCACGGTCACGGACGGCGACTCCGATACGGCAAATGGATCGCTCACGGTGCAAGTGAACGACGACACGCCAACCTTCACGCACATCATGAATGCAATCGTCGGCAACGAGGACAACAATGTCACAGTTGGGACGCACAATCTTGCATTCGGGGCGGACGGCGAACAGTCGATAGAAGTCAGCCCGCTGACCAGCATCAGCGGCCTCACATATCTGCCCTTGGTCCACAACCTCGACGGCTCGGTGGATCTAATTGCCCAGGCTGGGGGATCGAACTTCTTCGATTTGAAGATCAGTCCGGACGGCACCTATACGTTCAACTTGATCGAATCTCGCCCCACCACCGATCAGACTTTCAATTTTGGAGGTGTCGCCGGTGGCGCTGGCACACCACAGTTCACTCTTGGCGACGCCACCTTCAGTTCGGTCGATACAAATCACAACAGCAGCATCGACAATGCCGAGATATTGAAACCGACGAGCAATGGCTTCGGCGTCGGAAACGGAAACCTCGATCCGACGGAGCAGTTCAAGATTTCTTTCGCAGGCGCGGTCGACAAACTCAGTTTCAACGTCGAACATGAGGCGGCCGGTGCCTTCACGATGACCTGGATCACGAATACTGGCCAGACCGGTACCGCAACGACCACCGTGGACGGCTGGCTGACCATCGATCCGACCCTGGACTTCACGTCGATCACATTCACGGTCACTGAAGGCAAGGCCAAGTTCGACGATTTCGGCTATTCGAAGCTCTTACTGCCGTCGGACCAGACGTTGAACTTCTCCGTATACGGGGTTGATGGCGACGGCGATCATTCCGCATCCCAAACCCTGTCGGTCACTTTATTGGGCGAACATGCGGCGGGCACTCCCATCAACGGGACGTCCGGCGATGAGGCGATACAGGGCACGTCCGGCAGCGATACAATCTACGGGCTCGACGGCAACGATATCCTCTACGGTGGCGATGGCAATGACACGCTTTATGGCGGAGCGGGCAACGACCTTCTGATCGGCGGCGGCGGCCAGGATACGCTTACCGGCGGCACCGGCGCTGACACGTTCAAGCTCGACCATCTCGACTTGAACATCAAGGATTTCATTACCGACTACAATGGTGCCGAGGGCGATAAGATCGACCTGACCGCGCTGTTCGACACCGCACCCGGAGGGGCTAATATCGGCGACTTCGTGAACTACAATGTGGCGACCGGCACACTCAGCGTTGATGCCGACGGGCTTGCCAACGGCGCCAACTTCGTCGATGTAGCCACGCTCACGAACCTGCCTGCGGCCAACACCATCACGCTGCTCTACGACGACGGCGTAACCCAGCATACGACAACGGCAAACCTGGTTTAACGGCCATAGTGCGCGACCGCGCAATTATGTTATACACCGCTAATATCGAGGGGAGTTCATCATGAAACGTTCTGCAAGACTGCTGGTTTCCGCCGCGACGCTGTTGCTGGCAGTCGGGTCGACGGGTTATGCCGCCGACATCATCGAAGGTCCCGCGGTCGACTATTGCCGTACCGTCGGCACGTCCAACCTGGTGCTGACCGACAACATCGTCGACCTTAGGGCGCAGGTGGTGAAGCTGATGGACGAGTCGGTTGCCGCCGCCAAAAGTTCGGAGTGGATCAACTCGTCCCGGCCCGTCTTCGTCTGGGCGTCGGAGGCCAAGGTCGCTTGCGGCGTGGCTTACGGCTACCTGAAGACGAACACCAAGGACGAAGACACTCTCAACAAATGCGAGTGTTTTCACGACCGCATGGTCGAGTATATGCACTGACTGAAAGGCCAAGACGCGCCGGTAGTCTCCTTGCCGAATTCAATTCTCGGTTTGTATCAGCTCAAGTACTCGAAAATGTCTGTAACTGGCCTATCTACCAAACACTGGTAGACCGACATGAACAAGGGCCGCACTTGCCAGGGCGGCCCTCTTTTGATGTCCCCCACATTTTCGGACTAACCGAACTTCCTTCGTCAACAAGCTTTCTCCTGGATATGGCGCGACCATCCGGCGCGCGATCCAAGGTCGCCAGGACCGCATCGGTATTGCCGCGTGGCTCTTTTCTTGAGATTGAGGATCGCGCGGCGATGACCGCATCGGCAATGAACGCCGAGAGGAACTGGTTTAGAGACACGCTACTTTCTGCTGCAGCCTGCTTGGCCTCGTGCATCACATGGTCGGCTTCCGGCGCAGAGCATGTCGCTCGTTGTCATCCAGGATCGCCGAAGAAAATTCTTTCACGCCGTACTTTCAGTGAGCACAGGCAGCGGCACGTTCATTCTCGACAGCCTCAGCAATGCCGTTCTGCGCGACAGCGACTTCCCGATTATCTGCCGCTGTATTCCTTTAGCACCGTTCGGGCCTGGATCCATGGCTCAAAATCGGGTGGAGCGCAGACGGCCGACATCAACGCCGGCTTTGCGGCGGTCGCGCCCGGCGAAGGCCGACAGTAACCTGGCCTTGGCGAGATGTCGCTGAAGACCTATGCGGACGTCAAGACAGTAATGGCAAAAATGCCATGATTGTTCATGCGGGTGCTGCCGCGGCGAGGCCAAGCATCGATGTCGTAGTAATCGCAACGGTTGCCTTTCCATTGTCGCGGGGTCAGATGGGTCCTGGATCGACGGAGAGGCTTAGGGCCGATTGCCTTATTATATTATATCAAAGGTCTCGGCTCCTGCTGACGCGGGATTGGCGTGTGGATTGGCCGGAATGGGCTCCTGATGGAAAGGTTTGGTTGCTGAGAGCAAAACCTGTCCCATGGCTGAAGCCACGGCAGCGGTATCGGCCGTGCTGAATATATTGAGATCACTCAGGTAACGATCACGTTTATCCGAACGCATGAAGCATGGGGTGTTCCGCTGGTGCTCGTGCTGACTTTTGGCGAATTGCTGGCGTTCATCTCTCTATTGTTGGCCTGCAACCGTGATCCTGATCGATGTCGGTTTTCTCATCGGCGAAAGCGGTATCGCATTCTGGCCGCTCTGGCTCCCGGCGCGTTCGGCCTCAAATGGCTGCAGGCGTGGATTTGATGGGCACCAAAGGCTACCGTCATTGTCTGCCTCGGGCAGGGGCAGGAATCAATCGTAGGCGGCGCGAACAGGTATGCTCCGCAGTTCAGTTCGAGCTCGAATTTCGAAGGCGAAACAATCCGGAACTCAGATAGGCACGGTTTCGTCTTGAGTCGTAGCTGGTTCCTCTGACGTCGCTGACGCAATCGTGGGAGCCAACTCGCTGCCGCTACTCGAGGGCAGATTACTAGTGCGACAAAAGGACAGGCAGGCGCGGATCGCCCAGAACGCCTTTGGTTGCGCCACCCACGACAAAATCTCTCATCCGGGAATGGCCGTACGCACCCATGACAAGCAGATCGGCGCCCATGCCGACAGCGCGCTCCTGAAGCGTAATACCAATGGCGCGATCTCCCGCATCGATTGAGACCCCCTCAGCGGGAAGGCCGCGCATTCTCAGGCTTAGAGTGAGGCGTTCGCCAATATCGCGCAGCGGCTTTTCGCTTGTCACTGTCAGTACAGTTATCTTTGCCGCGCATTGGAGAAACGCATAGGCGTCGGCAACGGCCCGAGCCGCAACGCGACTACCATCCCAAGCGATGATGACATGATCGATTGCACCAACATTTGCGCTTTCCGGCAGAATTATGGTCGGTCGGCCCGAACCAAACAGAACGGCGTCAACGGTCGTGCGCGCAGTCTGGTTATTTGGCTCCAACCCAATCAAAGCAAAATCGAAATAGCGAGACTGCGTTGCCGCAACATCGCTGACAGTTGCTGGCTGAACAGCAATCTCCTCGGTTGTCAGGGGCGATCCGGCGCGTGCCGCTTCAGCTTTCAATGCCTCCAGCAAATCGAGCCCATGCTTGCGGCTAGTCGCTTCTGTCTCCCGAATCATTTCGGGAAGATTGATCAAGTATCTCGACACTGGGTTGGAAATACCCGGGATATCAACATTGATCGTTAATGCGTGAAGCGCCGCGCCAATGTGCTTGACCACCGCGATTGCGTTTGCGACGATTTTGGTGGAATTCGCTTCCGGATACGTCACCAGAGGAAGTAAGGCAATTTTATTCATCAGACCTCAGCTCCATGATTTCGGCCGCTGTCGAGCGACCATTGGCCCAATGCGTGTTACACCTCAAGCCCCGCCACTTCAAAAACTCAGACGACCGAGATTCGCTATCGCCTACCTCGATATTCTAAGGCGATCTTGCGCCGCATCGATTCCGTCCTAAACGATCGTGACTATAATGGCAGGCATCGATGACGAGAAATGGTCAACAAAGCCTGTTTGTTGCCATGAGCGTAGTGGCGCCCGCAAGCAACGTTCACCATGCTGAGCAAGCCGGGAACGTGACTAGGGCCCGACGTCGCAACGCAGCTTTGGCCTTTGAAGGAAGAAACGAATGAACCATCAGGCGGCAGAGCAAGCGGACACAAGAGCGGGAGGGGTTGAAGCTGTCGATCGCGCGCTTTCGATCCTCGGGTGCTTCACAGAGCATGACGAAGGTTTAAGCTTGGCCGAGATTTCTTCCAGAACAGGTCTCTACAAAAGCACGATCCTTCGGGTGAAAGCGCATTTTTTTTTCGAAAGGAGGGAAATCGCAGCGTTTGCCTATTTTCGTGCAGACTGTCGCCATTTGATCCGAGATCAAATCCGAGAGGGGGATGTGCTTTCGCTTGACCATCACGCAGCTGGCCAAGTGCTTGCTCGGTTCAGTATCGCTAAGCCTAGAATGCGAATAGCTCTCATGGCGAAGAGTCCGTTTGTATCACTCGGGGAGGGAGATACTGAAACAGCAACGATGGCCGTACCGATTTTTTCAGGCGGCGAGGGCTTGGTCGGAGCGCTGGCTGTTTCTGGACCGCTGACCAGATTTACACCGGAAAAGCTGGTCAACATGAGACCGCTTTTGCTGGAATTTGGCGAACGCCTATCGACATCCCTTGCGAGTAGCCAATATTTACAAGCGCGCTCATAGAATGGTCGTCACTAGCGTGTGTGCCCAAGGGCACGGGAGCAGCAGTTGAGGCGGATTGTGGCCTTGTTGCCTTTGGAGTGGTTAAGCGTGATGACAAGCGAGGCTCCAAATCTGCTACTCTGCTCAATTTGGCAAGCGGCCCCGCCAAACATGATTGGGATCGACATCGGGCGCTTAAGGACATGACTGCCAGTGAGCGTCCGAGCAACAACGCGCACAATCAAGGCGAAAGCGGCGATCTGATCCGCCGCGCAGTGGCTGCTTTCAATTCCGGCAATCACGGCCAGGCAATGCAGCTGTGCGAGTTGGGCTTGACGCAACACCCGGACGATTCGGCGCTTTGCCATCTTCTGGCGGCGGTCCTGTTCGCCAGGGCGGACTTGTCGGGGGCTCGCACGCGCATCGAGACGAGTCTGGCCGCTCGTCCGGATAATGTGCCCGCCTTGATTCTCGCGTGCCGGATTGCCCGGGCCGAAGGCCGGTTCGAAGCAGCGATGCAACCGCTTGATCGTGCGGCAAAGCTGTCGTCACAGGCGGAAATACTGATCGAGCGGGCACGTACTCTCGATCAGGCAGGCAATGCCTTGGCCGCGCGCGAATGTTGGACACTTGTCTTGCAGCGGGATCCGAAATCCGAGGAGGCCGCGGCGCGCCTCGGGCGCCTTGCCTGGGAAAGCGGTGCGCCTGTTGAGGCAGAGGGCTTGCTCGAACGTGCCGTCGCCGGCGGCGGGCATCCGGCTGCCTGGTTTGACCTCGGGTTGGTGCGTCAGGACATGCGCAAGTTTGGCGCCGCCGCCCAGGCCTATCGACGCGTGCTGGAGATGAGCCCGGATTCCCCGGAAGCTGCCGTCAATCTGGGCGTCGTCTTGCAGGAAACTGGTGATCTCGATGATGCCGTGCTGGCGTACTCAACGGCCTACCGTCTGCGCCCATCCACGTTCGGCGTCATCGCCATGGCGCTGACATCGGCACCGAGTGGTCGGCTGTGGCTTGATGAGGAAGCGCTGCGTCGCTCACTCGCTGGTCGAGCGCGCCCGCCGGGCGCGAAACCGCTTGCGGTAGACACCCGGCGTTGACAGGACATCCGCGACCGTCCGCGCATAGGCGGCCTGCCGCTTCTCGTCGAACACCTCATATTCCAGCTGCGGCGCGGCCCGCGGAACCGCAAAGCACTGCGCGACCGGGGTTCCTTTCCCGAGCACGCCGGAGAACCCAGCCTCCGTCCAGATCGCCGGGAAATTGATGCCGCCATCGCTGAACCGGTCGGAATCCACCAGGCCCGTCACCAGCCTAAAGGGAAGATCCTCGCGATTGATCGGATGCATCGCGAACAGCGACCAGCCGTCCTCGACCTCGATGGTCCAGAAGCTGTTGAATTTGAGGGCGGCTTGACCGGGCGTGGCAAGCGGGCTGCCGGCGAGCTGCCCCGGCGTGTGGAAGCTCAATGGCGCTCTGGGGTGGTTCCGCGTAACCGGGTCTGGAATCCGCCAGTCCCAGGAAAAGGCGCCTTTGTCGACGACGACGTCGCACGGCAGCAGGATCATGAAGCCGTAGGTCATCGCATCGACAACGGGTGGGCACTGCTTGAGCGTGCGAATGTCGCGGCCGTGGATCGCCGAATGGGCGGTGGCGGGCATGGCGCGCAGCCAATCCGGCAGAGCGCCGCGCGCCGGGATCGGGCGGGGCAAATGCCCGACCAACATTGGATCACATCGAAAGTTGATACGCATCACCGCCTCCCGGCATTGCAGTATCATGATCGCCGACCACACTCCAAGCGGCGATAAGGTAAGGGCGAGGTAAGGGCAATGCTCCGTTGACACTTTGGACAAGTTGGGCCTTTTTACTCCGATGTTTCTTGCCGCTCCGTGGGAGAGTTCCTTCGTGCGAGCAGTTTGTCGATCCGCCGGCCATCCATGTCCACGATCTCGAAGTGCCAGCCGCCGTAATCAAAATGTTCCCCGATCTCCGGCAGGTGCCCTAGTCGAAACAGGGCAAATCCTGCGATCGTATGGAAGTCGCCTTCAGTTGGCCGTGCTCGAAAACCAAGGCGATCGAACGCGTCCTGAGCCGATATCATACCATCTACGAGAAGGGAGCCGTCTTCACGCTCGATGATATCCGGCTCTTCGCCTTCGATGTTGGGCAGGTCGCCGGCGATGGCTTCGAGCAAATCGGTCTGGGTAACAATTCCTTCCAGGCCTCCGTACTCGTCGAGGACCATTGCTACCCTGACGGGCGCCTTCCTGAACTGCTCCAGCACCTTGAAGATCGACGTTGATTCATGAACGACGAGCGGCTCACGGATGATCGCCATCGGATCGAGAGGCTGGCCGTCAAGGACCTGGTCGAGCAAGTCCTTCTTCAGGACCATGCCAAGCGGTTCATCGATACCGCCCTTGCCGACAAGGAGTTGCTCATGGCGGCAATCGCGGATCGTACGAAGAATCTCCGTTCGGTCATCATCCACGGCTGAACTGACGATGCGCGCGCTAATCTAGGTTAGGGCAGGTGGCGATTTGACGACGCAAGCAAAGTTGCTGGAACCCGCGCAAATTTGGCCACTCGCTGAACAGCACCATTTGGTTCGGCAAAAGACCGGTTCTGGCCCTTAGGAGCTTCGTGACCGATTTGACGGTCTCGGTAATAGCCACGACGTTAGCACGCCCCCGCGACGACATTAGTCAGCGCTAAAACATAAATTGTCCGGAGGCATGTAATCTGCTAGTGTTTGATCACCGACAAACGGCTCTGGAAAAGCCGTGCGTCCGACATCATGCACAAGATCAACTCAAACCGGAGAACGGCCATGAAACGGCTTCTGACGGTCGCTGCCCTTTTGGCGGCGGTTACGATGCAAGGCGCAGCCGCCGACGACGCTGCGCTGATCAAGAGCGCCGAATCCGCCGCACCCCCTGCCGTGGCAAGCGGCGCTGCGGTCTACGCCGCGGATGAAAAGGGCGCCATGCGCACTCTGCGCGAGGGCAAGAACGGCTTCTGGTGCATGCCAGACAGCCCGTCCACGCCCGGCCCGGACCCAATGTGCGGTGATGCCAACGCGATGGAGTGGGCGATGGCATGGATGGAAAAGAAGGAACCGCCCAAGGGCAAGGTCGGCTTCATGTACATGCTGTCCGGCGGTACCGATGGCAGCAACACCGATCCCTATGCGACGAAGCCCGAGGAAGGCAACAATTGGATAGAGACCGGCCCGCATGTGATGATCGTCAACGCCATGGACATGATGGCGGGCTATCCAACGGACCCCAAGCCTGACACATCCAAGCCCTATGTGATGTGGCCGGGCACTCCATACGCACATCTCATGATCCCGGTTAAGTAGCTGAAATGGAGTCACGCGGGCGCAAACGCTTGTTTCGCCCGCGATTGTCCTGACAATTACAAACGCTTGCGGCGTCCGTGACCTTCAACGGAGAGTCTCGGCGGTCTGTAGCGTGTTGGCCTGATCTCCCATCACCTTTCCGGCAAATGGAAAGTCTCGTGACAGCTCGAACAATAGCGGCCCGGCAATACCAACATACTCGTATATTCGTCAGAAAGTGCATAGTCTTTGATGACCGTCGTCGCGGGAGGAGTTCGCGTTGAATTGGACTATCGGAATGATCGCCACAGCTGCGCTGTGGAGCGTACCATTATCCGGCCAGGCGCTAGCGCATGCTCGATTGGTCGAGGCTACTCCAGAGATCAATAGCACCATTGCCGCTTCGCCCACCGAGATTCAACTGCGCTTTAGCGAATCCATTGAGGCTCGATTCTCGGACATCGATCTTTCCGGGCCGGATGGTGCGAAGATCACCACGGACATCGCGGTGCACGATAAGGACATGGTGGCACCTGTATCAAGGCCCCTTGCGCCGGGTGTTTATCAGGTTGATTGGCACGTGCTATCAGCGGACGGGCACAAGGTGAAGGGCAATTTCAAATTTGAAGTCAGACCGTAGAAATGGGCGTTGATGGCACTCTGGCCTTCGCCCGGTGGGTCTACTTGCTCTCAGTGATGATTTTATTCGGGTCGGCATTCTTCCCTTTCTATGCGCTAGACAGAACCGCGGCTCCCGCGCTTGCGCCTCTACCCCGTAACGTCAATCCTGCCCTCGCACTTGCGGCCGCAATCTTCGCGGCAATTTGGCTGCTGTGTTTTACTGCCGGGCTTTCCGGACGCGAGGGTATGGTTGACACCTTGCGCGGCGTTCTCATGGAAAGCGACATCGGAACTGTTTGGTTTGTTCGCCTTTCGCTCGTTCTCCTGCTCCTGGTGATCAGTTTCTCGGGGCGGCCCGAATTGATCGTCGGGCCGGCTTTCTTGCTCCTGACCTGCGAGGGTTGGCAGGGCCACGCGGCGGCATTGGGCCTTCTAGGCTCACTGACTCAAGCTCTCCATGTTGCAAGTGCCGGGGCGTGGATAGGTGGCCTCCTGCCCCTCGGCCTGCTTATCGCGGCAGCACGGCGGCATCCATCCGAAGTCGCAGGCGTGGAAACCGTCCTGTGGCGCTTCTCCCGCTTTGGTATGGTGGCGGTTGCGCTCATTTTTTTGACGGGCGCCATGAACACTTGGCTCGTGCTTGGCTCGTTCCCCGATCCGCGCAACAACTACGGCCGAGTTCTCCTGTTCAAGATCAGCCTATTCGCCGCGATGGTCGGTTTGGCGGTCTACAATCGATACGCCCTGGTCAGCCGCATAGAGTCCGAACCGGCCAAAAGCTTGCGCACGTTGTCTCGCAACGTTGCGCTGGAGCAGATCATCGGGTTTGGTGTGCTTATGAATGTAAGCGCGCTGGGGCTTATGGATCCGTATGCATGACGCGCGGACTGCCCAATTATCCGCTGGCAACGTTTCTGCAATTTGCGATCGACACTCACCTCTATCCGCCTGCGCACAGAGTGGCTGGCCAGTCTGGCCGCCGATCTCAACCAACGCCAGGGCGTGTGGAGCGCGGATATTATGCCTGCGACCCTAGACACGTTCCATGCGGAAACGAGTAACTACCAGCACCGGCCGGCTAGCGTTCATCGCTCCTTTGATCCCCACCCTAGTGGAGAAGCCTCCCGGGAGCGAGGGATGGACACACGTAGTCAAGTTCGATGGCTATCGCGGGTCTTCAATGCGGACCGCGTCGGAGAATAACTGGCGAAATGATATTGCGGGGCGACGGCGCAGCCGCCGACAGTCCGATGGAGGTCGATCTCGTCGCAGCCGCTGGGCCCGCTAAATGGCACCCTTGACTAACGTGCCAGAGGGTCCATTTTTTGACCCTGCGGATTGCCTCGTTCTCTGGCCTGCGGTGTGCTGATGTCGAAGGCCCTCTTTATCTCGGCGCTCGCTGCTACATGCCTGAGGTCGCCGCTGGTGCTTCTGGCGTTGGAAGCTTTTCACGGTATTTGTCTTGCCCCTGATTTCGAACGAATCGCCGCCGTAGCCAGGACGCGTGGATGGACACCGCTATCCGGTGATGCAACGCTTGCTCCTGTCGACGACGTGGATGCCTTTGAAGGATGGGCGGTGACTGGCGACGATCTGCCTGCCGGAACCATGATCGTGGTGACCAAGGCAACCTTGAACGGCAAGGCAGTGCAGACCTGCTCCATAAGACTATTCGATGTCGACCGCGCGGCATTCCAGGAGCGTTTCTTCGCCCGGACGGATGCCGAAAAAATCGGCGAAGACAATCAAGGTTGGTATAGGCTTTGGCCCGTCCCATTTCGGCCTGCTTGCAATGGCAGGTGTCCTGCCTGATGCGGAATCGACGAGCGAAATGTGAGCGAAAAATGCGACTGACAGGCATAGTATCAGGCGCGGCGCTGTTGCTCGCTTCCGCCGCGGCGGCGAACGCGCATCCGCATGTGTTTGCCGAAGCGAAGCTGGACCTGACCGTCGGCCCAGACAGAACGGTCAAGTCGCTTCGGCATTCCTGGCGTTTCGACGACCTCTTTTCCAGCACCGTGCTGATGGAATTCGACAAGAATTCCGACC
>NZ_JAMYUW010000076.1:0-12554 GCF_040323315.1 Mesorhizobium sp. M0047 | reverse complement strand
ACCATTCGGCGCGCAACCTCGCCATGATCCGCCGCGCGGTGCTCAACATGCTCCGACGCGAGCCTTCAAAGACCTCGCTCAAGCGGAAGCGCCTCAAAGCCCTCATGAACCCGACCTACCGCCAAGCCGTCCTTGCAGGTTAACGATTCATGATTTCGCCCTGGACGACAACGCGCATCGTGTTGACGCGCCGCGCGATCACGCCCTCGTCGGCCGAGTGGCCGATTCGGATTGCAACATCGATGCTTGCGTCAAGCAGGTCGACCTGCTCGTCGGAAGCTTTGAGTTCGATCGCAACCTTCGGATAGAGGTGTGGTCGAGCGGCTGTGCAATGGTTTGATGCGAGCGGAGTCACCGTTGGGTTCGCTGGAGATCGAGCGGGAATGGCCCTATGCGAGCAGCAGGCTGCTCAGGAAGTTGTCGTTGTGGAACTGTTCCTCATGAACGCCTATCACTGTGATCTGATCCCCGCCACCCAGAGACGCCACGACATTCGAGCCCTGGTTTGTGGCCACCTGCTGGAACTGGCTCGCGTTGGTGATGCCAAAGGCTCTGAGATCGAGGACGTCGCCGGTGCCAGCGCCGGGCAGGAAATTCAAAATGGTGTCCTGACCGTCGCCGTGGGCGAACACGAACAGATTGTGGCCGTTGCCGGCAACCAGTGTGTCGTTGCCGCGCCCGCCGATCAGCGTGTCGTTGCCGCCCAGGCCCCAAAGATAGTCCGCGCCGGTCGTGCCGTTCAGGACATAACCCCCGTTGACGATTGTCGGCGTGCGCCCTGCGGGCGTCGGGACGAAGTAGGAATCCGTTAGCACGGGGGTCTCGGTTATCCCATTGAAGCTGCTCACCTTGTAGAACTCGATCAGCATGCCGGCGTCGGTGACCGTCACCAAATTGGCGCCAACATTGGGAACGGTCTTGCCGGCTCCGCCAAGGCCGGTGGTCGTGTAGGGGAGAAAGACGCCGTCGCCGTTATCGTCGCGATTCTCGCGATAATAATTATGCTCATGGCCGGCAAAGACCGCGTTCACGCCCCATTGCTCGAATGGCCATCGCATGGTGGCAGTATAGCCACTTGGATTGTATGCCGTGTGATGGAAATACGCCACGTTGAAGCTCGCGTCGGAATTCGCGAGAAGCGATTGCATCCAATGGCCCTGCACTGAAGTGGAGCTGCGGCCATCCGGCTCCTGCTTGTTGCTGTTGAGGGCGAAGAAATGCACCGGCCCGATCTGGTAGTCATAGTACCTCTCATTGTCGGGCAGCGTAAAGTAGTTCAAGTAGGCGGCAACGTTGCCTTCATCGTATTCGTGATTGCCTAGGTCGGGAAAGAAGCGGTTGATGGTGCTGCCGCTGCCGTATGCGCCTTGATAATTGCCTATGTAGTCATGGTACTGCTGGCCGACGGCGGCATCCAAGGTCTGCGGTGCATATACGTTGTCGCCGACCGTGAGAATGAAATCGGGGTTCCAGCCATGGACCATCGCCGAGACTGCTTTTTCGCCAGAGAGATCGGTATCTCCATAGTCACCAAAGATCGCGAACCGGTATAATGTCTGCGGCGCGGTCGTCGGGACGACGCTGACCGCATAGTCGTGCGCGGCGGTGCTCCCGTCGGACGAGGTTGCGGTGACGTGGAGGTTGATCGACTGTTCGGTCTGGGCATTGAGCGTTCCCGTGCCAGAGCGCGTGATGACGCCGGTGCTGGAATTGATGGCGAAGCGCGAGTCGTTGAGGCTGTAGGTGACCGTATCGGTGACGTCCGGATCCTTGGCCGAGGCTGTGATGTGGACCAAAGTGCCCGCGGGGGCACGGTCGGGGATCTGGTTGGCCGCAAGGTCGGCATCCTGTGGATGCTTGAAGGCGACCGGGCCGGTCGTCGGCACATAGTACTCGACGTGCAGGAGCGGTGCGCCGGTGGCGCTGCCGTCGAAGGAATAGGCCCGGCGCGTGCCGCTGACGCCGCTGACGACGAATGCCATGTCATTGAGTTGCAAATAGCCTGGCTGGTTGATGATCTCCTGCACGATTGCCGAGAGGTTCGGGGTGCGTTCGGCAAGGGCGGCTTCATTGTTCACGGTCCAATCAGGTGGCGTCCACGTCACCGAGCCATTCGTCATCGGGCGCGAGGTGACATTGCTTGTCTCCTTCTCAAAGGGGGTGGCTTCGTCGCTTTCGCCCCGGATCAGGAGCGACACTGCGCCGGTGCTCGTATTCTGGGCCTGGAACTGGATGTAGGCGCTGGTGATGACGGCGTCGTAAGGAATGTCGACGCCGGTGAAGCGCATTCCAACCGTTTGGTTCTTGGTGCCGCCGTACTCGATAGCCATGTCGAGATTGCCGCTGGTGAGGTCCATCCCGCCGCTGGGACCTTGCTCGACGTCGTCGGTGCTGGACGCAATCCTTGTCTCGAAGATCGGCCCTGTGGTCACGCCGACGGCATAGTCTTGCGCGGCGGTGCTCCCATCGGACGAGGTTGCGGTGACGTGGAGGTTGACCGACGGTTCGGTTGCAGCATTGAGCGTGCCGGTGCCCGAGCGCGTAATGACGCCGGTGGTGGAATTGATGGCGAATCGCGGATCGTCAAGGCTGTAGGTGACCGTATCACGTGCATTGGGGTCCGCGGCTGAGGCGGTAATCCCGACCCGCGTTCCCGCGACCGCATTCTGAATGATCTGATTGGGCGCCGAGTCGGCGTCATACGGGTTTTTGAAGGCCACCGGATCGTCAAGGACGGCGAGGGCGAAGGTCTGGTTGGCGGTGCTTCCGTCCGACGAGATTGCCGTCACGTGCAAGGTGACTGACGGCTCGGACTGGGCGTTGAGCGTTCCCGTGCCCGAGCGCGTGATGACGCCGGTGCTGGCGTCGATGGCGAAGCGCGAATCGTCAAGGCTGTAAGTCACTGTATCGGTTGCATCGGGGTCTCTTGCCGAAGCGGTGATGTGGACCGCTGTGCCCGCGACGCCAAGCTCGAAGATCTGATTGGTGACGGGGTCGGCATCGGCCGAGGTGTTGAAGGCGACTGGGCCGAGGTCGCTGCCTGACGACGGCACATAGTACTCAACGTGCAGGAGCGGAGCGCCGGCGGCGTCGCCGTCGAAGGAGTAGGCCCTGCGCGTGCCGCTGCTGCCAAAGATGGTGAACACCATGTCGTTGAGCGCCGCCCAGCCGGAGCGATCGATGATCTCCTGCACGATGGCAGAGAGGTCCGGCGTGCGCTCGGCGATGCCGGCTTCCTTGGCTACCGTCCAATCGGGCGGCATCCACGTCACAGAGGCATCTGTCTGCGGGCGCAGGGAGACGTTTTTCGTCACCTTCTCGAAGGCCGCGGCCTCATCGCTGTCTTGGCCTCGAATTAGCAACGATACATCGCCAGTGCTCGTGTTTTGGGCCTCGAATTGGATATAGGCGGCGGTGACGACGGCGCCGTGGGGGATGTCGATACCGGTGAAGCGGACCCCAACCTCCTGAACCTTGGTGCCACCGAACTCGACAGCCATATCGAGGTTGCCGCTGGTCAAATCCATCCCGCCCGTGGGGCCTTGTTCGACGTCGTCGGCGCTGGAGGCGATACGTGTCTCGAAAACCGGGTCGCTGGCAAGGAGGGTGCTGGTAATCATAGCGCTGTTCGTCTGAGTCGTGCCAGCATCACCGACTGGGGCCGACGCGGGGGCGGTGTAGGTAATGCCGTCGTTCCCATAGCCCACCGCAGAATGCCAGAAGCCAAAGGCATGTGACATCACCGTGTTGAAAAACGTCCCGTCGAGATGAATGCCAACTCTGGCGGCAGTCTCGGCGAGGCCGGTGAGTTTCAGTCCGCCATCACCCGCCCAGGTCGGGGTGATCCCGTGTATGGAGATGAGGCTATCGATCTTGATCGCGGCTTGATCCGAGGTCTGCGTGTGACTGCCTTTGGTTCCAGCAGTGGATCTGTGGGTGTCGTCGGGGAGTTCGGGGGTTGTGGAGCTTCGGCTGCCGCTAACGTCCGACGTGGTTGTCCCGGGCAGCACGCGGTCGGCGTATAGGCGCGCCGCGACGTTCGGATCGGCGGCTCCGATCAGCGTGCTCCAGTTGTCATTGGTCAGCCAGTCCCCTTTGATGCCGGAGTCGATGCTTAACTCGGTGATGAAGGATTTCGCGCTCCCGCTGTGGGGAGGATGAGACGGTTTGGCCATCTAGAATATTCCCGCCGAGATCGATTAACCTACGAAATCGAGGATCTCAATCCAGTTACCAATCCGGATTAAGATACGTAGCCGAACGGTCTAAACGGCGGTGCGAGAGTCGGTATCTCCGTTCCAGGATACTACCTTCGCTTTGAACATCAGCGCCGGTCGGAGGGTCGGCCAACATGGGAATTCGCTAGTCCGGCACCGCGGCTAGCTCATCCTTGACCGTCAAGGAGGGCACGCAATTCATCGAGCTTGGTGTTGACGAACCAACCGTAATAGTTCTCTTCCGGCAGCTTTCGACCGGATCGCTTTGCTGCAGCTCCTCGAAGTTCGGCCGCGCGACGCTGGGGCTGGCCGACATTATAGAGCGTCGCTGTAATGCCAGGGTTCCGGGAAATGTCGAACCCCTCATCCGCATAGGCGTTGATCGCTTCGCGCAGTATGGCAGCCGTGTAAATGACGCTGCGCTTGGGATCCATGATGTCGCGGTAGATTGCCTGCGGGCGATCGGGCGAGAGTTTTTCAAAGCCGCTCACCCGATGGACCAGGTCTGTCACTTCAAGTGCCGCCAGCCGGCTGATCTGGCCAAGGCCGAAGGTCTGGCCGGCAAAAAAAGGCTGAAAGAACGCCCTTTGGAAGGTCACGTTCTCATAGGCAACGTCGTCGACCGTCTCTCCCAGGAACTGTTTGTTCCAGACATCGGTGCGGCAGCTCCACAAAGACGAACTGCCTTCGGCCTTGGCGCATGGTGAGAATTCTGGACGGTCCAGAAACGACTGCAGCGAAATGCCTTTGTAGCGGAACGCGAAGTCCGCGTTGGCGTATGCCAGCGCCTTGACGTAGTAGGTCTGCGCGGCGTCGAAGCTGCTGACATTGTATGTATGTTCGCCGACAAGCGCGCCCACGATGTGAATCGGATCGATGCCATAGGCAGAGGCCGCATCCTTGATCTGTTGCACGAGCTTCTTCTCGCTTCTCAGCAATGTCAGGATCTTGTCGTATTTGGCGTCGTAGGTTGTGTTGAAGGCGCGCGTCCGGTTCGCGGACGCCTCGGGGATCGGCGGCTGCTGGTCGAAGCGATTTCCCGGAGGAACCACAGTGAGGCCATTGGCGACCGCTTCCCCAGCCAGGCCGCCGGCAATAATCAGGGCAAGAAGCGCCAACGCCGTGACTGCGTGCTTGGTGTTCTGCATGTGTCGTCACCGAGGAGCAGGGTGTGAAACCACGCTCGCCGCCCGTTCCTGAATGAACTGGTCAAGCTCAACCAGCATAGCGCGCCGATTGTCAACGTATGCCCCGCGATCACCAGGCATGCTCGCGGTCCGGGTGTAACGAATTGGTCACTATGACGACCGACGCGAAGCTCGCCGAGACCCGGCACGCGGAGCAGGCCGAGTCTCGACGGAGGCCGATCACTGGCTCGATAGATGTCAGCGTCAACTCGTTTGCTTGGTTGCGACGGACTTCAGCTCAAGTTCCGCCTTCCGCTCAGCGAGCGGATCGGGACCGCTGTCCTTGCCTGCCATCACCTTGTCGGCGCTTCGCGGCACATTCTCCACCGCATTCTGGACCATCGTGCGGGTTTCCTCCACGTCGAGTTCCTTCTCGGCCTGGCGTATGGCGTCGTCAAACTGTTTTCGAAAATCGCCGCCGATCCGATTGAATGTCTTCATCATCGTCCCCGCCGACCGCATGGCTTTCGGAAGCTCCTCCGGCCCGAAAACAACCATCGCAACCAAAAAGATAATCACCAGGTGGTCAAAGCCAAATCCGAACATCAGTCCATCCTCTTGCGCATATCATCGCCGGCAGCGGCGGCTTTTTTGCGGCCTTTCAACCCGGTCCGGCCGATCGGCACCATCATCACACCTGACATCTGACATCCGCCACGCCAGACATCCGCCACGCCAGTATGCGGCTGCGGGAATGTCGTTCATACTTCGGGTCATGTCGGATCGAATATCAGGCTTTAGCCTCGCAGGATCGTTCGCGGCCTTGCTGGCCGCGAGTAGCCTGCACGCCCGGGCCGACGGCGTAAATCCCAAAATCGTCGACGCCGGCGCTTATTCGTTTTCCGACGAGCTCGGCGGGTTTCGCATCCTGTCGGCCGCCGGAGCCGGAACCAGGGACGATCCGATCGTGGTCACGGAGGAGCTTGAGTCGGCAGACCCAGTAACATTGACCATACGCGCCATCCGGCCGATCCAGCCGTTTGGCGTCTCCGGCAATTACGCCACCGGATTCCTGCCGCTGAAGATCATCGCTCTCAACAACAGCACGCACGCCTGGATCGAATTTGAGTTCGAGCTGCAGTCGATTCTCGACCAGCCCAGCGACTATGGCGATGGGCTGTCGTTCGACCAGGCGCATCGCGAGGCGGACGCGATCAAGTCCGACAGCTTCGCCGAATTCAACCGCAAGTTCGAACCCTACGACAGGCTGCTGTTCCTGCACGGCAAGGTCGATCCGCTTCACTCGGCGTCGTTTTCGTTCCTGATCACGGATTTTTCGCCGAAGGAGCGGTTCTGGCTGCTGGAAGAGCCGCGCATTCCCTCGTCTTGAAAGCCGTCGTACCCGCTCGGCCACGGCCACTGACGGCCGCTCCGGATCATGCTATAATTCCGCACATGAGGACGATCCTGGCCTCTTGCATTCTGGTTTTCGCGGCGCTCGCTACAACGCCCGCGCGAGCAGAATGTCAGTGCCTTGCCAACGGCCGCACTTTCCATCACGGCGAATTCACTTGTCTGCAATTGCCGTCGGGTCCGGAACTCGCGCAATGCGGCATGGTCTCAACATTTCGTCATGGAAAAAAATTCAGAACGGCTGCCCGGAGGCGACAGCGCCATTGAGCGTTCCTGTCAAAGGGGGAGAGCAGCAATCAGGCGAGGGCGGACACAAAGCAAACGATACGGCTTTGTCCGTTACCAACACTGCGACCTAATACAATGAGTAGGCTGCGCAACGGCCTGAGAGAACCCTTTCGGCAATGCGCGAAATGTTAGCCGATCATTACTTGATCGCGCTAACCAGTGGGTCGCCCTCAAGGATACGGACCCAGGCGTCCCGTGTCGGTGCTGGCTTGGCGTTTCAGAAAGCGATAACCGGTCTGGTCCCAGCGGCGCACCGTGTTGGTGAGGTTGTCGAGGACAAATTCGCCCGTATCGGTGCGAACGGTCAGCACCGCATGATCCTCGCCGTCGGGCTTGCGAACAACTGTCATCAGCAGATCCGACACGGGAATGCCGCTGTTCATCAGACGGCGACGCTTTTCCAGCGCATAGTCTTCACAATCGCCGAAACCGCTGTCCGGCTAGGCCCAGAATTCGTCCTGTCCGTACTGGTTGAGATCGCTCATCGGCTTGATCTTCTCGTTAACCGTCAGGGTGACGCTCGTGATCTGCCGCCAGAGTTTTCGCCGTCATGTGCTCAGGACCATCGTCGCGTGAACGGATCTCACATTCGGCCCGATGGGATTTGCAGAAATCGTTGTGACAGATCAGCTGCGACCTGAAGTTTCCTGTCTGCATCGACTGCGACGCTATCGCCGCCGACAATGTGGACGTTATCGTAATGATTGCAACGGCCACACCGCCGCTAAACCGAACGCACGGGCGCGATCTTAACTCATTCTTAACAAAAGGTGATTGGGCGCGTCGGATGAATTCCTCACCAGTGCGGTAGTGCGGGTTCTGTCAATCAAAACCAGCGGAAGATCCTTCGGAATGGTTACCTTGCCTCGCGTGCGCTGGTTGGCATCTTCGTGACGTCCTTCCGGACCGCGGGTCTTTGTCGTATCGAGATGCCGGCCGGTCGTGTCCAACTTTCGGCATGACGCTTATTGTCATCGGTCACGCTTGGCGCGAATTGGAAAGTGAAGAATGAGCCTGGATGAAATCACGCGAGCAACAGTCGCCTTCATCCGCGCGCACGAGGTGTGGGGCATCTCGCTGGTGCTTATCCTGGCGTTCGGGGAATCGCTTGCGTGCATCTCGCTGTTGTTGCCCGCAACCGTGATCCTGATCGGCGTCGGCTTTCTCATCGGCGAAAGCGATATCGCATTCTGGCCTATCTGGCTTGCCGCCGCTATTGGGGCGGCATTGGGGGACTGGTTGTCTTTCTGGATCGGCACCCGGTTGGGAAACAGGGTTTCGCACTATTGGCCCTTGTCGCGTTATCCGGACCTCATTCCGCGTGGCCACCAGTTCTTCGAGCGATGGGGCGTGGCAGGCGTGTTTTTCGGGCGCTTCTTTGGCCCCTTGCGCGCGTCCGTGCCATTGGTGGCGGGCATCTGCGCGATGCCCGCCTTGACGTTTCAAATGGCCAATATTGCTTCGGCCTCAAATGGCTGCAGGAGTTGATCTAGTGGGCACCCGGCGGGCGAGCAGCTTGTCGATCCGCTTTCCGTCCATGTCGACGATCTCGAACCGCCAGCCCTCATGGTCGAAATGTTCCCCCGCCTCTGGAAGATGCCCAAGCTGGAAGAGGGCGAATCCGGCGATCGTGTGAAAATCGCCCTCCGCCGTTCCCGTCCGAAAACCGAGGCGAGCGAAGGCGTCATGAGCCGGCATCATGCCATCGATCAGCAGCGAGCCATCCTCGCGCTCGACAACATATGGTTCCTCGCCATCCGCATCCGCCAGATCGCCGGCGATGGCTTCGAGCAGATCGGTCTGCGTGACGATCCCTTCAAGGCTGCCATATTCGTCGATGACGATCGCCATGCGCACTGGCGCCTTTTTGAATTGGTCGAGTACGCGGAAGACCGCCGTTCCTTCATGAACGACCACAGGCTCGCGGATGGCCGCCAGCGGATCGAGCGCCTTCCTGTCGAGAGCCTGGTCGAGAAGATCTTTCTTCAAGATCATGCCAAGTGGCTCTTCGATGCCGCCGCGGCCGACCAGGAGCTGTTCATGCCGGGATTCCCGGATGGTGCGCAGGATCTCGTCCGAACTGTCGTCGACGTCGATCCAGTCGATGTCACGGCGCGGCGTCATGATATCGGCGATGCGCCGGTCGCCGATGCTGAAGACGCGCTCGACCACCTCCTGTTGCGCCTGGTGGAGCAGCCCGGCCTCCTGGCTCGCCGCGACGAGCAGTTTGAGTTCTTCCGGCGAGTGAAGGGATCCCTCTCCCGCGCCAGGTCGAAGCCCGCAAAGCCGCAGCACGAGATTGCCGAGACCGTTGAGGCCGATGATCGCCGGCCGCAGCAGGAACAGGAACAGGCCGAGAGGGCGCACGACCCACAGCGCCGTGCCTTCGCTGCGCTGAAGGGCGAGACTCTTCGGAGCGAGCTCGCCGAGCACGATATGCAGCGTCGTGATGATGATGAAGGCGATCGCAACCGCGATAGCATGAGAGCCCGCCGTAGCGAGCGGTCCCGGCAATGCGCTCAATAATGGTTCGATCAAATGGGCAATCGCAGGCTCGCCGATCCATCCGAGCGCAAGCGACGATAGGGTGATTCCTAGCTGCGTGGCAGCGAGATTGGCGTCGAGATTGTCGACGGCGCGCTTCAAAGCGGTGGCATTGAGCCTGCCGGAATTGACCAGTTCGACTACCCGACTGCGGCGAACTGCGACGAGAGAGAATTCCGCTGCGACAAAAAAACCGTTCGCAGCAACGAGAACTAGTACGGCGAGTATCCCGATTAGATCGTACATACTGCCATCGGAACTAGGCATGGTCTCCTTTTGGGCGGCAATCCGCCACGGATTGTTGATGGGAGTCCGCCTATAACACAACTCCTCCGTATCGCCATTGATAGCGGCGACACAGGGCTCCGTACTGAGGTTAACAGAATGCCGGCGCAGGCGCGCCAGCGGACGCAAAAAATCAGCCCTCGAAGGTAATCAGAAAGGCGCTTAAGACGACCCCTAAGTCGCCATTTTTTTCGAAGGTGAATTTAATGCCCGCATTCTCAAAGGCCTTTTCAATTGCATCGAGCGTCCGTGACCCTATTTGAATTCCCGATTCCAATCGCGTGATGGTGGTAGCAGCTACGTCGGCGAGGTCAGCCAGCTCTCTAATTTTTAGCCCCAGGGCAGCTCGGGCCATTTTGGATTGGACGCCTTGAATTTTCATCAACGTAAATCTCTTTGGGTCGCCGATCCTTGGTTGATATTGGTTATGAGCACCTAAGCGCAAGTTGGTTCGCTGATCGGAGCGTTACCTTTTCACTCGGATTGCGGTTTTGAATTGACAATCTCGGCGGATACCAAGATCCGATGAGCTTCGTTTAAGCGGGACGTTATATAACTGGCTATATATCTCAAATTAACTAACCGTGAATATTCTGATGAATGCACATACCAGGATATATGTTTTCAGTTTTTGAATGGTTGCATTTCCTCTGAAGCCGCTGTCTCTATCCGGGAAATGACGGAGGGGTTTCAGCAATGACCACCAATATCGATTTGGACAGCTTTTCGGGTTTCATGGACGACCATTCCGCGTCCGGCGAACACAACAGTCAGATTTCGCCGGCAGAGATGCAGGTCGCACAGGCAACGGCGGCACAGCAGCCCGCCCCGGCAGCGTCCGAACCGGTGCCGGTCGATGTCGGCGCAGCGCCGGCCAAGCCGGAGGCGCCGGCGACGGCAAACGCACCCGCGGCGACGGCACCGCACGAATATGTGGCTGACGCCGGCAACGTCGTAAAACTTCCGTCCAACGTTTCCATCGACAACATCAAGGTCGACGGCAACAACCTTGTGCTCGAACAGGCCGACGGCTCGGTGATCGTGATCAAGGACGGCGCCTTGCACGTGCCGACCTTCATCATCGGCGACGTCGAGGTGCCGCGCGTTGCCCTGCTGGCAGCGCTGGAAGCCAGCCATGTCGATGTAGCCTTCGGTGCCGACGGTTCCATCTCGGCCGGCCCGGGCGGTTCGAATTCAAGCGCAGGCGGAGACTTCTCGGTCCCCCCTGGCGGCATCGGCGACGGCTTCGACCTGTCGGCCCTGCTGCCGCCGACAGCCTTGCAGTTTGGTCAATTGGACCGGCGCGAACTGTTCCCCTCGATCGTCGACAGGCAGGTTACAGTGACGGCCACGTCCTTGCTTGCCCCGGATGAGGCGGCCAGCGAAACCGGCCTTGACGGCGGCAAGGGACAATCGCCGGGCAGTGAGGCGCAAAGCGATGCTGAAACGTCCGGCACTGGAACGATCAGCATCGACGCGCCGGATGGAATTGGGTCGATCGTCATCAACGGTGTCACCGTCACCGGCGTCGGCGATCACATCCCTGGGCAGTATGGTTACCTGACGATCGTCTCCTTCAATCCGACCACGGGCGCTATCGAATACAATTACACGGTGACCGAATCGGTCACGCATCTCAACCAGACGAACGGATTCGATCCCAACGATACGGTCCCGGACAATTTCAGCATCACGGTCACCGATGTCGACGGCGATACGGCCAGCACCACCTTTGCCGTCGCCATTATCGACGACGTACCGACGGCGGTTGCCGATACGGACAGCGTCACGGAAGGCGGCACGGCGAGCGGCAACGTGGTCACCGGGCTCGGCAGCGACGGCGATCCGGCTGGCGCCGACACCAAGGGCGCCGACGGCGCTTCGGTAAGCGGCGCGACGGGCGCCGGGGCGACGACGATAGTTGGCGGCGACTTCCATGTCGTTGGCCAGTACGGCACGCTGACGCTGAGCCCGGACGGGACCTACAGCTACGTCGCCAATTCCAACATCAGCAACGCATCGCCGGTGACTGACACCTTCACCTACACGCTGAAGGACGGCGACGGCGACACGTCGCAGACGACGCTGAATATCACCATTGGCGACGGAGAAGGCCCGTCAGTGGTGACGGACGCGATCATCTCAGTGGACGAGGAAGGGCTCGGCACTGCCAATGCGACCGGCAGCGCGGCCGCGACCAGCGTGGAGGACGGCAGCGGAACCGTATCGTTTCACGCCGGTTCCGACAACATTACCGGGCTGGCGTTCACGTCGGTTGCCGGAATCACCGCAGATGTCAACGGGGTTGCCGGCGCAGACATCGTCTGGACGCTGGCCGGCCCGACGCAGATCACCGGTTCGATCAACGGCATCGACGCCATACGCATTGACCTGGTCGCGCCGTCGCTGCCGATCCTGGCGGGCACCGACGGATCCGCGACAGTCAATGTGACGTTGCTCGACAATTTCCCGCATCCCGACGCGGGCGGAGAGAACACCATAAACCTGACCGGCATCAACGTTGTCGCCATCGATGCGGACGGTAGCCAAGCGAGCGCAACGGTTCAGGTCAATGTAGTCGATGATGTGCCGGTGGCGGCGAACGACGGCGTGCTTGCCAGCCATGCGGAGAACGTGACGGATCTGACGATCGGCACGGTCGCCGGGATACTGGGCAATG
>NZ_JAMYUW010000075.1:0-13170 GCF_040323315.1 Mesorhizobium sp. M0047 | reverse complement strand
TGACGCCGTCCGCCGCTACGCGAAGAGCTGGGCGAAGGCGCAGGGGTCGGCGACGGCGGACGCCTATGTGCCGCTGTTCTTCGCGTCGACGCCCATGACAGGGCCTTTGCCTTCTTCGGCGGCGCCTGCACGCGCGGCATCTACGACAACATGAAGACGGCGGTGGAAACGATCTTTGTTGGCAAGGACCGCCAATACAATCGCCGCCTCCTGCAGATGTGTAGCCATTATCTGGTGCAGCCGGTCGCCTGCACGCCAGCGTCGGGCTGGGAGAAGGGTCAGGTCGAGAACCAGGTCGGGCTGGTGCGTGAGCGCTTCTTCACGCCCAGGCTGCGCTTCAAGACCTATGAGGAGCTGAACGCCTGGCTGCAGGACAAGTGCGTCGCCTACGCCAAGGCGCACCGTCACGTCGAGCAACCGGAACGAACGATTTGGACCGTGTTCGAGGAAGAGCGCGGCAAACTGGTCGAGTATCGCGGCCCCTTCGACGGATTCCACACGGTGCCGGCCTCGGTGTCGAAGACCTGCACGGTTCGCTTCGACACCAACAAATACTCGGTCCTGTCGACGGCCGTCGGCCGCCCGGTCGAGATCCATGCCTATGCCGACAGGATCGTCATCCGACAGGACGGCGTGGTCGTCGCCGAACATGCCCGCTCCTTCGGGCGGAACGAGACGGTCTACGATCCCTGGCATTACGTCCCTGTACTTGCCCGCAAGCCCGGTGCGCTGCGCAATGGCGCGCCATTCCGGGACTGGGCTCTGCCACCAGCGATGGAGCGTATCCGACGCCGATTAAAAGCGGCGGATGACGGCGATCGGCAGATGGTGTCAATCCTGGCCACGGTGTTGACCGACGGCATCGATGCCGTGGAGGCTGCCTGCCAGGAAGCGCTCGATCAGAATGCCTGCTCATCCGCCGTCATCATCAACATCCTGGCGCGGCGGCGTGATCCGGCGCCAGCCGTCACCATCCTCACCCCGGACGCTCTTCGCCTGCAGCATGAGCCGCAAGCCGACTGCGCCCGCTACGACAGCCTCAGGAGGGCAAACTGATGGAACGCACCCAGGTTCTGGAACTGATGGGAACGCTGAAGCTCTATGGGATGCGCGGCGCCTATGACGAGGTCATGGCGACAGGCATCAAGCGCCAGCACGAGCCGCCGAAGATCGTCGGCGATCTGCTATCGGCCGAGATCGCCGAGAAGCGGGCCCGCTCCATCAAATACCAGCTCACCGTCGCCAAGCTGCCGATCGCCAAGGACATCGATGAGTTCGACTTCGACGGCACGCCGGTCAATGAGGTGCTGGTCCGGGACCTTGCCAACGGCACCTTCGTCGCCGACCAGCGCAACGCCGTGCTCATCGGCGGCACCGGAACCGGCAAGTCGCATCTGGCAATCGCCATTGCCCGCGCCCTGATCCGCAACGGCTCGCGTGGCTGCTTCTTTAACGTCGTCGATCTCGTCAACCGGCTCGAGACCGAGCACCGCGGCGGCAAGCAGGGCCGTATCGCCGATTACCTCACCCGGCTCGACTTCGTCGTGCTCGATGAACTCGGCTATCTCCCGTTCGCGCAAGCCGGCGGGCAATTGCTCTTCCACCTGATCAGCAGGCTCTACGAACGGACCTCGATCATCGTCACCACCAACCTGGCGTTCGGAGAATGGCCCGCCGTCTTCGGCGACGCCAAGATGACGACAGCGCTCCTCGACCGTCTCACCCATCATTGCGAGATCATCGAGACCGGAAACGAGTCCTGGCGCTTCAAGAACCGCGCCTGATCACCCCATCAGCTGCCAAGCGCTATCCGCGCTCGCCCGGGCTGCGCAACCCTGACCAGCTCCGCCCGGGCGAACGCTGATCGCTGCGCACTACATAAGGGGGGTCAAAATTGGACGCCGATCGGGGGTCAGTTTTGGAAGCCGTTTGACACCGGTTCTTTCGGCTTTCGGCCGAGCCCCATCGTCTTGGCCAATGCCGAGCGCGCTGCGGCATAGTTCGGCGCGACCATCGGATAGTCCACTGGCAGGCCCCATTTGGTGCGATATTCGTCGGGCGTCAGGTTGTGGTGGGTCGCGAGATGACGCTTCAACGACTTGAACTTCTTCCCGTCCTCAAGGCTGACAATGTAGTCCGGAGTGACCGATTTCTTGATCGGCACGGCAGGCTTGAGAGCCTCGGACTTATGTGGTTGAGGCGCAGACTTATGCCAAAGGCACCGCCTCGAGCCTCAGGAAGATTGAAAAGGACTGGAAAAGGCGGTGGTGGCGAAGCGGATTGCCCAGGATCTTGTGGCCCGTCTGGTGGTTATGCTCGATCTGGGCAAGCTGCTGCGCTTGTATTCAAAACCGTTGCTCCTGAAGTCAGCGCAGATAGCACATCGTCCAGGTCTTCTCTCCTGGGAATCGACGACCATGTTTAAGCATGAATCCGCCAAACTGCTGACGATGCTACCAGTGTAACGACCGCCTCTGAGCGGGCGCGCACCAGATCCCGCATGGGCATCGCGCGTCGAGAGGATCAAGGCCGAGGCGCCGAACGACCGTTGGAAAATCGTGACCTTCCTGGCGGCCCCTGCGCCACGACCGTGTCGATGCGCCATCGCTCATCAACGGACCGATCAACGGCGAGAGGTTCAAACTCTGTGTCGACAAAGTTCTCGTCCCCACCCTCAAGCCCGGCGACATCGTCGTCATGGATCATGCCTCGGCAGGCGAAAAGTTCAGCGGGCTAACGCTGGGCAAAAAGGCATGGTGCGCCGCACAAAAATATTGCAATGCACTGTAAATGCCGTAACGTCAGTTTTATAAATGAACGAGACGGTCCTTGTGAAAGGCCGTCCACCGAAAAGGATGGAAACTATGGCCAAGACCGCTGATACCGTTGAAAACACCGCGTTCCCCACCTTCGACGCGTCGAAGGCTACCGACCAGATCCGCGCTGTCGCCGAAAAGGGCGTCGAGCAGTCGAAAGAAGCCTATGCGAAATTTGCGTCGGACACCGAGACGACCCAGAAGGCTCTGCAGTCGAGCCTCGAAACCGCCAAGACCGTCGGCAACGAGCTGTCGCTGAAAACAATTGCTGCTTTGCGCGCCAATGTCGAAGCCGGCTTCTCGCACCTCGAAGCCCTGGTTACCGTGAAATCGCCATCCGAGTTCATCGAACTGCAGACTGCCTTCTTGCGCAAGCAGGGAGAAAGGACCGTGGAGCAGACCAAGGAATTTCAGGCCCTGACGACCAAGGCCGCCGAAGATGTATCCAGGCCGATCAAGGATGTCGTTGAAAAGGCGATGAAGGATCTCAAGGTCGCCTGATTGAGTCTGGGCGATCGGAGATGCTGAATGGGTGTCGATGTCCTGCTCAATCTGCCGTGCTGATTCCGGAATGTAATCGAAACTCGGCGGAGTGCCGAAGATCATGGCCGCCGTATTGGCATAGTCGCGCGTGAGCGCGTCCACCATCTTTGGAGCGGGGGCGATCGCGAAGCTGCCCCGGACTGCTGAGGCGAGGTCATAGTCGGGACGATCGAAAAACATGCGCGCGTGCCGTACACAATCGGCGCCAAGATCAAGATCGCCGAGCGCGGCCTTTCCGGTCTCGGATCCGAGAAGACAGTGCAGGTCATATCATAATAGTGCCGAGATACCCGCTGGCCTTCCTGCCGCAGTTCGCCGCGCCGCTCGTACCCGCGGCGCAATCCATGGGCCAAGCCAATGTGCATTATCAAATTAGCTGCTCATTCTCAAATTAAGTGCGCCGGCAACATGCTGAAATCGTTGAGGTCGGATTCGCAGAATTAAATGGAAAACGACACCAGCCGCAGAGTCGGCGAACTGGTCGGCATAGACCTTCTTGAAGGCCGGGCGAGCCCGGGCGCGTTCAACGTATGCTCGGATGTTCGGACAGCCCGAGCAGGCTGTGTTGCCAGGCCGTGAACTGATAGAGGCAGGACGCTTCACTGTCGCCGACATTCCCAACCGTTTTGCCTAACCAGTCGTCAAGCCCCGTTGTCCGGCTCCTACCTGACAACCGAGTGCCGCTCTTAGGCCCCATCTTAGCCTCAAATTACACACCCGCTCTTCGGAGGTGCGTTGAGCTTCTCTAGCTGCGGGACATATGAAGCGCAACACGATTTCGTCCTTCCGATTTGGCACGAAACAGAGCCAAATCGGCGGCATTGACGAAATCGTTTGGCGTCTCGTTCTCGGTGGGCACCGCTGTTGCGACGCCAACGCTGATGGTCACGCGATCCGGGCCGTGGGGTATGTTCAACTCCCGCACGCCCTGGACGAGCCGCTCTGCGATCGCACTGGATTGTTCCAGCAAAGTGTCGACCAGCACGATGACGAACTCTTCGCCTCCGTACCGCGCAGCGAGATCGGTGGAGCGGCCGGAACCGCTCTGGATTACGCGGGCGATTTGCTTGAGCACCTCGTCGCCGGCCATATGGCCATAGGTATCGTTGTATCGTTTGAAGTTGTCGGCATCGATCATCAACAGCGACAATGGGGACTGTGCGCGAAAAGCGCGCTTCCATTCAGCCGCCAGATATTCGTCAAAATAGCGCCTGTTGCCGAGACCGGTCAGGCCATCGATCCGCGTCAGACGTTCAAGCTCGAGATTTGCACTGATCAGCTGTCGCTGGCTTTCCCTTAGCGCTCGGTATGCCGCGTCTCGCTGGACGTGATCCAGATAGGCCCGCGTGTGATATCGAATACGTGCAATCAGCTCGATACGATCCGGCAGTTTGACGAGATAGTCGTTCGCTCCCGCAGCGAAGGCTTCGCCCTTGGTGGCTGGATCTTCCTTGCTCGACAGCACAATGACTGGGACCGCGCGTGTCGACGCATGCTTTCTGTATTCTCGCACCAGATGCAGCCCATCGACCCCGGGCATGACGAGATCCTGCAGGATAACGGTTGGCTTTACCTCATCCGCGACCGTCATCGCTCTCAACGGGTCGGTGCAGAAGTGTAAGGAAATATCGGGCTCGTTGGCTAGAGCGCGCCTGACCGCCTCGCAAACCATGATCTGATCATCGATGAGCAGAACCATGGATGAATAGTTATCTGCGAGTGGCGGGACCAGCTCTGGTTCTTGCGTCATCGGACGAGCCCTTTCATGTGGAGCGCTCGCAGGCTTCGATTATACGTGAGCCGATCGCACTCAAAGGAAGAATATCAACAGCCGCGCCGATGTCGGCGGCGGCCTTCGGCATGCCATAGACGGCACTGGTTGCTCTATCCTGCGCGATTGTGAGATGCCCCTTGTCGCGGAGCTGTCTCAGCCCGCGCGCACCATCCCTGCCCATGCCTGTGAGCAGAACACCAATCACCGAGCCAGGCCACCATTGCACCGCACTTTCGAAGAACACATCTACGGACGGCCGATAAACATTGTCCTTGGGGCTGGGCGTATAGCCAAGTTGCTGAGCTGACTTGAAAACCAGATGATCCGCAGAGCTGGCAACGAGAACGGTACCCGCTTGAGGACTATCTCTTTCCCGCGCCGGACGGATCGGGAGAGGCGTATGCTGCCCCAGCCAATCAACAAGGCCTGGAACGAACTGAGCATCGAGATGCTGGACGAGCACGATCGCGCCGCCAAAATCAACGGGAAACGCGCTCAGGACTGCGGCAACGGCAGCCGGCCCGCCCGCGGAGGCACCGATTGCAATCAGGCGTCGAGGTGTCGGCTCAGCCGCACGTGACATCCGCCTTTTTGCCTTGGTCGGCGCATCACCGATCAGCTTGCCGATCGTTCCTATCTTGTTCGTCAAAAGCCGGGCGGATTGCGAGGACGCGTTACCTTCGATGCCCACTGACGGAATATCGACTGCGTCAAGCGCGCCATGACCCATTGCTTCGTAGACGCCGGCGAGGTTGGCTTCGATACTGGCGGTCACCAGCAAGATTGAGCACGGGGTTTCCGCCATGATTCTGCGGGTCGCTTCCACGCCGTCCATCTCTGGCATCGCTAGATCCATGAGTATCAGATCCGGCAGATCACGTCTGCAGACCTCGACCGCCTCACGCCCATTGGTCGCGATCCACGCGACCTGATGTTCGCCGGTCGACAGGACCAGTCGACGCAGAAGTTCAACCGCCATCGGCATGTCGTTGACTACGCCGATTCTCATTCGCTGGCTTCCGATTTCGATCTCATTCAGCCGCCTCGCCAATCATGTCCACGACGGCATGGATCAGCGCCTCGTCCTGAAAGCTACTCTTGGTCAGATAATAGTCCGCACCTGCGTCGAGCCCGCGCGCGCGATCTTCTTCCCGATCCTTGTATGAAACGATCATGATGGGTGTGTTCTTGAGATCAGCGTCCTTTCTGATCAAACTCACCAGCTCGATGCCATCCATGCGAGGCATGTCGATGTCGGTGACGACGAGATCGAAAGGACCAGACCGGACGGCATTCCACCCGTCCATACCGTCGACCGCCACTTCGACCTCATAACCGTAATTGCCCAGCATCTTGCGCTGGAGTTCGCGAACCGTCAGTGAATCGTCAATCACGAGCACGCGCTTGCGCCTGCTCGCTTCGGGACCGCCCGCGGCGCGCCGAAGAGCTCGAAATCCGCTGGACGACGCAAGCTTTTCCACCGATCGGATCAGATCGTCGACGTCGAAGATCAGAACAGGCGAACCGTCTTCCATCAGGGCTGCTGCGCTGATGTCCTTGATCTTGGCAAACCGTGGATCGAGAGGTCTGATCACTAACTCGCGTTCCCCGAGAAAACGGTCAACGATCAGGCCGTACGCATCGGCCCGACCCGCATCCACGACGACGACCGAGAGTTCGTTCGGTTCCGATCCGGGCTCACCTCGATCCAGCACCTCGCGCGCGGTGACCAGCCCGATCTGTCGATCGTTCAATCGAAAATGCGGCCGGCCCTGCAGGAGATTGATCTGCGTCCGCTGCAGTTTCAAAGTCTTGGAAATGGCAGCGAGTGGAAAAGCATAGGGCTCTCCATCGACATCGACGAGCAGCGTGCGCAGGACCGACAACGTCAGCGGCAATTGCAGTTGAAATCGGGTTCCGTGTCCAAATTCTGAGGAGACGCTTGCGACTCCCCGGACTTCCTTCGTCATGGCTTGCACTGCATCGAGCCCCACACCGCGACCCGAGACGTCGGTAAGGCCCGCTTTCATCGAAAAGCCTGGCAGAAACAGGAATGCGAGCAATTCGGTTTCGCTGAGTGTGTCAGCACTTTCCCTGGTTGCAAGTTGCCGGGCGACGACAGTCTCGCGCAGCTTCGAGAGCTCGATCCCCCTGCCGTCGTCCACCACGGCTATCTGCAGCAGCCCGGCATTATGCCTCGCTTCGAGCCTGATGAGCCCCTCTTCGGGTTTCCCCATCGCGAGGCGCTCCTCAGGCGGTTCAAGCCCATGGTCTACAGCGTTGCGCAGAAGATGCCCCAAAGGGGCATCGAGCTGCTCGAGGATATCGCGGTCGATGCCGGTCGAGCCGCCTACGATCTCCAGTCGCACCCGCTTGCCAAGGGTACGACCGAGGTCGCGGATCGTTCTCGCATAGTGTCGCACGCCGTCCTCAAACGGCCGCATCCGGCTCGCCAACGTTTCGTCGTACAATCTGTTGGCAAGATCGGTCGCCTTCCGATCCACTGAA
This sequence comes from Mesorhizobium sp. M0047, assembly GCF_040323315.1. Taxonomy (NCBI): domain Bacteria; kingdom Pseudomonadati; phylum Pseudomonadota; class Alphaproteobacteria; order Hyphomicrobiales; family Phyllobacteriaceae; genus Mesorhizobium; species Mesorhizobium sp. M0047. The sequence goes on along the minus strand of NZ_JAMYUW010000075.1, from coordinate 5,529 downwards.
TCCAATTCATCGAGACGCTCCGCCAGGAACGCTTGGCTCAACCGCAGCTTTCGCTGCGCTTCGGCCAGCGCCTCCACCACCGCCGCATCGTTTGAAACCGGCGGCAGCACTGCATGAAGATTGTCGAACGCACTTGCGAGGTCCGATTGAAGTCGCTTCAGCCGTAGCAGCCCGTCAGCGAATGGCCTGAGCCGCCGAGCTTCCATCAGCGACTCGCCAGCCAACCCGAGCAATCGGTTCAGGCTTTCTGCCATCACCCGAACCATTCTATCAGAGCCGATGCTGCCGTGGGCTTGCGGTACCGCCCCAACGAGGAGGTTCGCTGAAGAGGTCGTCGTCAGTTGCTCCTGGGCATGATCTGGAGTTGCGAAATCAGCTGCAGAATCTTGGGGCCCGGGCTTTGCCTCGGGGAGGGACAATTCTTCGAACTTCGCGAGAAAGGTTTCGACTTCTGAGTTGGCGCTCTCGCTCGATGATGCCGATGCGATCAATTTCAAAAGGTCAGAGCCTTGCAGAAGCGCATCTATATGCTCCCGTCGCACCCTCAGATGCCCACGTTGCGCGGCGACCAGGCAGTCTTCCATCGCATTTGCAACTTTGACCGCGGGCATCAGGTCGATGATGCGGGCAGCTCCTTTCAGGGAATGCGCGGCACGCATGCATGCTTCCAGGGCATCGGCGGCGATAGGATCGCGTTCGAGTGCCAGAAGCCCAGAGGTTAGAGCCTGTGACTGCGTCTCCAGTTCGGCCTGGAAGAGGCTGAGCATCGAAACCTGGCTGAAGTCTTCATCTGTCATGCGATGCTCCGATCCAGCATCGTGAGCAGTTGTCGTGGATCGAGACAGCCAACGGCTCGTCCCTGCCACGGCAGCACGGCAACCGTAGCGGCCGACAGTGCCTTGCCAATCATGGCCGGAACAGCGAGAGTGTCGCGTTCCTGGTACCGATGTAAGCCGTGGATCTCGTCAACCGTAAAAGCAACCCGCTTGTCGCGCTCGCCTACCACGACTAGGCGGCGAAATACCTTGGTTCGCGTGCCTTGTTCCCCCTCCTTGCGCTCGTCTATCCCGAGCAATTCGGCCAGGGACAGGCAAATGAGCAATTCACCACGGACATTCGCAATACCGAGCAGTGCACTGTTCCTGCGATGTGGAACTGAATGAACGCGACGAGCTTCAGCCACTTCATGAAAAATACCGACCGGAAGTGCCAGCCATTCCTCCCCCAAACGGAAGAGAACGGCCGTCTGCAGCGCGTCGCTGTCTGCCGAGTCGATCCCTGCACGACCAGCGTTATCAGGCCATTCGTCGCGATATGCCGAGGGCGCCGCACGGTCAAGGAGGCGTCGTGCAATCTTCTTGTAGGTCGGGCAATTCCGGCAGTGGAGATGCTGCTCCAGTAGCGGACATGACTTGTCACCCCGTACGCCTATTTGCCGCCAGCAGTCGTCGATTTCAATCTCCTCCACCGGCTGAGCGATCCTTGTCGAAGCCGCCATCAGCTGCCGCTCCTTTTCTGGACCCGACCCAGCCGGCCGGCCAGCGCCTCGGCGCCGTTATGGTCGCCTTGCTTGCTAAGCAGCAAGGCCAGATGGACAAGAGCTTCTCGATGGTTTGGCGCGAGATAGAGCGCCTTGCGATAACTTTGCGCGGCTTCGGGTGCAGAACCATCCGCATCCTGGACGAGGCCCAGCAGGTAGAAGATTTCCGCGGAAGGACCGAACGCCTTGAGATGCGCCAGGGCGACCTCCTGTGCCTCCTTTACCCGTCCTGCATTGGCGATCCGTTCAACCGCGATGAGGCTTTCCGAGGCCTGTGCAAGCGGCTTGGCCGGAGCCTGCCCACGGCCTTCATTGCCAATTGTCGGTCGGAACGGAAGAAGAGGCTCGCTCTTGTTGACCTTCGGGCTTGGCGTCCGCACTGGGACGGCGGCCGAAACTTTCGGCTCCGTGGTCTTGACGGGCTCCGATTTCAGAAAGGCAAAGGCCAATGGCCATTCAGCGGAAATAAAGCCATGCAACCTTGGAAGAGCTGCTTCCGCCGGACCGACCAGAAGAAGTCCGTCTTTGGCCAGCAGGTCCTTCGTGCAGATCAATGCGCGATCCTGCAGCTCTCGATTGAAATAGATCAGCAAATTGCGGCAAAGCAGGATGTCATAGACCTCTTGCCCGAAAGACGCGCGAGAACCGAACAGGTTTCCTACCCTGAACCGAACCTGTTTCAGCACCCCAGCAATAGGCCGCAACCCGCCCTCGGCAGCTTCGAAATAGCGATCCTTGAATTCGAGATGGCTGCCGCGAAACGAATTGCGCCCATAGATGGCGCGTTCAGCCGTCGCGATATTGCGGCTGCTGACGTCCACGCCATCGATCTTGAACTCGTGCGCCTCAAAGCCGCCATCGAACATGGCCATGGCGACCGAATAAGCCTCTTCGCCGGTTGAACATGGCAGGCTCAGGACTCTTATCGGCTGAGCAGGCTTGTGCACTCGCGCATGCCGCGCCAGCATCGTGAACGCTTCTCGGTCGCGAAAGAACCAGGTCTCTGGGATCACCACCGCATTGATCAGCTCCTGCAGCTCCTGCGAGGAACCGGTCAAGTGTTCCCTATAGGCCTGAGGGTTGGTTATCCGGCATGCTGCCATCCGGTCTCTGACCGCCTGACGAACCACTGTCGGACCAACGCTGGCACTGTCCAGTCCAATGGTTTCCGTCAGGAGCTTTTCTATTGCGCCGGTCATTGATCACCTATTGCGGCCTGGCGGAGCAAAGAGGTACGAATCTCCTCCGAAAGCAGCGCTTCCACTTTGACCCACTGAATGATCTCCGAACCATCGGAAGCCACCGGCCCAAGATAGGGCGGGGTTCCTGGTTCAAGTCCGAACGGCGCGAAATCGGTAGGGTCTCGCTCGAGCGTATCCGTCACCCGTTCCGCGATCAGCCCCAGCAGGCGTTGCTCGCCATCATGCGCCGGATAGCGCGTCACAACGATCCGGGTGCTCAATAGGCGCTCCGATGGTCGGCCAAGCGCAAGAAGAGTAACATCGATCAGGGGGATGGGTATTCCGTTATAGCTGACCAAACCCACCACACCAGTTGGCGCACCCGGAAGAACTTTCACATCGATATAGGGCAGAACCTCTTCAATTTGGTGGACATCGATCAAGTAGCGATCCGGACCCATGCTGAAGGCGAGGAATAGCATTGTCACCTCCTACTGCCGGCTCGCTATGCTCGCAGCTTGAACCTCGAAATGCTACTTCGCATGCCGCCTGAGACTTGATTGAGCTCGTCGATCGCGAGCGTCGATTGCTGAAGGGATTCGACTGTTTGCTGAGCTGCCTCGCTTAGCTGGGTTAGCGTGTCGCTGATCTGCCCCGCGCCGGTCGCCTGTGCTTGCATGCCTTCATTGGCGACTTCGAAACGTGGCACCAGCCCCTGAACCTGCTGAATGATCTCGAAGAGTTGCCCGCCGACCTGCTGGATTTCCTGCATACCCCGGCGGACCTGCTCGGAAAACTTGTCCATGCCCATCACCCCGGCCGCGACTGCCGACTGGATGTCCTTGACCATCTGCTCGATATCGTAGGTGGAGACAGCCGTCTGGTCCGCGAGCCTTCGGATTTCCGTCGCCACCACTGCAAAGCCCCGGCCGTATTGGCCTGCCTTCTCCGCCTCGATGGAAGCGTTGAGCGACAACAGATTCGTCTGATCGGCGACTTTGGTTATGGTCGTCACCACCTGATTGATGCTGCCGGCTTTCTCACTCAAGATCGCGAGTTTGGAATTGATCGCGCCGGCCGCTTCCATGACCTGCTGCATGGTTTCTTCCATACGGGTCAGCCCCGCTTGCCCTCCGCCGGCGACGGCAGCCGTTTGTTCGGCAACTGTGGAGACCTCGTTCATCGTGCGGACCAGCTCGTTTGATGTGGCGGAGATTTCCTTGGCTGTCGCGCGGATTTCTGTTGTGGTCGCTGCGATTTCAGTCGCAGTTGCCTGCTGTTGCTTGGAGGTGGCGGCGATCTCAGTTATCGACGTGCCGACCTGTATGCTGGACCTTTGAACCTGACCAATGAGGGTTGTGAGATCGTCCGCCATTGCGTTGAAGCCGTCGGCAAGCACGCTGAATTCGTCTCGGCGCCTCAGATCGAGGCGTTCGCTGAAGTCGCCTTGCCGCATCAATTGAACCGCGTCGACCAAACGGGTGAGCGGACCTGTAATGGCGCGAAACAGCTGGTAACCCAAAAGAAGAGCTAGTCCGAGGGCTATCAACAAGCCAACGCTCAAACCGACTTCGGCCGTTCTAACGATCGAGTTGATCCGCTGCGTCGCGCTGTTTGCCTCGCCTCTGTGATCCTCAACCATGGCCTGCAGAGCGGACTGCAATTTTACAAAGATCGGCTCTACGGTGTTCTTGATGGCCGGGCTTTCATTGGGAGTTTCACCTTTCGACAAGGCAGCCCGGCTTGTGTCCAGCACAGCAGTTTCAGCCAGACGAAATTGGTTGGCGAGTTCTTTGACGGCTGCATAATTCTGCTTGTCGATGTCGGAGACGATTGTTGCTTCATAGTCGTCCATCGACCGCTGCACTTGGTCGCGATTGGTCGTGATCGCGCTTTCAAGCGTGCTTCTATCCGACGGGTTGTCCTGAAGGGCATATTCCTGAAGCAGACTATGGGCCGTCATCTGGCCCATCATGATCTCGGTACTGTGATAGAGGTCTGGAAGGATGCCCTTCTCGACCTCAGTCGCCTCCTGCCCCGCCTGAAGAAACCAGGCGTACGCGATGACGGCGATCACGGACATGACCACCAGAACGGCAGCGAAACTGACGAGGATGCGGTGGCGTATTGTCAGACTCTTCATGGAACGGGTTCACCAATGAGGGCATCGTGGGCTGCGCGACAAACGCTCGTTCCGACGTATTCGAAAAAGGTGCGTCGAAAAGCGGTAGTCTGATGCTGAATGGTTTCTTTTCCGTTCCATCTCTAATGATGGCGAGGCGGCTCGCCAATCGGCGCTGCCAGAAGCGGTGGTCAAATGATGTCCTGCCGTCCACGCACATCAGCCCGACATCGGCTGGGGTGGCACGCCGCGTCAAGAGGAGTGTGGATGAGCTACTTGAGGCCACGAGTTGATGACTGCTTAGGCCAGCTCGATGCCCGAAAGCCGACCTCCCGCTTGCGGCCCCCTTCCGGTCATTCACAAGCCGGCCGATAGCGGAAGTGAGCCAGTGCTGTTTACGTCGAAAACACATAGGCCGCCACTACATGTTCGCCTTTTGTGCTTCGATGTTGCAACCAAGTTCGAATGTCGCGCTCTCAGCAAAGTAGAAATGTCGCATCCACGTCGATGCGGCCCGGCCTAGCGCAGATCTGAGCGCCCGATCGGGCGTCAGCTGGTCGGGGTTGCGCAGCCCGATCGGGGGCGATCCAGTAGATCTCCGTCGGCTTTAGATCCCATGAGGAGTGAACGGCGGCCGGCGCTCTGTCAGGGTGAGGCTGCATCGAACCACTCACTCAACAGGAGAT
>NZ_JAMYUW010000074.1:0-13554 GCF_040323315.1 Mesorhizobium sp. M0047 | reverse complement strand
AAGGCGATCCACAGCGGAATGGCAGTAACCGCGTCGCCGACATTGTGGATCGTGTCGGCCAGCAGCGCCACGCTGCCGGAGAGGAGCACAACCACAAGCTGGAGCGCTGCCGTGATGGCCAGAACGACGAATGACCATTTGATCGCCCAGATGCCGCGCGTCGTCGTGGCGATCGTCGGATCGATGACGCCATGGGTGTGGCCGTGGCCACCATAACTGTGATCATGTCCGTGGCCCCCCATGCCATGCGTCATCGGGCCAAACCCAAACCAATCGCGAACTTTGTCCATCATGGCGCTTCTCACAGGTACTTGGTGATGTCTTTGAACTCCTCGATCGAGCGGCGCTGCTCGCGCGCCAACGGCCCGACAACGTCTTCAAGGCAATGGTTGAGATGATCCTGGATCAGGGTCTTCTTGGCTTGCGAGATGGCCTTCTCGACAGCATGGAGTTGCTGGGCGAGGTCGAGGCAGGGCCGGCCCGCCTCGATCATTTCGATGACGCCCTTGAGATGTCCATCGGCCCGTTTCAGGCGCTTGACGATATCGGGGTGGGTTTCGTGGGTGTGGGATTGGTCGCTCATAGCTTGATACTATCCTCCTGGAGGGGATATGCAAGTCTCAAAGAGGCCTCGATTCTGATGTAGCAAAACCATTCGTTAGGATTTTAGAGAATAATCGCCGTTCATGCCGAATCGGATCCACAACACGGTTTTTTGCCTGGTCATCGCTTTAGCGACGATGTTCGGCGTGCCGCGTCCTTTCGGCTATTCGACCTCACACGATCCGATCGCGATTGCCACCGCGGTTGAACGTCACGGCGGAGCCGCCGCACAGATCGAAGATTATGGCCACGCACACGATGATGGCGTTTCCGGCGAGCAGAGCTCGGACCATTTTCACGGGCACAATGCGGCAGACCACTCGCACGAGACAGCGAGTACGCCCGCCGACTTCGCACCGACCGTTCCACAGCTCGAACGGGGCTGGCTGAACTATCCGCCGACTTTCGTCGATCCGGGCACGACATTCCGGCTCGAGCGACCGCCGAGACCGTTCCTCGCCGCATGATCGCGGCCGCTCGCGCGGCCACCCTCAACGACGAAGATTGGAAATCTTATGCAAGGACCCTTCGACCGGGGTCGGTCAGGCTCGCGCCGCGCGCGTTGGCGACCCACCCTGCCCCTGCTTATCGCTCTCATGACCCTGCCGCTCCTGGGCGGGGCTGCCTTCGCCCACGCCGTGGCCGAGGGCGACAAGGGCTATATCCAGGAAATCTCGGGCATCAACGTGCTGCCCTTCATCTATCTCGGTGCCAAGCACATGCTGACCGGATACGACCACATCCTGTTCCTGTTCGGCGTGATCTTCTTCCTCTACCGGATGAAGCATATCGGCATCTATGTCAGCCTGTTTGCGCTCGGCCACTCCACGACCATGCTGCTTGGCGTCTACTTCAACGTCGGCATCAACAGCTACATCATCGACGCGATCATCGGCCTGTCGGTCGTCTACAAGGCGCTCGACAATATGGGCGCGTTCCAGCGATGGCTCGGCTTCCAGCCGAACACCAAGGTCGCGACGCTGGTCTTCGGCTTCTTCCATGGTTTCGGCCTGTCGACGAAGATCATCGAATACAACATCTCGCCGGACGGCCTGGTGCCCAATCTGCTCGCCTTCAATGTCGGTGTCGAGATCGGGCAGCTCTTGGCCCTCGGCGCCATCCTGATTGTCATGGGCTACTGGCGCCGGACACCAAGCTTCTGGCGCCACGCCTATACCGCAAACGTCATCATGATGACGGCCGGTTTCCTGCTGATCGGATATCAGCTCACCGGCCTGTTCGTCGCAGCATAAGGAATCGAAATCATGTACAACACCGACCTTCCCAGCCGCGCCGATTTGCCGACGTCAGCGCAGCTGAAGCGCTCCACCTTGATTGCCGCGCTGACGGCGCTTGCCTTGCTCGTCACGGTCGTCATGCCGTCCGAGTATGCGATCGACCCAACCGGAGCAGGCAGATTGCTCGGCCTCACCAATATGGGTGAAATCAAGACACAGTTGGCAGCCGAGGCGGCAGAGGACGAAATGGCCAGCGCGAAGGCTTCGGCCGAGCGGATGACGCAAATGGTCCCTCCGGCCGAGTTGATGGCACGCATGGACCGAATTGAAAACCTCCTCATTGCCCTTACCGCCGAACAGCCCGCGTCGCAGCCATCCCCAACTGGGGAGGCCGTTGCCCAAGATAATGTGACGGTTGGAGAGAGTGCTCCTGCCGAGGCTCCGGCCATTGCTGCAGCGCCTGTCGCCGAAGCAACCTCGGAAGCCCCGATCCGCCCAGATGGAAGGCAAGACGAGCTATCCTTCACGTTGGCGCCAGGCCAAGGTGCCGAAGTCAAGCTCGTGATGCGGCAGGGCGCCAAGGCAAACTTTTCCTGGACAGCTGACGGTGGCGTGGTGAACTTCGAGACGCACGGCGATGGCGGCGGTCAGTCCGTCAGCTACGAAAAAGGTCGCAGCGTTCCAGCTGACGAAGGTGCCATTGAAGCCGCCTTCGACGGAAATCACGGTTGGTTCTGGCGGAATCGCGGTGACAGAGAAGTAACGCTGACGATCACGACAGAAGGGAACTACATCGACATCAAGCGCGTGATCTAGCCCTGCGCGCCGCCGATATTGTTGCGGAAGCCGATCCGTCGGCTTCCGCAACACCAGAGCGGATTGATCAGAGATGAGAGCGGGTTGATTGACGCGCCACCGGAGGTGTCGCTGGCAGCCGATTGCCTGCTGGTCATCTGTGAAGGGTCCGCTAAAAACCCTTACGGCAAAGGTTCTCCAGATCCACTTTTCCAATTTCTTCGATGCCGAGTGCAGGAAGGATATCATTGTCTGCCTTGAGATCGCGACCATAAGCGGCCGAGAATATGTTGGTTCCAGATTCATGGAGAATCGCTGGATTTCCACTGATCCTCCCCAAAAGTACCGTCGGCAGCAGCCCGAAAGGAACGTCCTCCAGAACATAGCGGCTTTCGATAGTTGACGGGCCGAAGCCGCCGCGGCCTTGGCGATCCATCTCCTGGTTCATTTCCGAAACGGTGGCCATAGGGACGTGAAACGACAATGAAAAATGCTCTTCAACCGTGCGCACGGCAATTCCAAAACGGGCGGCGATCGCCAACCGCTCGGCATCCAGAGCCTCGATAAAGCGGCCGACGGCCGGCGTGACGTTTCCAGCCTGGCTCCATTGCTCGGCCTTTTCCATGCGCGTGAGATTGAGAAGAGCGATCCCGAGATGGTTCTGGGGATTGAGGTTGCTGAGCGCAATCGCAAGCAAACCGTCGCGCTTGACGAAACGATCTCCAAACAGGGTCGTGCAAAGTCGGAACCCTTGGTCCATCGCGTCGAACGGGAGCGTTGCAACATCGACCTTCTGGCGAACGCTGGCAACGTGGACTTCTGTTGGTCCGGACTGACGGCCGGTTACCAACGTTGTGCCCCAGACGACGATCGGCAGGCGAACCTTGAAGTCCGCCAATTGCCTGGAGAGATACAGCGCTCCGAAGGAACTGTGAGAGCTGATGATTACCGGCATTCCCTCCCTCAGATAGGGAGCGGCAGCATCCATCACTTTCTTGTGCCCATTAGCCGGCAGTGCGATCATCACAACGTCTGCAGTGGCAATAGCCTCTTTACAATCCTTGGCGATACGCACCGACACCGTTGCCTCGATAGCGCCCGTGGCCTTTAGCGATTCGCCGGTGGCCAGTGCCTTGGTGCGCTCTCCCGACGGCGACCAAAGCATTGGATCGTGCCCCGCCTCCGCCAGGTAGGCAGCAAGGCCGTAAGCAATTGCGCCGGCCCCCAGAATACTCACGCGCATAGGATTTCTCCTGTTCCAGTCTTTATGGATCGCAGCGGGGCGAACGCCGTTGCATGACGGCCGGCACGCAGGCACAACTCGATCGAAAGCCATCCCTTCCTTGAGCCTCGCTACCCATCAAATCGTCATCCATGGAATTCAGCTGGAACGCGCCGAGCCCAAATGGCCGAGACGGCCGACGACGCCCTGTGGGCTAGCGAATCGTTCCGACCGTACGGCGAATCACCGAGGCGTCTCCGACCATGTTTCATTTCCGCCTTGACATATATCAAATCTGCATGAGACGATCGTACTCATACACAATGCGCATGTAGGCGTAAATGGAAACACGAGATCTCCAGGCCTTTCTTGCCGTTGCCGCCAACGGCAGCATCACCAAGGCTGCCGAGATGCTCGGGTGTTCCCAGCCTTCGGTGACACGCACCATTCAGGACCTTGAGGCGGAACTCGGCTTCGAATTGCTGCACCGTGTCGGTCGCCGGGTGCAGTTATCCGAGGAGGGTGTGGCCTTCGAGGAGGAGGCGCGGCGTTTGCTGATGTCCTTCACCGAGCTTGCCGCGCGGGCCAAGATGATCGCCGCCGGCCGGGGGCGAATCCTGCAGATTGTTACCACCTCCGCGATCGGTACTGGCTTGATCCCGGCGGCCATGGCCGAACTCAAAGGTGTCGAACTTCCGCACGAGACGCATCTCGGGCAGTTTCTCCCCTCGATCGTCGCCCAGGAGGTACGCAGCGGACGTGCCGAGATCGGGTTTTCGAGCCTGCCGCTCGATACGCCCGGTCTGGATGTCCTGCGGCTCTATTCGGCGCCTGATGTTGCTGCCGTGCGGGAGGACGATCCGCTGGCTGAACTTGACGTCATACCGCTTTCCGCCTTTGCCGGTCGCCGCGTCGCCACACTGCTCAACCCCCTGCGTTTCCAGTTGCATGTCTCCAAGGCTTTGGCGGCCAGGGGCATCGATACAGGGCCAGTGATCCGGACGAATACTGCATATGGCGCGTTACAGATCGTGCGTCAGACTGGTGCGGCGGCCGTCATCGATCCCCTCACCGCTTATGGCGTCGCCCTGCCCGATGTGGTCATCCGCCCGATCGACGCAACCGTTCTCTTTTATTGGGGCGTTATCGCTGCCGAAAAACGTCCGCTTCGTCCAGTCGCGCAGGCGTTGATGGACGCGGTCGAGGCGGTGGCTGAACGGTCGATCGTCGGCTTCAAGAAACTCGATCCGATCCTCGCTGGCCAATTGGTGAGCGATCCTGCATCCGGCACAAATCACGGAACAGGAATATGAAGCATACCCCCGCCGCGCCAACGCCGACAGGTCTTGCTGCGCTCGAAGCACAGCTCGTGCAGGATCTCGACTTTCTCGAACTGCCCGCCAAGCCATGGGTCCCCGCAAGTTCGCACGATGGCGTGCCGGTCCGTGATGTCGTGGTGATCGGCGCCGGCATGTGCGGACTTGCTGCCACGGCAAAGCTGGTCCTGACCGGGATAACCAATGTCGTGGCCTATGATACGGCTCCGGCCGGGCTCGAGGGACCATGGCTAACGTTTGCCCGTATGCAGACGCTTCGGTCGCCGAAAACACTGCACGGTCCGTCGCTCGGCCTGCCGCAATTGACGTTCCGGGCCTGGTTCACGGCGCAATGGGGCGTTGAGGCCTGGCGGTCGCTGGACAAAATCCCCAAGGGCCAGTGGATGGACTACCTGGTCTGGTACCGCAAGGTTCTCGGTCTGCCGGTGCGCAACAGCGTGCGCATGACCGGACTGGCAGCCGTGGGAGATCTGATTGCGATCGATATCGAAGGCTCGGAAACTGGGCGGGTCCTCACCCGTCGTCTCGTTCTGGCCACTGGTCGGTCCGGGTTGGGCGGTTTTGCCGTGCCCGATTTCCTCAGCGGCATCGATCGCGCCTATTGGGCCCATTCTGCCGACGACATCGATTTCGATGCGCTGAAAGGCAAGCGTGTGGCGGTGATCGGCGCTGGTGCTTCGTCCATGGACAATGCCGCAACGGCACTCGAGGCGGGAGCCGGCTCTGTCGACATGTTGATCCGGCGCAAGGAAATGCCGCGCATCAACAAGCTGACCGGCATTGGCAGTCCGGGTGTTGTACTCGGCATGCATCACCTGCCCGACGTCTGGAAGTGGAAATTCTTCGATTATACCGCCTCGACCCAGACACCGCCGCCCCGGTCATCGACACTCCGCGTGTCTCGCCATTCGAACGCTCGGTTCCTTCTCGACTGCGGCATAGTTGCGGTGAAGGAGGAGGCAGGGACCCTGCTGGTGGAAACCACGCAGGGGCCGATGCGCTACGACTTCCTGATCGCGGCAACCGGCTTTTCAAATGATTTCAGCGGCCGCCCGGAATTCGCGGCGATCGCCCCACATATCCGCACGTGGTCTGATGGCCGTTACAGGCCGGATATGGGGCCTGCTCGTGCAGGCATGTCGGACGCGCCGGATCTCGGTCCGGCGTTCGAGTTTCGCGAACGCGTCCCCGGCTCCTGCCCGATGCTGGCGCATATCCACTGCTTCAACGACGCCGCGATGCTGACCCATGGCAAGGTCTCCGGCGACATCCCGGCCGTCAGCGCCGGGGCCGACCGTCTCGTCCGCGGCATTGCCGCATCGCTGTTTGCCGAGGATGTCGAAACCCACTTCGCCAATCTGATCGCCTACGACACGCCCGAACTTCTGGGCGACGAATGGGTCGATTCAACTCCCTTGCTGCAGAAGGAGGCCGCGTGGTGATCGACGCGATGGACAAGGCTGCCGGCCTTTCACCGGATGATACCCTTTTCGCCACAAGGCGGTTTCGGCCCGAATTCGTGCGAGGGGCAGAAGAATGTCGCCTCTCGGTGCTGCACCCGGCAACCGATCAGGGGCTGGCGCCGAATTTGCGTGTTGCTCTTGCCCGTCGCATGGCCGCCCTGAACGCCGATCCGGTCCTGGTGGCCGAATATGATGTGCAACTGGCTCAGCTTGGTCCCACGGAGCAGCTTCTGGCCTTGGCCCGGGGGGAAACGGATTTGAATGAACCCTTGGCGACCATCGCCCGACATGTTGACCTGATCACCCTGACGCCGAAAAAGGCAGAAGCGAGCCACATTGCCCTGCTCGCCCAAGCCGGATTGAACAATCCCCAGATCGTTGCGCTCTCCGAGCTAATCGCTTTTGTCAACTTCCAGACACGGGTCGCGACCGGCTTGCGATTGATGAGGTCGGCATGATTTCCTCGGTGCGGCTGAAGCCGCTGAACTGGCAGCCATACATCGCGCCGGTGGAGTTATCCGAGGCCACGCCGGAACAGCTCGATGCGATGAAGGTTACGCCGTCGGCCAAGAAAGTTTCCGAATATGTGCGGACCCTCGTGCATGATCCGGAAAGCTATCTTGCCCGCACGGTTCTGTTCAACGCGATCATGTACGTCGAGGGCGGGCTGGCCCGTCCCGATCGCGAACTTGGCGCGTTGGGCGCCTCGATGGTCAACGGCTGCAAATTCTGTGCCGTTGTTCACGCCCGCAGGCATGCGGAGTTGACCAAGAGCGACGATGTGGTCACCGCGCTGTACCTCGACAAACCCGAAAGACTGGGGCCGCGCGATGCGGCAATCTACAGCTTTGCCCGCCGCCTGTCGGCGGCGCCGTCGGAAGCGACGGCAGACGATATCGTCTCGCTGCGATCCGTCGGCATGAATGATGCCGAGATCATCGACCTTATCCACGCCATATCGATCTTCGGCTGGGCAAACCGGCTGATGCACGTTCTCGGCCATGCGGAGAGCGGGAAATGACATTGCGTACCATCACCGCGCCTAGGCGTCTCCAATCAGAGCCAGCTGAACTGGTGGCTCATAAGGATAAGAGGGAACCAATGCAGATGAATTCTTGGCTGCTCCGCAATCATCCAGCTGTTCTGGCTGTTTGTCCCTCCTCTAGAAAATGAAGGACACCAATCAGAAATGCTCGAACTCAAAGACATAAGACTGTCCTATGGAACCACCCAGGTCCTGAACGGCGTCAATCTTTCGGTGAAACGCGGAGATGTGGTGTCGATCATCGGCCCTAGCGGCACCGGTAAGACCACGCTGCTGAAGTGCATCAACTATCTGGCCAGGCCCTCATCCGGGACCATCGCGTTCGATCAGATCCAGATGGACTATCAGCGAGCCGACAAGAATGCTGTCCAGGCGATCCGATTGCGGACAGCAATGGTCTTTCAGCAGTTCAACGTCTTCAAGAACATGACGGTCATTCAGAACGTCATGGATCCGCTCGTCGTGGTGCAGCGCAAATCCAAGGAAGAGGCTCAGGAAATCGCGCTCAGAGAGCTCGACCGGGTCGGCCTCTCCTCCAAGCGAGACAGCTATCCATCCCAGCTCTCGGGCGGCCAGCTTCAGCGTACAGGTATCGCACGTGCGCTGGCGGTTCGGCCGGATGTGATGCTCTTCGACGAGCCGACGTCATCGCTGGATCCTGAACTTGTTGGCGAAGTTCTGAAGGTGATTAGAGACGTCACGTCGTCTGGCATCACTTCGCTCCTTGTGACCCACGAGATGCAATTCGCAAAAAGCATCTCTAACCGCATCGTTTTCATGGATCGGGGCGTCGTTGCCGCCGATGGCAGCCCAGCTGAAATCTTCGATTCACCGCCCAGCCCAAGGCTTGCCCAGTTTCTCAGTTCTGAACACTCACTCCAATAAGAAGGGAACATAAGAAATGTCTGCAATCAAATTCAGTTCTTCCCGTCGCCTCGCTCTAGCAGTAGTGGGCGGCATGGCAATCGCCCTCGTAAGTGCGGGGTCCAGCTTTGGCGAGGGCGTCCGGACGATCAAGATCGCGACGTCCGCAGAATCCAAGCCGCTGGCATGGGGGGCGATCGGCGTTGAACCACAGGGATATGAGCCCGAACTCCTCAAAGCGATCAACGCAAAGCTGCCGCAGTACAAGTTCGAAATGGAAGGCGTCTCGGACATCGCGCAGGAAACCGGCCTTGCCACCGGGAAGTACGACATCGCGGTCGGCGGCTACTACAAGTCGCCCGAGCGCGCCAAGCAATTCATCATTCCGGAAAACCCGATGGGGGCCAGTCTGATGAAAATCTACAGCAAGAAAAACAGCGGCATCAAGGAAATGAAAGACCTGGTCGGCAAGAGGATCGTTCCGACCACGGCCGGCGGTGGAACCTACAAGTTCATCATGAATTGGCAGAAAGAGAACCCGCAATACAAACTCGATGTCACGGCATCGAGCGCGGGCATCCCTTATCCGAACCGCCTGGACGAAGTTCAAAACGGCAAGTTCGACGCATTGGTTCTGCCGTCTAATCTCGGTGAACAGGCCGTCATCGACAATAAGAAGCTCGATATTGTCGCCTCAGATCCCGTTTACAGCAACAATACGTACATGCTGATTCACAAGTCGGATGAAAACAAGGTCCTGGCCGACGACGTCAACAAGGTGCTCAAAGGACTGAAGGACGACGGCACGATCGACAAGCTCTCGCAGAAGTGGTTTGGCGAAGACATCGTCAAGTATATGAAATGATGTGATCTGAGTAAATATCGTCAGCGGCAAGGCTGAATCGCAAGAAGGAGCGTGTCAAAGTGGATGTTTCTGCTATGGTTCCCGAGTTGCTCTCGGCATTGCCGCTGACGCTCGCCATCACGTTTACGGCCCTCATTGCTGGGTTCTGCCTGGCTCTCCTCGCGACAACTCTGCGGGTTCACAGGGTGCCAGGTATCAGCCACCTGGCGGACCTCTACGTATCCTATGCCCGCAGTGTTCCTGTCGTCCTGCAATTGTTCGTCGCGTTCTACGGGCTTCCCTTGTTGGTGGTTCTGTTCGGCTCCGAAGATTTTTTCTCGCCGACGATCGCCGCGATGGTGGCATTAAGCTTTTACCACGGCGGCTACCTGTCGGAAGTCCTGCGACCTGCATACCTGGCCGTCGATCGCGGCCAGCATGATGCGGCCGACAGTCTTGGATATACCTTCCGCCAGAAAATCACTCGCGTTGTCGGCCCGCAAGCGGTGCACTTTGCATTGCCCGGCTACGGGAACTCCGTCATCTACCTGATCCATAACGTTGCGCTGGTGATGTACATCGGGGCGGCGGACGTCATGGCGACTGCGCATTTGATCATGGAGCGCGACTATAATCAGTACCAGTTCGAAACGTACCTCGTGCTGGCCGTCATCTATTCGGTGATGTGCCTGATTGTCTGGCTCATCGTGCGCTTCTTCGAGCTTCGCTCCCCCATGCAGGCACCAGAGGCAACGGCAAAAGCTCAGATCAAGAACGCGCTCATCGCGAGCGCCTGAACGGAACGAGGGTATTCGACAATGTTTGATACCGACATTTTGCTCCAAGACTCGCAGGAAATTCTGGGCGCCGTACCCGTAACGCTTGCCATGGCGTTCACGATTTTCGTCCTGTCGACGATCGTCGGCAGCCTTTTTGCCCTCGTCGAATATAGGCGGATCCCGCTACTGCGGGAGCTTGTCGTGACCTATAAGGTCGTGTTCAAGGGCGTCCCGATGGTGATCGTTATTTTCCTCGCCTATTTTGGTCTTCCCCCAGCGCTCCAGTTTCTGTTTTCATTGGTCGGCATAGACTTCAACGCCCACGAAACGCCCAACTGGGTTATCCTTGTCATTGCGATAACCGGCTGTGTCGCCGCGTTCCAGGCGGAGATCATCAAAGGAGCCCTCAACGCATTTGACACGGGTCAGTCCGACGCGGCCTATTCGCTGGGCTATACGAAAGGCCAACTGTTTCGACGGGTGCTGTTTCCCCAGGTGGCCCTCACGGCAATTCCCGACCTGACCACCTCGATGATGGTCATCATGAAGGCGCTCTCGCTTGGGTTCGCCATCGAGGTCGTCGATATATTCGCGCAGTCCCAGCTGACCGCAGCGTTGAACTTCTACTACCTCGAAGCCTTCGTGATTGCCGTCGTGATCTACATGGTGATCGCCTATGTCGTCACACAGATCGCCGATAGGCTGGAGCAATCCCTCCGGGTGCGGACGTGAAGGCAAGCCTGTGGGACAGGATCGCCAGGCTTCGGATATCGAGCCGCACCTGGGAGACAATTCTTTTGGGAATGAAGAGCTTGAGGCGAACCTCAAATAGCCGATGTATGTACTGGTGATTTGACGCGATCCCCATAGGCAGCGTTCCTCCGCTATCATCATCCCGACGTGACGATGTGCATGCTCGGACAGGCGTTCGCCGCTGCCTGCAGCGCAAGTTAAACCCGTCG
Organism: Mesorhizobium sp. M0047; assembly: GCF_040323315.1. NCBI lineage: Bacteria > Pseudomonadati > Pseudomonadota > Alphaproteobacteria > Hyphomicrobiales > Phyllobacteriaceae > Mesorhizobium > Mesorhizobium sp. M0047. The sequence continues at coordinate 2,402 of NZ_JAMYUW010000074.1, read as the reverse complement.
AGCCGAACGGGCTGAGTGTTGCCTTCGGGAGCAACGCTCATCATCGGCGCAGCGGAACGCCACGAGCACTGCCTGGTCGAAACCGCTCGTGTCGCCCTCTGTGGCTTCTTAGAGCGGAATGAATTGAGGCTGAATCGCCGAGGATTCCCTTAGGCTTGCAAATCTGATTGAACTAAACGCTGCCGCGGTAGCTGATGCGCGGGTCTGGCCTGAGGAGGCCCCCGTCTGAGAAGATTTGGTGTTGAGCCAACCTTCCAGACAGGAGAACCCCAGATGGCCCAGATAAGCCCTCTGCGTCAGCGGATGATTGAAGATCTGACGATCCGCAATTTGTCACCGGAGACCCAGCGATCCTACGTGCATCACGTGGCGAAGTTCAGTCGATTTTTTGGACGATCACCCGATCAACTGGGATACGAAGAGGTGCGCGCCTATCAGGCCCACTTGGTGGGCCGAAGGGTCTCGTGGGGTGCGTTGAACCAGACCGTTTGCGCCTTGCGTTTCTTCTACGGCGTGACGCTGGGTCGATCTGATCTGCCTGAGCGGATCGCTTACGCCCGGACGCCGCGCAAGTTGCCGATCGTGCTGAGCGCCGATGAGGTGGTCGGCTTTCTGCAGGCCGTGAAGGGGACGAGGAACCGGGTCGCTCTGATGACCACCTATGCGGTGGGCTTACGCGCCGCGGAGGCGGCGCGTCTATGGCAGCGAGCCTGAAGCACCGCCGGGCCTCCTGAGGTGTTGCTCGATCACCCAGAGCGGCCCTGCAAACGTCCGTCGCAACCTTCCACTTAGGGCCACGTTTGGTCCACTTGAAAAGATGCGCGGAGGCAGCCTCGACGTTGTTGACGTTGTAGGTCGTACCGGCGCTCTTGCCGCTGATAGGGACCGGAGGGTCGAACCAGTGAAGGCTCATCAGACTTGTCTGAGATCGAAACACACGAATTGCCCATGGAGCGTGGCTCGGTCCATGATGGTCTCGACCAATTCACAGTCGGTCACTTGTAGATCGGGGTCAGCTTTGCGGACTGCAGCAACGATGTCTCGGACTGAGACGATGCTCCCGACCGGGATGAAATGGATCGCCGCCTCGACCAGCTCCTTTGCGGTGGTCACGGGCTTCAGGACCGCTTGAGATTTCATCGCACCCTCCCACGTGGGAGAACCCAGCCGGTCATCTTATGGGTCACGAGACGAAGAAATCAATGTTCGGATTGTACCAAGTGATGGCTCGCATCCGAGATTTAATCAGGGGGGTCGGACGGTTCGTCTCGTCCTTTCTGATCAAGCACAGCAAGGAGTGCCCCGATGGCGCCCGGAAGGTGCACCTCGACCTTCAAATCTAACACTTTGTGAAGGTAATGACGGGTTTCATCGGACGCAATCATCTGCCGAACAGCGTTCGCGGCCGACATCTGCCCTGATCGATAGTGGTCGGCCATGATTGGGAACTACTCCACCCGTAGCGTCAAACTCGTTCAGGACATTATGGTTCCAATCAGAGATCACCTCGGGCGACCCTGCATTTCAAATCGATAGCGTTCAGGATATCTACCAGATCGTCGGCATACTCCATGTCGAGATCGATGGCTGGGTAGCCATCGAACACAGCCGGAAGCCCGGTGAACAAGTCGAACACCGTCCAGGTCTCGTTCGATTCCTGCCTGGCGTCGTACCGCAGGGATACCATAAGGGAACTCTAATGTAGGTCGGGAATGTTTGGTAGAAATTTCGGAGCCCAACCGTGAGAGAAGCAACGCGCGTCGACCCCGTGCGCCCCTTTCTCTTTCACCACAGGACCCAGGGGCAGCCGACCAGAGCTTTGATCGCTTTAGGAGACGCACGGCGAACCTCAACAGCAATTCATCGTTGACGCCTATGTCGCGACCGAGAAATGGAGACCGGGGAAGGCCTTCGGGATCGAGGAGGTTGAGGCTGCGTTCAGCCAGCACCTGGACCGCAATGTGCTTCGGCAGCATGGGCTGACGCTGGCGACGTACCTCAAACACGTCGACGAGGTTGATTACCCGGCGCTCCGCAGGGCTGCGGCCAAGGGCGAATGGCACGTCTTCCACTGGCATGCCCAAGCCATAGCAGCGGCCCGGAAGACCGGCACAGCCTTCGCCGACTGACCATCTTCCCTGCCCCCGATGCATTGCCCCAAGCGGTGTGTCGGGGATGGGCCTTCAAAACCGTCAGAGCACTCAGCGGTTTGACCGTGGGGCGGCTTCGAACCATCCGCTTCCCTCGGATACCCGAAAGGGCAGGCAGTGACCTGTAAGATTTTGCCAACCGCACGTTTGAAGCCTATGCTTCCCACATCGGCCGCCAGCGCTTCGGACGCAGCCGACAGTAAGAGGTACGTGCTCTTGCCCGTCAGGGAGAGAGCCATGCCCCAATCCCTT
>NZ_JAMYUW010000073.1:0-15756 GCF_040323315.1 Mesorhizobium sp. M0047 | reverse complement strand
CCTCCCCCCCCCCCCCCCCCCCCCCCCCGCGCGCCCCCGGGCCGCGGCGCCCCCCCCCCCCCACCCCCCCAACCCCCCCCCCCCCCCCCCCCCCCCCCCCCCCCCCCCCCCCCCCGGCCCCCCCCCCCCCCCCCCCCCCCCCCCGCCCCGCGGCCCCCCCCCCCCCCCCCCGGAGTGGGGGTCGACCTTTTCATCGAAGCAATGCTTCCACTTGAGTTTTCTTGTTCGGGGTTGTGCTGTCAGCGCGCGTTTGGCGAATGGCTTCCCCCACTCCGTCTCGGCTTCGCCGAGCCACCTCTCCCCCCTCCGGAGGGAGAGGAGGGGAGAAGCGCCGGCATATTTACTTGATCGTCTTCCCATCCGCGCCAAACCGATAGGTCTTGGCCGGATCCGGCGTCGCGTAGAGCGTCGCGCCTGGCTCTGCATCATAGACGCCGAAAATGCGCACGGTGATCAGCCCGGCCTTCTCGCAGTCGAGATAGAGATTGGTGTCGGCGCCGAGATGCTCGGCATGGACGACCGTTCCCTTCCATGCGCCCGCCTTCGGATCGACGGTCAGGTGTTCCGGCCGCACGCCGATGGTCTTGGCGGTTTCTCCGAGCCTCGCGCCGTCGACGAAGTTCATCTTCGGCGAGCCTATGAAGCCGGCGACGAACTCATTTGCCGGCGAATTGTAGAGCTCCATCGGGCCGCCGATCTGCTCGATCCTGCCGGCATTGAGCACGACGATCTTGTCGGCCAGCGTCATCGCCTCGACCTGGTCGTGGGTGACGTAGATCATCGTCGCCTTCAACCGGCGGTGCAGCTGCGCGATCTCCAGCCGCGTGTTGACGCGCAGCGCGGCATCGAGGTTAGACAGAGGCTCGTCGAACAGGAACAGCTTCGGCTCGCGCACCACGGCCCGACCGATGGCGACGCGCTGGCGCTGACCACCGGAGAGTTCCGCCGGCCGCCTCTCGAGATAGGGCTCCAGCGACAGCATCGACGAGGCGATGCCGATGCGGCGATCAATCTCGGCCGCCGGCGTGCCGGCCTGCTTAAGGCCGAGGCCCATATTGTTCTTTACCGTCAGATGCGGATAGAGCGCGTAGGTCTGGAACACCATGGCGATGCCGCGCTTGGCCGGCGGCGTGGCGGAGACGTCCGCGCCGTCGATGACCACGCGGCCCGACGTCGAGTCCTCCAGTCCGGCGATGACCCTGAGCAAGGTCGACTTGCCGCAGCCGGACGGACCGACGAAGACGACGAACTCGCCATCATTCACTTCGAGGTTGATGCCCTTCAGCACCTCGACCGGCCCGAAGGCCTTCTTCACATTCTCGATGTTCAGCGAGCCCACGGCGATCCTCCGGATTGGAATGTGGGCGCGAATGCAACCCCTGACGGCAATTCTGCGGTCACAATCGCACCGCCTTTCCGCTGCGCACGCTCTCGTCGGCGGCAAGGCAGACGGCGAGCGACTTGACCGCGTCGTCCATATGTTTGGTCAGATCCAGGTCCTCGCGGATCGCCTTCAGCACGAAGGCCTGTTCAAGGTCGCAGAGGTCTTGGTGGCCGGGTTCGCCTGCCATCGACACCAATTCGTCCGGCCTGGCGAATTTGCCGTCCGGTCCGGTCGCGGCGCTGTGCAGGCGGATAGTCGATGTCTTGGTGTGAGTGTCGATGTCATCCGACTTCACACCTTCCTTCATCACGATCGACACGCAGCCCTTCGGCGAAATCACGTCCTTCACGAAGAAGGCCGTTTCCGAAATCATCGGACCCCAACCGGCCTCGTACCAGCCGACCGAGCCATCATCGAACAGCACCTGCAAATGGCCGTAATTGTACATGGAGGGCGCGACCTCCTCGGTCAGCCGCACGCCCATGCCGCGCACCTCGACCGGCCTGGCGTCGGTGATCTGCAGCATGACGTCGAGATAGTGGACGCCGCAGTCGACGATCGGAGAGGTCGTCTGCATCAACTGCTTGTGCGTCTCCCAGGTGGACCCCGAGGATTGCTGGTTGAGGTTCATGCGGAACACGTAGGGGCCGCCCAGTTTCCGCGCTTCGGCGATCAGCCTGATCCAGGACGGATGGTGGCGCAGGATGTAGCCGATCACCAGTTTCTTGCCATTGGCCTTGGCCGCCGCGACGACGCGCTCGGCATCGGCCACGGTCGTCGCCAGCGGCTTTTCGACGAAGACATGGCAACCGGCCTCCAACGCCCTCACCGCATAGTCGGCATGGCTGTCGGAATAGGTGGCGATGCAGGCGACATCGGGCTTTTCGTCACGCAGGGCATCATCGAAGGAACGCCTGATGCCGTAGCCGGACAGCCCTCCCGGCAACGGCACGTCGGAACGGTTGATGAGTGCTGCGATCTGAAAGCCCGGATTGGTGTGATAGGCCAGCGCATGGCTGCGGCCCATATTGCCGAGGCCGGCGACAACAACGCGCAGGGGTTCAGCCATTGCAATCTGCCTTTTCTTGCAGGCGGGCTTTGAGAGCCACCATCACATGTGGCTCGCATTCATCTGCGACCTGCAGAGAAGTCAGTTCGTTTTCGCAACGCGCCAATAGCCCAAAGCCGTAAGTCTCTATGCCGCCCTTGATAAGCGGCAGCCTATGATCGTCGGGCAGTGGGTACTCAAGATTGAGCGCCTGGGTGAACGCCTTCGACTGGTTGTCTTCCATCTGGGAATCAACGCGCCAACGGACGTGACAGTTGTATTCCTTCGGCCGGCGTTCCGGCCCGAGTCGCTTAAACCAGACAGCGGAATTGACATAGAATTGCGGCCCCCAGGACGACTTCTGAAGGTTCAGCAAGCAGATCGTCTCCGGCCACTCCCTGTAGAAATTCGTGGCGCGGACGCCCCGAAAGCCATAGCGGCTCGCTGTCTCGGCAAGGCTCTGGACGATAATGTCTCGACCCTCGCTCACTTGACGGCTCCAGACGTGATGCCGCGGATCAGCTGCCGCGAGAAGATGACGTAGAGGATCAGCACCGGCATGATCGCCAGCGACAGTGCGGCCAGGATGGCGTTCCAGTTGGTGACGAACTGGCCAAGGAACAATTGCGCGCCGAGCGTCACCGTCTTGGTCTCTTCGGACGGCGCCAGGATCAGCGGGAACCACAGGTCGTTCCAGATCGGGATCATGGTGAAGACGGCGACGGTTGCCATCGATGGCCTGACCAGCGGCAGCACCAGGCGGAAGAAGATGGTGTATTCGGACAGGCCGTCGATGCGGCCGGCATTCTTCAAATCGTCGGAGACCTGCTTCATAAATTCCGACAGGATGAAGATGGCGAGCGGCAGGCCTTGAGCGGTGTAGACCAGGATCAGCGCCGTCAGCGTGTTGACCAGCCCGCTTGCCACCATCAATTGCAGGATGGCGACGGTGCCGAGGCGGATCGGGATCATGATGCCGAGAGCCAGATAGAGCCCCATCAGCGAATTGCCGCGAAAGCGGTATTCCGACAGCGCAAACGCCGCCATGGCGCCGAACAGCAGCACGAAGAACAACGACGCGACGGTGACGACGAGGCTGTTCTGGAAATAGTGAATGAAGTCGCCTTGGCCGATCACGGTCGTGTAGCCGATCAGGTCGAACGTCCCGGGCGTAGGCGGAGTCAGCGGCGCGCCGAAGATGCCCGCGCGGGACTTGAACGAGTTCATGATGACCAGGATCACCGGAAACAGCGCGATCACCGTGTAGGTCAGCAGGATCGCGTGGGCGCCGATGGTGCGGGGCGCGGAACGGGTGGCGGTGCTCATTGGAGCGTCTCCTGACGAGCTGCAATTTCTAAGAGCGGCGCCCAGGCACCCCCCTCTGCCCTGCCGGGCATCTCCCCCGCAAGGGGGGAGATTGGCGGCGTTGGCCTTACCGCACATCTTGCAACGCTGACGATTGGCGAAGGCCGAAGTGACATCTGATCTCCCCCCTTGCGGGGGAGATGGCCGGCAGGCCAGAGGGGGGTGTTCAAGCTCGACATCTCGCCCCCTCAGAACTGGTAGCGACGCAGGCGCGTCTGCACGAGGAAGAGGTAGACGCAGACGCCGCCGAGGATGATCAGGAACATCATCGTGGCGATCGCAGCGCCCATGTTGGGGTCGCCGACCTGCAGCTGGAAGCCGAAGAAGGCGCGATAGAGGAAGGTGCCGAGAATGTCGGTCGAATAGTTCGGCCCGGCGAGCGCCCCTTGCGCGGTGTAGATCAGGTCGAAGGCGTTGAAATTGCCGACGAAGGTGAGGATCGAAATGATGCCGATCGACGGCAGGATCAGCGGCAGCTTGATCTTCCAGAATTGCGACAGGCCGGTGATGCCGTCGCATTCGGCGGCTTCGATCACCTCTTCGGGGATCGACAGCAGGGCGGCGTAGATCAGCATCATCGGGATGCCGACGAACTGCCAGACCGAGATCAGGCTGAGCGCGGTCAGCGCATAGTGCTCCTTGCCCAGCCAAGGCGTGAACAGGCTTTTCAGGCCGAAAAGGTCCATCAGATGTGGCGCCACGCCCCATAGCGGAGACAGGATCAGCTTCCAGGCGAAGCCGACGATAACGAAGGACAGAATGGTCGGCACGAAGATCGCCGTGCGGTAGAAGGCTGCGAATCTCAGTCTCGGGCTGGACAGCATGGCGGCCAGCATGACGCCGATCGGGTTCTGCACGAGCATGTGGATGATGAAGAACCAGGTATTGTTCCTGAGCGCGTTCCAGAAACCTACCGACCAGTTGGGATCGCCAAACAGGACGCGGAAGTTCTGCAGCCCGACGAAAACCTGGTGCTGCTCGATGTTGCGGAACAGCGACAGCTGCAGCGTGCCGGCGAGCGGCAGGATCATGATCGCCGTGTAAACGAGCACCGCCGGCGCCAGGAAGATGCCGATGTGCCAGCGGAACGGTCGTTTCGGTCTGATGTCTGCGGCCATGAGTTCGGTCCCCGCCGATCAGGTTGGCAAATGCCGCCAAAGGCGCGGCGCCTCTCTCCCCTCGAGGGGAGGGTGCCTCGCGAAGCGAGGCGGGTGGGGTCGGTCAAGGCAGTGCGCCATCGACATTTGACCGTGCTTTCAAGCAACGATCAAGTCGCGGCTGCCTCCACCGACCCCCTCTGTCGCCTTCGGCGACATCTCCCCCTTGAGGGGGGAGATAAGCAGCGCTCAGCCTGAGCTCTTACTTGGCCGGCTTGTACCAGCTGTCGAGACCGGCCTGCAGCTTCTTGGCCGCGGCTTCCGGCGTATCGGTGCCGTTGATGACGTTGGCCGATTCAACCCAGGTCTCGTTTTCGAGATTCGGCGTGCCGCGCGACAGGATTTGATAGGTCGAGCGGATCGTCGACTTGCACTTGCCGCGCCAGGAGACGAATTCCTGCGCCAGCGGGTCTGCCATCTTCACCGGAGCGGAGTTCAGGCTGAAGAAGCCTGGCAGCGCGTTGGCGTAGATGGTGGCGAAGTCCGGCGAAGCGACCCAGGACAGGAATGTCTTGGCCGCATCGGCGTTCTTCGAAGCTGCGTTCAGGCCCATGCCGATGTCGGTATGGTCAGAGATGTAGCAGGTGTCGCCGGCCTTCTCGACCGGAGGCGGGAAGGCGCCCATCTTGAACTGGGCCTGCGTGTTGAACAGGCCGATTTCCCACGAGCCGGCCGGGTAGATGGCGGCGCGGCCGAGCGTGAAAAGGTTCTGGCTGTCCGGGTAGGTCTGCGCTTCAAACCCATCGCCGAGATAAGGCTTCCACTTGGCCAATTCCTCAAACGGCGCGACCCAGTCCTTGTCGGTCAACTTCTGATCGCCCTTGATCAGCGCTGCGCGGCCGTCCTCGCCCTTCCAGTAGTTGGGGCCGATGTTCTGGTAGCCCATGGTCGCGGCTTCCCAGAGATCCTTGGTGCCCATCGCCATCGGGATGTAGGTGCCGTCGGCCTTGATCTTGTCGAGCGCGGCGAAGAACTCGGCGCGGGTCTCCGGCACCTTGATGCCGAGCTTGTCGAAAGCATCCTTGTTGTAGATGAAGCCGTGGATGACCGAGGCCATCGGCACGCAGAAGCTCACCTTGCCGTCGTCTGTCTGCCAGGCGGATTTGGCCACAGGAGAGAAGTTTTCCATGCCCGGCAGCGCCGAGAGATCGGCAAGGTTGCCCTTCTTGAACAGTTCAAGCGACTTGTCGAACGGGCGGCAGGTGATCAGGTCGCCCGCCGAGCCGGCGGCGAGCTTGGCGCCGAGTGCGGCGTCATATTCGGTCGGCGCCGACGGTGCGAACACCACTTTGATGCCCGGGTTCTTGGCTTCGAAAGCCGGGATCAGCTTGTCCTTCCAGATGGCAAGGTCGTCGCCGCGCCAGCTTTCGATGTTGAGCGTTACGTCGCCGGCATAAGCGACCCCGGCCGAGCCGAGAATGCTGGTGCCCAGAAGCAGTGCCGTCAGTAGTTTCCTTGTCATGCTCAGTCTCCCTGTTGACCTTTTTCAGGTTCGGTTTTGATGAGAACAGAGGCTTTTGACCCCTTGCTCCCCTCTATAGCAGAAAGGGCCGGCCGCAGCTTCTGGCCAGCCTTTTCCAGTATCTTCAACGCCGCGTCGGCGCTGTCGGCGCCGGCGGCAAGCAGAATGGCGGTCTTGACCGCGCCGCCGCTCTTCTCGAGCAGACGGGCCGCTTCGTCCGTGCCGCGTCCGCTGACGGCGGCGACGATGCGTGCCGCGCGGTCGCGCAGCTTGATGTTGTCGGCCTTCAAATTGACCATGTAACCATCATGGACATGGCCGAGATGGACCGCTGTCAGCGTCGACAGCATGTTGAGCGCGATCTTCTGGGCCGTGCCGGCGCCCATGCGCGTCGAGCCGGCGATCAGCTCCGGCGGGGTTTCGAGCAGGATAGCGATTTCGGCCTGTCGCAGCAGGGCCGAGTCCCGGTTGTTGGCTATAGCGATTGTGGCCGCGCCCCGCAGCCGGGCGTCCTCGATGGCCCGCACTGCATAAGGTGTGGTGCCGCTGGCGGAGATGGCGATCAGGCAGTCGCCCTCGCCGATGCCGGCTTTGGCGACCGCTGCCGCAGCCTCCTCGGTGTCGTCTTCCGGTCCGCCGGCCAGCGTCCGAAAGGCCTCGTCACCGCCGGCGATCAGGATAGCGATGCGGTCGCGATGGATGCCGAAGGTGCCTGGCAACTCCAGCGCATCGGCCAGCGCCATCAGGCCCGAACTGCCGGCCGCCGCATAGGCAAGCTTGCCGCCGCCGTTCAGCCTGCCGGCAACGATTTCGGCCGCCCTGGCAATCGAAGGAATGGCATGGCGCACCACCTTCGCGGCTTCAATCTGCGCATCGGCCAAATAGGAAAGGATGGCGTTCGGAGTCTGGATATCCAGCCCCTCGGCATTTTTGTGAAGCGCTTCGGTGCGCGTTTCGGCCATCCCGGTTCCTCCAATACCAGAACAATACCAAAAAAATACCACTTGTCCACACGCATTAACGAACTCGTGGGTCGGAAATCGGTGAAGTGACGGAATACCGTGGTTTTTCAATAAAATACGGCTTAATCTTTTTGATTCGGAAATTAACACTTGGCTATTGGTATTTTATTGGTATTATCCGCCGGGAGGAGAAATCGTGTGAATTTCGTGCTCGGAATCGATGGCGGCGGCACCAGCTGCCGGGCAGCCCTGGCGGCAGCGGACGGTGCCGTCATTGGCCGCGCCAAAAGCGGCGCTGCCAACATCCGCACCGATCTGACCGGCGCCCGGTCGAACATCGTCGAAGCGGCGCGGCAGGCGTTCATCGATGCCGGGCAGGACCCGGACCTGATCCCGCAGACACCGGCAATTCTTGGCCTCGCCGGCGCCAATGTCGGCACCTACCGGCAGCAGCTCGAAGCGATCCTGCCGTTCAGCATCAGCCGCGTCGAGACCGACGCCGAGATCGCGCTGGAAGGCGCTGTCGGCTCTGGTGACGGCGCCATGGCGATCCTCGGCACCGGCACTGCCTATATGGCGCGCAAGAACGGCAAGTCGCGCGCCATCGGCGGCTGGGGTTTCCAGGTCGGCGACCAGGGCAGCGGCGCCCGCATCGGCCGCGACCTGCTCGAGCAGACGCTGCTTGCTTATGATGGCGTTCGCGAGGGTTCGCCGTTGACGCAGAGCATGCTGGCCGTTTTCCGCAACAATCCAGAGGACGTCGTCGAATTCACCACCAATGCCAAGCCCGGCGATTTCGGCGGCTTCGCACCCAAGGTGTTCGAACATGCCGAGAAGGGCGACAGCATCGCCAACTGGATCCTCGACAGGGCGGTCGCCGATGTCGAAGCCTCGCTCGGTGCGCTCGACCTTTCGGACGACGCGCCGCTGTGCCTGCTTGGCGGGCTGGCTCCGCTCTACGCGCCGCGCCTGTCGGCCCGCTACCGCGCGCTGCTGAAGCCGCCGCTCGACGACGCTCTGGGCGGCGCAGTGCAGATGGCAGTTCGTCTGTTCGCCAGGCCAGCGGAGGCGGCCCGATGAGGGAGGCCGCCGACCAGATATTCGCCATGCTGAAACATCAGGCGCAGAGCGGCGCGCCGCTCTACCTGCAGCTTCGCAAGAGCATCGAGGATGCGGTCAATCGCGGCCTGATCGGGCCAGGCGACGCGCTGCCGTCCGAGCGCGACATCGCCACCAAGGCCGACATTTCGCGCGTCACCGTGCGCAAGGCGGTGCAGGACCTGGTCAAGGGCGGCATCCTGGTCCAGCGCCATGGTTCCGGCACGTTCGTCGCGCCGCGCATGGAGCGCGTCGAGCAGTCGCTGTCGCGCCTGACCTCGTTTACAGAGGACATGGCGCGGCGCGGCATGGCGGTGCGTTCGGCTTGGCTCGACCGGGGTCTTTACGCGCCCTCGCCCGACGAGATGATGGTGCTCGGCCTGTCGTCGAACGAACTGGTGGCGCGGGTGGCGCGCCTGCGCATTGCCAATGACACGCCGCTGGCGATCGAACGCGCCTCGCTGTCGGCCAGCGTGCTGCCCGATCCGGCCGATATTGGCTCTTCGCTCTATGCGACGCTGGAGTTGACCGGCAACCGGCCGGTGCGGGCGGTGCAGCGCATCTCCGCCGCCAATCTCGGCGATAGCGACGCACGCCTGCTCGAAGTGCCGCCAGGCATCGCCGGTCTGCATATCGAGCGCATTTCCTATCTGGCGAGCGGCAAGGTGATCGAATTCACCCGCTCTATCTATAGGGGCGACGCCTATGATTTCGTCGCCGAACTGCGGCTGACGGGGCCGAGTGAAGAGGGCCGATCATGAGTACAAAGCCAACCAAGTCGACGAAGCCGACCTATATGCGGCGCGAGATCGAGGAGATCCCGCAAGCCGTCGCCCGCCTGCTCGAGGGCTCCGGCGCGGTACTGACCGAGGCCGGGCGCGGCATCCGCGAACGTGACCCGCAGTTTGTCGTCACGGTGGCGCGCGGCTCGTCCGACCATGCCGCCACCTTCATGAAATATGCCGTCGAGCTGACCGCGGGCCTCGCGGTGGCATCGGTCGGACCGTCCATCGCCTCGATCTATGGGCGCAAGCTCAGGCTTGCCGGCTCGGCCTGCCTGGCGATCTCGCAGTCGGGCAAGAGCCCCGACATCGTGGCCATGGCCGAAACCGCGCGGGCCGGCGGCGCGCTGACCATTGCCATCACCAACACTGCCGATTCGCCGCTGGCGCGTGCCTCGGATTACGCCATCGATATCCTGGCCGGCCCCGAGCGCAGCGTGGCGGCCACCAAGACCTTCATCAATTCCGCTGTGGCCGGTCTCGCTTTGATGGCGCATGCCACCGGCGACGATGCACTGCTGGCAGCGCTTGCCCGCTTGCCGGAGCATTTCCGCAAAGCCATCGCCTGCGACTGGATGAGCGTGCTCGCCGAAACCATCGAGAAGCAGAAATCGCTGTTCATCCTCGGCCGCGGACCATCGGCGGCGATGGCCAACGAGGCGGCACTGAAATTCAAGGAGACCTGCGGCATGCATGCCGAGGCCTATAGCGCCGCCGAAGTCATGCATGGCCCGCTGGCGCTGATCGGCCCCGATTTTCCGGTGCTGGCGCTGGCCGCGCGCGATGCGTCCGAACCGTCCGTCGCCGAGGCCGCCGACGGCTTGGCAGCCAAGGGTGCGCCGGTGTTCGTCACCTCTGCACTTGCCCAGCATGCCGTGCGCCTGCCGCATGTCGCCACCGGCAATCCCCTGACCGACCCGCTGACGCTGATCGTTTCCTTCTACATGTTCGTCGAGTCCCTTGCCCGCCATCGCGGCCTCGACCCGGACACGCCGCGCAATCTTCGCAAGGTGACGGAGACAGTATGAGCGATCGCTTTGCCCTGACCGGTGCCCGGATTTTCGACGGCGACGATTGGCATGACGGCCACGCGCTGCTCGTACGCGACGGGTTGGTCGAGGCCATCCTGCCCACGGGCGCCATTGCCGCGGATGTCCGCGTCGTCGCGACCGGCGGTGGCGTGCTGGCGCCGGGTTTCGTCGATGTGCAGGTCAATGGCGGCGGCGGCGTCATGCTCAACGACCATCCCGATGTCGCGTCGCTCGAAACCATCTGCAAGGCACATGCGCCGTTCGGCACGACGGCGCTGCTGCCGACGTTGATCACTGATACGCCCGACATCACCGCCGCCGCGATTGCCGCCGGCGCGGCAGCGACGCTGCAGAAGGTTCCGGGTTTTCTCGGCCTGCATCTCGAAGGGCCGCATCTGTCGATCGCCCGCAAGGGTGCGCATGACCCGGCGCTGATCCGGCCGATGACGGACGACGACCAGGCAAGGCTGATCGCGGCGCGGCAAAAGCTGCCGGTGCTGCTCACCACCATAGCACCCGAATCCGTCGAGCCGGCGCGCGTCGCGGCACTCGCCAAGGCCGGAATCATCGTCAGCCTTGGCCATTCCGACACCGGCTATGCGGTGGCCAGCACCTTTGCCAAGGCCGGCGCCTCGATGGTCACCCATCTGTTCAACGCGATGAGCCAGATCGGCAACCGCGAGCCCGGGCTGGCAGGCGCGGCCATAGACATCGGCACATTGTCGGCCGGTCTCATCGCCGACGGCATCCATGTCGATCCCGCCACCATCAAGATCGCGCTGCGTGCGAAGCAAGGTCCCGGCAGGATCGTGCTGGTCAGCGACGCCATGGCGACAATCGGCACCGACATGACCTCATTCACGCTCAACGGCCGCACCATCTACCGCAGGGATGGCAGCCTGCGGCTTGCCGACGGAACGCTGGCGGGTGCCGATCTCGACATGATCTCGGCCGTTCGCTACGTCCACCGGGTTGTCGGGCTGGACCTGTCGGAAGCCTTGCGCATGGCCTCGCTCTATCCGGCGCAGGCGATCGGCCAGTCGCACCGGCTCGGCCGCTTCGCCAACGGCACGGCGGCGGATATCGTTTCGCTGTCGGACGAACTCGACATGAAGGGTGTCTGGATCGGTGGCGACAGGGTTTTTGGGGTTGGCGCCCCGGGCTGACCGACCGGCCGCGCAGCTCCAATTTCAGGCTGTGTAGAGATCCTTATATGTCTCGCGCAAAAGATTCTTCTGCACCTTGCCCATGGTGTTGCGCGGCAGTTCGTCGACGAAGATGATCCGCTTGGGGTGTTTGTATTTCGCCACGCGTTCGCCGATGGCGCCGAGAATTTCGGCTCCGGTGATCTGTGATGCCGGCGCCCGCACGACGACAGCGGTGACGCCTTCGCCGAAATCCGGATGGGCAACGCCGATGACGGCGCTTTCGCTGACCCCGTCAAGCGCGTCGATCTCGCTTTCGAGTTCCTTCGGATAGATGTTGTAGCCGCCGGAAATAATCAGGTCCTTGCCGCGGCCGACGATATGGACATAGCCGTCGCTATCGATGAGGCCGAGATCGCCGGTGATGAAGAAGCCGTCGGCGCGGAATTCCGCTTTGGTCTTCTCCGGCATGCGCCAATAGCCGCCGAAGACATTCGGGCCCTTCACCTCGATCATGCCCACCTCGCCTTGCGCAAGTGCTGCGCCGCTGTCGGGATCGGTGATGCGAAGCGTAACGCCGGGCAAGGGGAAACCGACCGTGCCGGCGCGCCGTTCGCCCTGATAGGGGTTCGAGGTGTTCATGTTGGTCTCGGTCATGCCGTAGCGCTCGAGAATCGCGTGGCCGGTGCGCTCGCGCCAGGCCCTGTGCGTCTCCGCCAGCAGCGGCGCCGAACCGGAAATGAACACACGGATGTTTTTCGCCGCCTCGCGGTCCAGTCCATCCTGCTGCAGCAGGCGCACATAGAAGGTCGGCACGCCCATCAGGACCGTGGCGCGGGGCAGCAGCGAGACGATGCGGGCCGGATCGAACTTCTGCTCGAACAGCATCGAAGCGCCGGCCATCAGGATGACATTGGTGGCGACGAACAGGCCATGCGTATGGAAGATCGGCAACGCGTGGATCAGCACGTCCTCTCCGGTGAAGCGCCAGTGCTCGACCAGCACGCGCGCGTTGGAGGCGAGGTTCTCGTGGCTGAGCATGGCGCCTTTCGAGCGGCCGGTCGTTCCCGACGTGTAGAGGATCGCCGCGAGATCGTCCGGCCCGCGAGCCACGTCATGAAAATCCATCGGCAGCCGCGAGGCCTGATCGGTGAGGGTTCCCTGGCCATCGCGGCCGAGCGTGACTGTGGCAGCGCCTGTTTTTTCCGCCAACGCTGCGATGTCGGCTGCCCTCGCGGGATCGCAGACGACCAGCCGTGGCTCGGCATCGCTGAAGAAATACTCCAGCTCAGTCAACGTGTAGGCGGTGTTGAGTGGCAGGAAGACGGCGCCGGCACGCAGACAGGCGAGATAGAGCAGAACCGCTTCGGAGCTCTTCTCGACCTGAACGGCTACCCGGTCGCCCGGTTCGACATCCAACTGCAAGAGCGCATGCGCGAGCTGGGCCGAGCGCTCCAGCATATAGCCATAGCTGAGTGAGCGGCCGTCATCGGTTTCCATCAGCAGGCGCCCAGGCACCGGCATCCGGGACCGGAACGCATCGAACAGATGATTGCTCATGAAGATTTCCCTGGGGTGGCGGAACGGCGGGCCTTGCACACCGCTCGGAACGGCATGACGTGGCGCAAAGAGTTCGCGGGTCTTGGCTGCGCCGTCAGGACCGCGGACAGGGGTTCGCGCCGGCCGCGCCATGCCGCTGGATGGCAGCGGTGAGCGTAAGGACCCGCGGGGAAAACGACCGCTATCGCCGAGCGTGTCCGGCCTTGCCGGCGATCGCCTTTGCGGCTTCGTCCTGCTCGAAGCGTTTCATGCACAAGGCGGCGGTCAGTTGGTAGTGGTTGATCAGCGCCTCGACCGCGCCGTCGGCATTGCCATCCAGCGCATGTTCGGCGATCAGGCGATGCTCGCCGAAAAGGTCGCGCTGGACACCTTCGCCGTCATGAACCATTTGCCGATAGCGATAGGCGTGATCGGAAAGTTGATCGCAGAACCCCACCAGCCATTGCGACCGGCAGGCCGAGATCAGCACCCTATGGAAAATGCGGTGCAGCCGCTCCCAATCCGGATCGAGCGAGACGGGATTCTGCGGCGAAAAACGTGACGCGCGGCCCAGGCGATGCAGCGCCAGGACGAGCTGTTCTTCCCATTCGGCGGTTCTGTGAGCGATGGATTCGCGAAGCGCCCGCTCCTCGAGCCAGCAGCGGGTGCGCGTCAGCTCTTCGAGCTCCGACGCGCTGACCGGCATGATGAAGAAGCCGCGCTGGTCGTGGCGGCCGAGAAGCCCTTCCGAAGCAAGGCGATTGAGGGCTTCGCGGACAGGAGAGGCGCCGGCCCCATATTTGGAGACCACCCACTCGACCCGCAGCTTGCTCTCGGCTTCAAGAACACCTCCGAGAAGGTCGTCGCGCAATTGCTGGTAGACCGCGCTGGCAAGGGTGCTTTTGGGTCCTGCAGCGTCGTCGTTCAGATTGGCAGCTCCGTATGTCAAAGCGACTCCTTGTTCCCAATTTTGTTTTGGGCAATTCGAGTCCGAAAGCATTCCCCTTTCGTACATGTACCATACAGTACCTGCTGTTGTGCGCTCAAGCAGAAGGCCACGCTATTGTACTTAAGCACAAAGGAATATACGGCTTTCCAGAGCTCGATGCTGTAATTTCGCGCATCCCTACAACCTGCGGAAACTTGACATGTTTTCTATGCACGCAGGAGAATCTGTTCGTCCTGTTCTTTTGTATGTGCGTGGGACCAACTGTTCTGTTTGGCGGCGAACACCGAATCAGACCGCCTCCGCTTCCAGATCCGATGCCGCGGCACCATCGCTCACAAGCCGGCGCCCGGCACCGGGCCCTTGGCCGGCATATCGGATTGATCGGAGACGGATACGTCGCGAATTAGCCGGCTGCGTTGTCGGCTGCCGTCCTGATCGCCTGGATGTTCTGCCGGTAGGCTTCGACACTGCCGCCCTTGAAGATGGCGGCGCCCGCCACCAGAATGTCGGCGCCGGCGGCCGTGACCAGCGGCGCGGTTTCGGCCGAGACGCCGCCGTCGATCTCGATGCGGATCGGCCGGCTGCCGATCAGCGCCTTGATCCGCTTCACCTTGTCTACGATTGCCGGAATGAAGGCCTGGCCGCCGAAGCCCGGATTGACGGTCATGACCAGGATCAGATCGAGCCGGTCGAGCACGTATTCGACCGTGCTTTCCGGCGTCGCCGGATTGAGCGACACACCAGCCTTCTTGCCAAGGTTCCTGATGGTCTGCAGCGAGCGGTCGAGATGTGGTCCGGCCTCGGCATGCACCGTCAAGCCGTCGCAGCCTGCCTCGGCAAAAGCAGCCAGGTAGGGGTCGGCCGGGGCAATCATCAGATGGCAGTCGAAGAAGGCCTTGGTGCGGTCGCGGATCGCCTTGATCACCGGCGGGCCAAAGGTGATGTTGGGGACGAAATGCCCGTCCATCACATCGAGATGAATCCAGTCGGCGCCGGCCGCCACCACCGCTTCGACCTCATCACCGAGTTTGGAAAAATCCGACGCCAGCACCGAAGGTGCGATCAGGGTCTTTTTGCTCACAGGTGCCGCCTTTCCGAGCGCCCTTTTCGTCCGGCCACTCTATCGACTGCCTAATGCGCCACGGGTGACTTGTCGAGTGCGCAGGCGCGGTCGCTGCACGGGCTGGCGTGGCGTTGCGGCGTCTCCGATCGTGTTGCAGCCAATTTACGCTTGCCCCGAGCATTGACGAAAAACCCGCCGGATTGCTCCGGCGGGTTCTGGTCTGGCGTCGAGCAGCCGGTTATTGCTGCTGGAGTTTCAGCATTCTGTTTGGAGCCGGATCCTGCTGCTGTTCGGCCTGTGGCATGCGCCTTGGCAGTAGCTGCAGCAGCAGGCCCGGGTTGAGCTCCAGCGACGGTTGCCCGCGGACTGGGCGGCAGTTCGGATACCGCCCGATCGTGCCGTCCGGGCAGTGCCGCCTGATGATCGGCTGGCACTGGCCATCGATCATCTGCGAGCCCGGTGCGCATTCCACCTCCTGGCTGGGCTTGCGGCACGCACCGTTGATCACTTCGGTTCCACGCGGACAGACACACTCGCCGCGCTTGTTGTGGACCTGGCCGCGTATGTCGCACTGCTGCAGATCAGGCTGCTTGCGCCGGCAGGCATTGCCCTGCACTTCGGTACCCCTCGGGCAGACGCAATCGCCGTTGGCGTCGTGGACCTGGCCACGGATCGTGCACTGCTCAGGCTTCGGCCGGATCGGACGGCAGGCGTTGTCCCTGACTTCCGTACCCTTGGGGCAGACGCAATCGCCATCGGCATTGTGGACCT
>NZ_JAMYUW010000072.1:0-16724 GCF_040323315.1 Mesorhizobium sp. M0047 | reverse complement strand
CTCTTCAAAGAGAAGGCCCCTAAAGAATCAACCTTTCCACTCAACGCAAGACTTACTCTTACTCATATGCGATTCCCCTGCCCTCGAGGGGGGGAGATCAGGCGCGCTGTGCCAATCGGCTGCTTTCCACCACAATGCCAAGCAGCGCCTGTCGCGCCAGCGCGACCGATAGATCCGGCCTTCGCCGCGTCTGCAGGACCGCCGTCTGCAGGCGCGTTAGTGCGCGGCCGAGCGCTTCGGTGCTCCAGCGCTCCAGCGCCTTCTCCACCAGCTTGCGGCGCGAAAAAAACACTAGTGGACGGGCGGCGGCAACGACGGAAGCCGCATTGCGGCCGCCCGAATCCATCTGGCCCCGCATGGCCTGGATCTGCTGCAACTGCCGCATCGCCGAGGACAGCACCAGGAAGGGCTGTCCGCCGGACTGGCAATGCCGCGTGAAGGCGGTGTCGAAGTCGCCGATCTTGCCTTCGAGCAGTGCGTCGACCGCGTCATCGAAGGAGGCGCCGGAAACGTCACCCGACATCGCCTTGACCTCTTCAAGGCCGATCTCCTGCTGGCCATGGGCGTAGAGCACGAGCTTCTCGATCTCGCCGCGCGAGGCCAGCCGGTCGCCGCCGAGATTGCGGCGCAGCGCCTGTCTCGCCTCCATGGTCATCGACATGCCGACCTTGCGCAACTCGTCGTCGATGACGGCGTCGATGTCGCGGGCCTCGTCGGCATAGCAAGGCAAAGCCATGGCATTGTCGGCGGCCTCGACGATGGCGCGAAGCCCGACGCCCTTCTTCAGATCGCCGGCCTCGATGAGAATGATCGCATCACGTGCCGGCTCTGCCGTCAGCGCCTTGACGTCGTCGGCCAGCGCCTTCTGGCCGCTGGCATTGCGCACCCAGAGCAGCCGCCGGTCGGAAAACATCGGCACGGTGCGGGCTTCGTCGAGCAGCCGGCCCGCGTCACGGTCGACCTCCGAGCCTTCGAGCCGGACCACCGAGAAGGGATCGTCGAGCGGCAGGCCGGTCTTGCCGGCAAAAGCCTTCGCGCGCTCCGAGACGAGGCCGCGGTCGGGGCCATAAAGCAGGATAATGGAGATGCGCTGGTCCGGCCGCGCCAGCCAACCATCGACCTCATAAGCTTTCTTCTGTGCCATGGCGGGTTGGTTAGCACAGGGCGGGGTCGGCGTGAACGGGGCTGCGGTGGCTGGGGCAAAGGATGGTGCGCGTAATCTCCCCCTCGAGGGGGAGATGGCCGGCAGGCCAGAGGGGGTCGGTTCGACCGGATGCGACCTCCTTGCGGCAGATGGAGGTTGGCGCTTCACGTTGGGCGACCCCCTCTGTCGCCTTCGGCGACATCTCCCCTCGAGGGGGGAGATTAGCCGCTTCGCCGCTTTCACCTACTATCAACGCTGCAAGGTGAGCATCCACCCACCGACTTGCCTTATCTGACCGCAAACCCAGCGCAACCTTCCCCCTAATTGCGCGCCACACCCCAACATCGACAAGAAATTTCGCAGACATATCTACATCTTGGTGTTGGGGAGGCTGCATCGACCGGCGTGGCCGGGACTGAAGGCTTGCCCGACGAATTCGCACTGGCCGTGCAGATATGCAACTATCGGCGCCAGGCAACATTGGAGGACTTGGTCATGGCCGATGCTGGGATGTTGCGGTTTCACGTTCCGGAGCCGGAAGTGCGACCGGGCGGAACGCCTGACTTTTCCAATGTGCCGATCCCGAAGGCCGGCTCGGTGTCGCGCCCCGAAATCTCTGCCGATCCGCGCACCATCCGCGATCATGCCTTCTCGATCATCCGCGTGCTGAACCGCAATGGCGAAGCCGTTGGGCCCTGGGCCGGCCTGCTTTCCAGCGACGAGCTTTTGGCCGGCCTGCGCCACATGATGACGCTCAGGACCTTCGACGCGCGCATGCAGATGGCGCAGCGCCAGGGCAAGACCTCGTTTTATATGCAGAATCTGGGCGAAGAGGCGGTGTCCTGCGCCTTCCGCAAGGCGCTGGCGCCGGGCGACATGAATTTCCCGACCTATCGGCAGGCCGGCCTGCTCATCGCCGACGGCTATCCGATGGTCACGATGATGAACCAGATCTATTCCAACGAGGCGGATCCGCTGAAGGGCCGGCAATTGCCGATCATGTATTCGTCGAAAGAGCACGGCTTCTTCTCGATCTCCGGCAATCTGGCGACGCAGTATATCCAGGCGGTCGGCTGGGCGATGGCTTCGGCCATCAGCAATGATTCGAAGATCGCCGCGGCCTGGATCGGCGACGGCTCGACGGCGGAGTCCGACTTCCATTCGGCGCTGGTGTTCGCCTCCACCTACAAGGCACCCGTCGTGCTCAACGTGGTCAACAACCAGTGGGCGATCTCGACTTTCCAGGGCATCGCGCGCGGTGGCTCGGGCACGTTCGCGGCGAGGGGCCTCGGCTTCGGCATCCCGTCGCTGCGCGTCGACGGCAACGACTATCTCGCTGTCCATGCGGTCGCCAAATGGGCGGCGGAGCGTGCGCGCAGCAATCTCGGGCCAACGCTGGTCGAATATGTCACCTACCGCGCCGGCGCGCATTCGAGCTCGGACGACCCCTCCGCCTACCGGCCGAAGACCGAATCCGACGCCTGGCCGCTCGGCGACCCGATCGTGCGGCTGAAGAACCACCTCATCGCGCTCGGTGTCTGGTCGGAGGAGCGGCACACCCAGGCCGAGGCGGAAATCCTCGACACGGTGATCGCGGCGCAGAAAGAAGCGGAAAGCCACGGCACGCTGCACGCCGGCGGCAAGCCGTCGACGCGCGACATGTTCGAGGGCCTCTACGCCGAGATGCCGCCGCATCTGCGGCGCCAGCGCCAGCAGGCGGGAGTCTGAGCCATGCCGAGACGCACCATGATCGAGGCGATCCGCGACGCCATGGACGTGTCGATGGCACGCGACAGCAAAGTCGTCGTGTACGGCGAGGATGTCGGCTTCTTCGGCGGCGTCTTCCGCTGCACGCAAGGCCTGCAGGCCAAATACGGGAAGAGCCGCTGCTTCGATGCGCCGATCAGCGAATCCGGCATCGTCGGCTCGGCCATCGGCATGGCCGCCTATGGCTTGAAACCGTGCGTGGAGATTCAGTTTGCCGACTACATGTATCCGGCATACGACCAGCTGACCCAGGAAGCGGCGCGGCTGCGCTACCGCTCCAATGGCGATTTCACCTGCCCGATCGTGGTGCGGATGCCGACCGGCGGCGGCATTTTTGGCGGCCAGACGCACAGCCAGAGCCCGGAAGCGCTGTTCACCCATGTGTCGGGGCTGAAGACCGTGGTGCCGTCCAACCCGCATGACGCCAAGGGGCTGCTGATCGCGGCGATCGAGGACCCGGACCCGGTGATCTTCCTGGAGCCCAAGCGACTCTACAACGGCCCCTTCGACGGCCATCACGACCGGCCGGTGACGCCATGGTCGAAGCATGCGCTCGGCGAGGTCGCCGACGGCCACTACACGGTGCCGCTCGGCAAGGCGGCGATCCGCAGGCCAGGGTCAGCCGTCACCGTGCTCGCCTATGGCACCATGGTTTATGTCGCGCAGGCCGCCGCCGAGGAAACCGGAATCGATGCCGAGATCATCGATCTCAGGACGTTGTTGCCGCTCGACCTCGACAGCATCGTGGCTTCGGTGAAAAAAACGGGACGCTGCGTCATCGTGCACGAGGCGACACTGACCTCGGGCTTCGGCGCCGAGCTGTCGGCGCTGGTGCAGGAAAACTGTTTCTACCATCTGGAGGCGCCGGTGGCACGGGTCGCCGGCTGGGATACGCCCTATCCGCATGCGCAGGAGTGGGACTATTTCCCCGGCCCCGCCCGCGTTGGCCGCGCTCTCATCGAAACCATGGAGGCCTGAGATGGGCGAGCACATCATCAAGCTGCCCGATGTCGGCGAGGGTGTCGCCGAGGCCGAACTGGTCGAATGGCACGTCAAGGTCGGCGACATCGTGCGCGAGGACAGCGTGCTCGCCGCCGTCATGACCGACAAGGCGACGGTCGAAATTCCGTCGCCGGTCGATGGCGAAATCCTGTGGCTGGGCGCCGAGATCGGCGACACGGTGGCGATCGGCTCGCCTATCGTGCGGCTGAAGGTGGCGGGCGAGGGCAATGTTGCGGGTGGTGCGACGTCGGCAAAAGTCACGGCCGAGAGCACCCCCACCCCTAGCCCCTCCCCACAAGGGGGAGGGGGACGCGTTTCAACCACGAAGGCCGACGCCAAGTCAGCCACGTCCAAGAATGCGCCAAGAATTACCGGCGCCAGGGAATCAGATACCCGCATACGGGCGGCCGAGACAGAATCCCCCTCCCCCTTGTGGGGAGGGGCTAGGGGTGGGGGTACTGCGCCGACGTCCAGAGTTGTCGGGCCCGCCGGCGCGCCGCGTCCCGAAGGTGAAAAGCCGCTGGCGTCGCCGGCTGTTCGCCTGCGGGCGAAAGAGGCCGGCATCGATCTGCGGCAGGTTGCGGGAAGCGGCCCGGCCGGCCGCATCGGCCATGAGGACATCGATGCTTTCCTGGCACGCGGACCGCAGGTCGCCAGGATGTCCGGCCTCGCCCGCAACGACGCGGTCGAGGACATCAAGGTGGTCGGCTTGCGGCGCAAGATCGCCGAGAAGATGATGCTGTCGAAATCGCGCATCCCGCACATCACCTATGTCGAGGAGATCGACGTCACCGCGCTGGAGGAGCTGCGCGCCGCGCTCAACAAGGAGAAGCGCCCGGGCGTGGAGCGGCCGAAGCTGACGCTGCTGCCGTTCCTGATGCGGGCGATGGTCAAGGCGATATCGGACCAGCCCAATCTCAATTCGCTGTTCGACGACGAGGCCGGCATTATCCACCAGCATGGCGGCATTCATATCGGCATCGCCGCGCAGACGCCGTCGGGGCTGGTGGTGCCTGTGGTCAAGCATGCCGAGGCGCGCGACATCTGGGAGTGCGGCGCCGAGATCATCAGGCTGGCCGAGGCGGCCAAGTCGGGCACGGCAACCCGCGACGAGCTGTCCGGCTCGACCATCACCATCACCTCGCTTGGCGCCATGGGCGGCGTGGCGACGACGCCGGTCATCAATCATCCGGAAGTGGCGATCATCGGCGTCAACAAGATGATGGTGCGGCCGGTGTGGGACGGCACCCAGTTCATCCCGCGCAAGATGATGAACCTGTCGTCCAGCTT
The DNA here is from genome assembly GCF_040323315.1 of Mesorhizobium sp. M0047. Classification (NCBI taxonomy): domain Bacteria; kingdom Pseudomonadati; phylum Pseudomonadota; class Alphaproteobacteria; order Hyphomicrobiales; family Phyllobacteriaceae; genus Mesorhizobium; species Mesorhizobium sp. M0047. The sequence continues at coordinate 11,521 of NZ_JAMYUW010000072.1, read as the reverse complement.
CGACCATCGCGTCATCGACGGCTGGGACGCGGCGGTGTTCATCCAGCGCATCAAGACGCTGCTGGAAACGCCGGCACTGATTTTCCTGGATTGAGGGCGGAGATGTCGGCGGGACAGCGCCCCCCTGTGCTCTGTCGGGCCGGTTTTCTTCTTACGATGTTGAAAGTTAGCGAAAGCAGTGGAGTGCGTAATCTCCCCCCTTGAGGGGGAGATGGCCGGCAGGCCAGAGGGGGTCGGTACGACTGGACGCGACCGCCTTGCGCGACAGATGCAGGCTGGCGCTCTACGCCCCGGCGACCCCCTCTGTCGCCTTCGGCGACATCTCCCCCTCGAGGGGGGAGATTACGGGCTTCAAGGGGGGCGCGAAGGATCGCTGCAGAGCGCTCTTTTCGAGCAGGCGCGACAAATAGTTAGGATGCCATCATGAAAGAAATCTCCTGCAAGCTGCTCGTCATCGGCGCCGGTCCGGGCGGCTATGTCTGCGCCATCCGTGCCGGCCAGCTCGGCGTCGACACGGTGATCGTGGAAGCCGGCAAACCGGGCGGCACCTGCCTCAATGTCGGCTGCATCCCGTCCAAGGCGCTGATCCATGCCGCGGAAGAGTTCGAGAAGGTCTTGCACATGGCCGGCGGCGAAAGCCCGCTCGGCATCTCGGTCACCGCGCCGACGCTGGACCTTGCCAAAACAATCGCCTGGAAGGACGGCATCGTCAGCCGGCTCAACAGCGGCGTCGCCGGCCTGCTCAAGAGGGCCGGCGTGAAGACCGTGCACGGCTGGGCGACTTTTCGTGACGGCAAGACCGTTGCGGTCGAGACCGAGACCGGTAGCCAAGTGATCCGCGCCGAGGCGATCGTCATCGCCACCGGCTCGGCCCCGGTCGAACTGCCGTTCCTGCCCTTTGGCGGGCCGGTGATCTCCTCCACGGAGGCTCTGGCGCTAAGCGAAATGCCGAAAAAACTCGCGGTCGTCGGTGGCGGCTATATCGGACTGGAACTCGGCATCGCCTTCGCCAAGATGGGCGCCAAAGTGACCGTGGTCGAGGCCTTGCCACGGGTGCTGGCGCAGTATGACGCCGAACTCACCCGGCCTGTGGTCAAGCGGCTCTCCGCGCTCGGCATCGAGGTGATGACGGGCGTCAAGGCGAAGGGAACCAAGGGTGGCGCGCTGCTGGTCGAGACATCCGACGGCAAGAGCACCAAGGTCGCCGCCGACAAAATCCTGGTGACGGTTGGCCGCAAGCCGGTGACTGAAGGCTGGGGGCTCGAGCAGATAGACTTCGACTTGGCGGGCAAATTCATCCGCATCGACGACCAGTGCCGCACCTCGATGCGCGGCATCTTTGCCATCGGCGACGTCACCGGCGAGCCGATGCTGGCGCACCGGGCGATGGCGCAGGGCGAAATGGTCGCCGAGATCGTTGCCGGCCACAAACGCAGCTGGGACAAGCGCTCCATTCCCGCTGTCTGCTTCACCGATCCCGAGCTGGTGACGGCAGGCCTGTCGCCGGAAGAGGCCAAGGCGCTCGGCGGCGAGTTCAAGATCGGCATGTTCCCGTTCGCCGCCAATGGCCGCGCGATGACGAAGCTCGGCGAGGACGGCTTCGTTCGCGTCGTGGCGCGGGCGGACAACCATCTGGTGCTCGGCATCCAGGCGGTCGGGCAAGGCGCGTCGGAACTGGCGGCGGCGTTTGGGCTGGCGCTTGAAATGGGCGCAAGGCTGGAGGACATCGCCGGCACCATCCATGCCCATCCGACGCAAGGCGAAGGCTTCCAGGAAGCCGCGCTCAAGGCGCTGGGGCACGCGCTGCATATTTGAGGCGGTGTGATCTCCCCCCTTGAGGGGGAGATGGCCGGCAGGCCAGAGGGGGGTCGGTTCGACTGGATGCGACCCTCCTTGCCTTGCGACAGATGGAGGTTGGCGCTTGACGCGCGGCGACCCCCCTCTGTCGCCTTCGGCGACATCTCGCCCTCAAGGGGGGAGATTAGGCGCTCAGCTTGCCAGACGGCTCGCCATCTCGTGCTGGGCATAGGCGCGGCCGAAGCGGTTGGCGAGGAAGGCGTCGAGCGCGATGTCTTCCTGCTTGACGAAGCCGGTCGCCGGCAGGCTGCCGTCGGCCAGCATGTCGAGCACGGCGCAGATGCCGGACGCGGTGGTGATCTGGATGGCGCTGCGCACCACCTGGCCAACCCGCTGGGAGTAGATCTTGTTGGCGTAGGTCTCTTGCAGCAGGCGGCCATTCTTGCGACCGGAGACGGTGACGAAGACGATGACCACGTCCTGCAGCGTCGCCGGCAGGGCGCTTTCGAAGATGTCCTTCAGCACGTCGCGGCGGTGGCGCAGGCCAAGGTCGTTGAGCAGCGCCTTCATGATGGCGGCATGGCCGGGGTAGCGGATAGTGCGGTAGTTCAGCGTGCGCACCTTGCCCTTCAGCGTCTCGGCCAGCGTGCCCAGCCCACCGGAGGTGTTGAAGGCCTCGTAGGTGACGCCGTCGAGCGAGAATTCCTCGCGCTCCTCCAGCGGCGGCACTTCGACCAGCTCGCCCTCGACGATCGCCTCGCAGGGTTCGCAATATTCGTTGATGACGCCGTCGGTGCTCCAGGTCAGATTGTAGTTCAGCGCGTTGGACGGGTACTGCGGCAGGGCACCGACGCGCATGCGCACGCTTTCCAGCGTGTCGAAGCGGCTGGCGAGGTCGTTGGCGACGATCGAGATGAAGCCCGGCGCCAGGCCGCATTGCGGGATGAAGGCGCTCTTGCCCGAGCGCGCCAGTTCCTTGACCCGGCGAGTCGAGACGACATCCTCTGTAAGATCGAGATAGTGCACGCCGGCACTGGCCGCCGCCTCGGCGATGCGCGTGGTCAAATGGAAGGGGGCGGCGCTCAGCACCGCGAACTTGCCGGCGAGGGCCGCTTCCAGCGTGCCGGATACCTCGATGTCGAGCTCCAGCGTCGCAATCCTGGCCGGCAGTTCGGCAGCAGCGAGCTGCGCCGCCGAGCGGTCGACGAGCGTGACCTGATAATCCCCGGTGGCGGCGAGCATCTCGGCAATGGTCGAGCCTATCTTGCCGGCGCCGACAACAACTACTTTCTTCATGACCGATCCCTCACATTTTCTGTTCAATGCATGTCGTTGTCCCAAACCGCTGCGCACCCTCGGGTCGGGCCCGTGGGCATGCTTTTGGGCGACATGGATGAGGATCGCAGCTTGCCCGTCGAAAGGAAGCGTGGAATTGTTCGAAGCGAAACCATGATTGCGCGATCTGCCGACAGGAATCGTCGAAATGCTCAGTGACGCCGAACAGGCCCTGCTTTCGCTGCTGCGCGAGAACGCGCGCGCCTCGACCGCCGATCTCGCGCGGCGGCTCGGCGTGTCACGCACGACCGTGCAGAGCCGGCTCGAACGGCTGGAGCAACGCGGCATCATCACAGGCTATGGTGTGCGGCTGGCGCCGGACTATGAGCAGGGGCTGGTCCGGGCGCATGTGCTGCTCACCGTGACACCCAAACTCGCCGACAAGGTGGTGCGCGGCCTGCGCGCACTGGCACCGGTCAGGACGCTCCATTCGGTCAGCGGCAATTTCGACATGATCGTCATCGTCGACGCGCCGTCGATCCGCGATCTCGACCTGCTGCTCGACCTGATCGGCGCCATGGACGGGGTCGAGCGGACCTTGTCTTCGATCATCCTGTCGACGCGGATCGATCGGTGAGGGCGGGGAGCGGTGAAGCTGCTGATCTCCCCCCTTGCGGGGGAGATGGCCGGCAGGCCAGAGGGGGGTGTACAGGCGCCAACCTTGCCCAGTTGTTTTGACGTGATGCCAGAAATCGGCAGGTCGGCAGGACAGCACCCCCCTCTGCCTTGCCAGGCATCTCCCCCGCAAGGGGGGAGATCGGCCGTCATTTCGGCTTTCGCCTATCAATCCATTACTATCGGAAAGCTCACCGCCACGGCTAGGCCGGGCCGGCAATCCTCGAGCGTAATCGATGCGCCATGCAGATCGGCGACGGCCCTGACAAGGCTCAAACCCAGTCCGCTGCCCGGTGTCGAGCGGCTGTGGTCGAGCCGGTAGAGCCGCTGGAAGACCTTGTCGCGCTCGTCGGCGGGAATGCCGGGACCGCTGTCGGCGACGCTGGCGACAACGCGGTCGCCCCGGCGCGTCACCGACAGTTTGATGGACGTGCCTGATGGACAATGGCGCAGCGCGTTCTCGACCAGATTGGCGAACATCTGCGTCAACAGCTCGCGATCGCCGTGGATCCGGTCCGTCGTTTCCTGCCATTGCGCCAACGACAGCGATTTTCCGTCGTCCTCGGCCACGTCGGTGTAGATCTCGGCGATGGTTTGCAGCACCTCGCCAAGATCGACATCGCTGAACCGCGCCCGGCGCGCGCCGGCCTCGATCTGGGCGATGCGCAGCAGCGCGTCGAAGGTCTCGTTGATCTGCAGGCTCTCGGCATGCGCCTCGGCCAGCTCACCGGCGATTTTTTGACCGGACAGGTTCTTTTCGGACGCGCTGTCGAGGATCATCTGCAGCCGGTTGAGCGGCGTCTTCAGATCGTGCGCGATGTTGGCGCTGACCTGTTTCATGCCTTCCACCAGCGACGAAAGTCGATCGAGCGCGGCGTTGACCTGGGTTGAGACGATGTCGATATCGTCGCCCTTGCCAGTCAGCGGAATGCGGGTGTCCAGCCGTCCATGCGAGACATCCACCATGGTGGCGGCGATGCCGTCGAGACGGCGCTGGACACGTGAGGCAAGCAGGGCGCCACCGGCGACCGCCAGCCCGGTGATGATGAGCGTCCCCCAGCCGAAGCTCATCAGCACGATCGTCTCCAGCTCCTCCGTCTCGGAAAGGCTGAAGGCGACGGTCAAGGTGTTGCCGCCGACCGGACCGGAATAGGCGCGGTACTCGGCGCCGGGCGGCACCCCGGGCATCTCGGCATCGAACATCGAGAAGCCGTCGGGAAGCCCCGCCGCGGTGAAATTGCCGGCCAGGCGGTTGCCGGCCGCGTCGGTCAGCGAAAATAGCTGCTCCTTCTTGAGGCTGCGCATGGAGTGGCTGCCGACGGTCTCCACCAGCTCCTTGAGATCATTGTCGCCATAGGTCGCGGCGACGACCGCGTAAGTCTCCTTGATGGTGTCGTCGAGCCGCTCGGCAAGATCGGCGCTCATCATCTGGTAGACGATGGCGCCCGATAGCACGAAGGCCAGCACGAACAGGAAGGCGAAGGTCAAGGCAAGCCGGAACGGCGTGCTGCGCAGCAGGCGGGACCATGTTCCGGTCATGACGGCGCGTGCAGGCTGTAGCCGGTGTTGCGGACCGTATGGATGAGCTGGGTTCCGAAGGGTTTGTCGACCTTGGCCCGTAGCCGGCTGATATGGGTTTCAACGACGCTGGTCCTGGGATCGAAATGAAAATCCCAGACACGCTCCAGAAGCATGGTGCGGGTGATGACGCGGCCCTCGCCGCGCATCAACACTTCCAGCAGGCTGAACTCCCTCGGCTGCAGGTCGATCGGCTGGCCCCGCCTGATAACGCGGCGCATGATCAGGTCCATCTCCAGATCGGCAACCCGCAGAACGGTCTTCTGCTCCTGCGCCGCCGGCCGGCGGCCAAGCGCATTGATGCGGGCGAGAAGCTCGGAAAAGGCGAAGGGCTTGACCAAATAATCGTCACCGCCCGCCTCGAGCCCTTCGACGCGGTCGTCGACGCCGCCGACGGAGGTGAGAAAGATCGCCGGCGTCCCCACGCCGGCTGCGCGAACCGACTTGATCATCGACAGGCCGTCGAGACCGGGGATCATGCGATCGGCGATAATCACGTCATAGTTGCCGCTGGTCGCCGCGAAAAGCCCGTCATGGCCGTTGCGAAGCAGGTCGCAGACATGGCCGGCCTCGGTCAGCCCCCTGACGATGTAGTCAGCCGTCCTGTGGTCGTCCTCGACGAGAAGCAGTCGCATGAAAGGTCCGGTCCGTTGCCGAGATTGGCAAGCTACCACCGGCATGGGGCCGTTCCTAGGATGTCACGAGCGCGCAGGGGTTCGGAGCGCTGCCAAGGCATACGGTCGGTCAACGCAAGCACATCCGCGCCCTGAGTCAGTCCGATTCCAGCAGGATTTTGTCGGCTTCGTCGCCCATCAGGGTCATGTGGAGGACGACGGCAATGATGCCGCCGAGGAAGAGCAGGCTGGTGAAGGTGGTGCCGAAGCCCAGGCCGCCATGCCCGGTCGACCGCGACAGCAGGTCGCCGAAGGAGGCGCCAAGCGGCCGCGTCAGGATGTAGGCGAGCCAGAAGGCCAGGATGCTGTCCAGATCGAGCAGCCAGTAGGCGAGCGTGATGAGCGCGATGACGCCGCCGAACAGCAGCCCCGTGGTGAGGTAGCCCATGTCGAAGCTTTCGGCGACGAGATCGCCGGCGGCGGTGCCGAGCGAGAAGGTCAAGAGGATCGCCAGCCAGTAGAAGATCTCGCGCCTGGTGGTGAAGATGGTGTGGATCGACAGCGTCCTTTCGCTGGCGTACCAGACCGCGAATGTCGCGGCGAGCGCCACCGAGAAGGCAATTGTCGTCGTCTCAAGGCGTACGCCGAAAGTGTCGACGAGGTTGTCCGTCACCAGCGTGCCGACGACGCTGACCAGTACCACCGCCAGCCAGTATGCCCATGGGACGTAGCGTTTCTGCGCGAATTGGGCGACAAGCGCGGCTACCAGGACGCCGCTCATGACCAGCAATGTGACGGTCAACCCAAGCCCAAGGTTGACGGCGAGATAGTCGGCTGCGGTCTCGCCTGTGGTGACCGCCATCAGTTTGACAAGCCAGAAGTCGAGCGTGACGTCGGGAACCCTGTTCTGGGTCGGCGCGGCGGGTTGTTGTCTGTTGGGCGAGAGCATGGCGGATATCCCGAAATCTTCGATCGCGGCGCAGCAGAGCCGAGCCGGCATGCCGCACCGTAGGCAGCAGAGTTCACCTCAGCCTGTCCTGCGGCATACAAATTCGTAAGAATGGGCATGGGCTGCGCAAAAGACCTTTACGAATGCCTCGCGATGCGCTGATGAAATGCGAGGGCCTTGCATCCGCCATCAATGTGGTGATCAGTGCTCCGAAACTTGGCCAATGCCCGCTTTGGAAGCCCAAGGAAAACAAGAATGACCTACGCTTCCCTCAAGCCGGTTTCACGGGCCTTCGACCAGCGCAAGCGGTTGATCTTCGTGCGGGTCGCGGCGGTGCTGGCGGTGCTGCTCCTGTTTCTCACCAAACCTGGGTTGACGGAGGGCTCGGACGGGCACGAAGCGCTCGAACTTCTCGGCTTGTGCCTGGTGCTTGTCTGCGTCGTCGGGCGGCTCTGGAGCATCCTCTATGTCGGCGGCAAAAAGAACCAGGAACTGGTCTCGACGGGACCGTTCTCGACAACGCAGAACCCGCTCTACTTCTTCTCGACGATCGGCGCGATCGGCATCGGATTGGTCTACGGCTCGATGTTTGCAGCGCTGGCGTTGGGCCTTGCGAGTTTTTTCATCTTTCGCGCCACGGCGCGCAAGGAAGCCGAATTTCTGCTGGGCAAATTCGGCCCGGTCTATCTTGCCTATATCAAGATCACGCCCCGGTTCTGGCCAAATCCCTTTCTGTACCACGACCATGACGAGCTGCAGTTCTCGACGCGGGCGCTCAAGCGGACATTTTTGGACGGCCTCTATTTCCTCGCCATCTTCCCGGCCGTCGAACTGGTCGAGCATTTCAGGGCGACCGGCCTGTTGTTCCCAGCCTTCGTCACGCTCTACTGATCAGCGCCGCCGCACCGCTGCCCGCCGCGCGCTGTGCGCCAGAATAGCCAGGCAGCCGATCGGCAGCAGGATGCCGCCGAGCCGTGGCGGCAGCGCCAGCAGCTTCACCGCTGCCGTGACCGCCGCTATCAGGATCAGCGCCAGCAGCGCCAGACTGCCGTCGTCCATGAACATGCCGATAAGCTCCTTGAGAGCGATGCGCACGACGCTCATCGAAGGTGTTCTCCGGTTGGAGCGCGATGGGTGTCGCGCAACCAGTGGACGATGGCAAAGGATGCGAGCGCCATGACCGCGAAGATCGCCAGCAATGTGAGATCGGCACCGGGCCAGTCGGCGCCAATACCTTCACCGGTCCAGAAAATGCCAAAGCTGGTCAGCATCACGCCGACGACGAACTTCAGCGCGTTTTCAGGAACGCGTGCCAATGGACGATGGACGGCGAGGCCGATGATCATCACCAGGACGAACGCTGCCAGCGCCCCAAGGCCGGCGTTGAGTGTTTGTCCATGTGCGCCGCCAACCGCGATGACGATGAACACCACCTCGACACCTTCCAGCAGCACCGCCTTGAATGCCGCCAGCCCGGCCAGGTAGTCCGCGCGGCGGTCGCCGGCCTGTTGGCGAAGTGCCGCGGTTTCCTTCGAGAACGCCGCCTCCTCGTCATGCAGCGGGACGATCCCGACGCTGCGCAGAATGGCCTTGCGCAGCCACCGCATGCCGAACAGGATGAGCAGGACGCCGACCGTGAATTGCAGCGCGGTGATGGGAACAAGCGCCAGCAACGGCCCGAAAGCCAGCACGAGCGCCGCCAGGAGTGCCAGCGCCAATGCAGCGCCGGTCAATGCCGGCCGCCAGCCTCGGGTCAAGCCGACCGCGAGCACGATTGTGAAGGCTTCGACCACCTCAACGAACGAGCCGAGAAAGGCCGCGCTTACGGTGGAAACCAACGGTGCGAAATCAGTCATGGCTGCTGTCCCCGCAGGAATGCAGGCTTTTCTACCATAGACATTGCCGCGGCGCCCAACAGCATTCTTACAAATCCGTATGCAGCAGGGCGGCCGAGGCCTGACCCACGGCAGGCATAGTTAACCGGCTAATGGTGGCGACCTCGCCGTCGCGGTCGCGGCTCGCCAGCTATTTGTTTTTGCTCAGTTCCCCATGGAAAGCGCAAAAAAACTTTCCCGGAATTGCCTAGCCGCCGAGCGGATGCGGCATGTAGCCGACAAAACCCGCGATCTTCCAGCTGCCGCCGACCCTGGTGCAGAAATACAGCGTCTGCCACTTCAGCCTGTCGACGCTGCCGTCCGCCTTGGCGACCGAGCCGTCGAATTTCTTGTGCAGCACGGCGCGGTCGCCGTCGACATCGATGTCGCGCATGTTGGTGACGCGAAACAGCGCCTCGCGCAGCGGCTCGGCGAATTTTGTCGCCGCGGTCTCCTTGGCCTGACGCAGCCACTCGTCGCGATAGACTTCCAGCCGCGGAAACTGCAGCCGCCAGGCGTCGGCATTGCTGAGGAAATGCGCGTGCATGCCGAAGAAGCTTTCGGTCACGAAATCGTTCTCGACCATCGCCCAGTCCTGGCCGATGAAGGCGTCGATGTCGCGCCGCACCAGCATTTCCCATAGCGCGTGGCGATCGGCATCGCCTGCCGGAAACGGGTTCTTGTCGTAGGTCATTGCTGTTGTCTCCGGTCTGCCAAACGCGTCTTTCCGTTGCGGCCTACAAGGCGGCCCGATTGGGCGCACGATGCAAGCGCTTCTGTAATAAAGCAACATGAATTCCCTGGAATGTTGCTTTCCAACAAAGTTCTATGAGGATCGTCCCGATCGGGGTAAATGTCGACGCAAGCGGGTGCATCCCGTCCCTGTACCAGAGGAGGTTATCCCTTGCCCAAGCAGACTTTCGGAACATCCCATGTGCCGTTGTCGCCAGCCGTGCGGGCCGGCGATCTCGTCTACATCTCCGGCCAGGTGCCCATCGGCAGCGATGGCATCGTGGTCAAGGGCGGCATTTCGGAACAAACCGAACAGGTGCTCGCCAATGTGAAGGCGGCACTGGCGCTCGCCGGCTGCACCCTGGACGATGTGGTCAAGACCACGGTCTGGCTGGAAGATGCGCGCGATTTCGGCGCCTTCAACGCGGTCTATGCCAGGCACTTTCCGAAGAACCCGCCGGCCCGCACCACGGTCGAATCGCGGCTGATGATCGATATCAAGATCGAACTCGAGGCGGTCGCCTACCGGCCTCTGTAAGCGAACGGCGAACCGGAGTGGCCTCAATGCAATTCGACCTCCTGCTTAAGGGTGGACGGCTGATCGATCCGGCGCCCGGCATCGACGCGCCGCGCGATGTCGCCATTGCCAATGGCCGGGTCGCCGCGATCGACGCCGATATCCCAGCCGACCGCGCCGCGCAGGTCGTCGATACCGGCGGCTGCATCGTCACATCGGGCCTCGTCGACCTGCACAGCCACGTTTATTGGGGTGGCACCTCGCTCGGCGTCGATGCCGATCGGCTGGCCGCCAAGAGCGGCACCACCACTTTCATCGATGCGGGCAGCGCGGGAGCCGGCAATTTCCTCGGCTTTCGCCGCCACGTCATGGAGCGATCGAAGGTCCGCATCCTGGCCTATGTCAACATTTCCTTTGCCGGCATTTTTGGCTTCTCGCAGACCGTAGCGGTCGGCGAATGCAGCGATCTCAGGCTGTGCGAACCGCGCGAGGTGGTCGCGGCAGTGCGCGAACATCGCGACGTCGTGGTCGGCGTAAAGGTCCGCTCCGGCAAGCATGCCGGCGGCACCAGCGGCATCGCGCCGGTCGACCTCGCGCTGGAGGCCGCCGACCAGTCCGGCCTGCCGCTGATGGCGCATATCGACGAGCCGCCTCCAGGGCGCTCGGAAGTACTGCCGCGCCTGCGCAAGGGCGATATCCTCACCCACTGTTTCCGGCCGTTTCCCAATGCGCCGGTGTTCGCCTCCGGCGCTGTGCGGCCAGACATGCGGCTGGCGCGAGAGCGCGGCGTCATCTTCGATCTTGGCCATGGCATGGGCTCGTTCGATTTCGCGGTCGCGCGGGCCATGCTCGAGGAAGGGTTGGCGCCCGACGTGATCAGCAGCGACGTGCATCTCTACTGCGTCGACGGGCCGGCCTTCGACATCCTGGTCTGCATGTCGAAGCTGCTGGCACTCGGCATGCCACTGGTCGAGGTTTTGAGCGCCGCGACGCAAACGCCGGCGCGGGCGATCGCGCGGCCCGATCTCGGCACGCTGGCGGTCGGCACCGTCGGCGATGTCGCCGTGCTGCGGCAGCGCCCGGGCCGCTTCACCTTCGTCGACGCGGTCGGCGCATCGCTGGTCGCCGACCAGCGGTTGGTCTGCGAAGGCATCGCCATCGGCGGCACCTGGTGGCCAAACGAGGCGGTGAACGACGTCAGCGAGACCGAGCGTTTCGAGCCGCATGGGTCGCACACGCATGTCGAGGTGGCGGCGCGGCATTTCGGGCACCGGCACGATTAGCTGATCTCCCCCCTTGAGGGGGAGATGGCCGGCAGGCCAGAGGGGGTCGGTTCGACTGGATGCGACCTGCTTGTGGCAGATGGAGGTTGGAGCTTTACGTGAAGCGACCCCCTCTGTCGCCTTCGGCGACATCTCCCCCTCGAGGGCAGGGCTATCGCATATGAGTAAAGAGGCTAAGCAGGTTTTGATCGGCCCATCGTGCCTTGAGTCGTTTGTGGCTGAGCGGG
>NZ_JAMYUW010000071.1:0-18537 GCF_040323315.1 Mesorhizobium sp. M0047 | reverse complement strand
GTTGAATGTGATTAAATCCGGTCCGTCCGCAATTCTGTCATAACCGTGCTCGCCTGAATTTCGGCTCCCGTCCGCCTCGGGCCTATCCAAGCACGCGGCGCAGATCCTGATGCCGGCGACACTGTCCCGACGTCTTGACAAGGTCAACTGGCTCGATGGTGCGTTCAGTGCGGGCGACCTGTCTCGCGCTGCTCAGGTTAAGAGCGTCGGGTATCCTGGACGAATATCCGAACCTCTCCGCCTATGTGATCCGTGGCGAAGCGCGGCCCGCAGGCCCTCGACGCTCAACTGGCGACCGGCTGATTGAGGATAGCGTAGCCGCGATCAGCTTCTCGTTCTTCATCTGCAGACGCAGAGTGCTCAGATTATGCTCCGTGCCCCCCGGGGCCCTAGATTCCCAGAGCGATCCCATCTTTCCTCGGCTCCGACGCGCCGGTCAGAGTGCCGTTCTCCCAGTCGATGCGGATCGCTTGAGCGCCGCCGATCGGCTCTTCCGCCGGAGTAAAGGTGAAGCCTCGCCGTTCGAGCTCGGCCTTAGTCGAGCCGTCAATCGTGTGCTCTGCCTCCACTCTCGTTCCGTTGGATGTCGGCATCACGCGCGGCAGATCGATCGCCCCCTGGAGGTCCATTCCGTAATCGAGGACCTTGGATATCAGATGGGCATGGCCGAGCGCCTGATAGTAGCCTCCCATGACGCCGAACGGCATTTCCACCCTGCCGTTGCGCGTCACCATACCGGGGATGATCGTGTGAAGCGGCCGTTTCGATGGCCCGATCTGATTGGGATGACCTGGCTTGAGCGAGAAGCTCTGGCCGCGATTATGCAGGATGACACCCGAGCGAGGAGAGACGAGGCCGGTGCCGAAACTATCGAAGATGGAGTTGATGAAGCTTACCGCATTTCGATTTCGGTCCACGATTGAGATATAGACCGTGTCGCGATGAAGCGGCATTTCGAAGGGTGGCAGGTCGGTCAGCGCCTTTCTCAGGTCGATCATTCCCGCAAGCCTGTCGGCCAGCTCGTCGGACAGCAGATGGTCAACCGGGACGTCCGCCTTTCCTGGATCAGCGATCCACGCGTCGCGGGCGGCATAGGCAAGGCGCGTTGCTTCTATCTCGACATGCAGCCGGTCAGCCGACTGCGGGTTCCCCTTTGCCTCGAAGCGGCTGAGGATGTTGAGGATCAGGAGCGCAATGATACCCTGGCCGTTCGGGGGACATTCGTGGATCGTGTAGCCGCGAAAATCAGTGGTCACTGGGGTCACATACTCGCCGCGTGCATTCGCGAAGTCTTCCAGCGTGTGGAGGCCGCCCAGCGAGCGCAGATAGGAGGCCATGTCCTCGGCCACTGGCCCCTCGTAGAAGCCTCTCCGCCCGTCGGCGGCTATGCGTTTGAGGGTTTCCGCGAGTTCGGGCTGTCTATGAACTTCACCGATTTTCGGCGCTCGCCCTGCAGGAAGGAATATCCGCGCTGCCGTAGGGTCCGCTGCCAGCAGTTCCTCCACCAACGACCAATCGCGATGGACGCGCGGAGTGATGGCGTAACCCTCCTCGGCAAACCGGATCGCCGGCGCAAGCACTTCGGCAAAGGGGAGATCTCCGTGATCGGCGTGGAGGCGTGTCCATGCGTCGATCGTCCCTGGGATTGTTACTGATGCTGGCGACTGGCGTGGCACGTCCGTCAGACCCCGCTCATTGAACCAGTCGGCAGTGAGGGCCGCCGGCGTGCGGCCGGACCCGTTATAGGCGAGGACCTTGTCGGAGCCGTTGGGCGCGTAGAGTACAAAGCAGTCGCCGCCGATACCGGTCGAACCAGGTTCCACGACGCACTGTACCGCGCAGGCGGCTATGCCGGCATCCATCGCATTACCGCCCGCCTCCAGAATCTGCAGCGCCGTGAGGGTGGCGGAAGGATGCGAGGTCGCCGCCATCGCATGGCGCGAGACAGCAACGGATCGTGTCGGCTTCTCGAAATTGCGCATTTCGTTATTTCTCTTGGTGATGACGGAGAGGCACCTGTCAGGCTCGCGCCCGGTAGGGTGTGAGCCAGGTTTCCAGCGCGTTTAGTGCCGAGATGATTGTGAAATTGATCGTGAGATAGATCGCGCCGGCGGCGACGAAGACCTCGACGGCTCGATAGGTTTGCGAAATGAGCCCCTGCGCGATGCCCGTCACCTCCATCAGCGTGATGATCGATGCAAGCGACGTGCCCTTTATCATGAGGATGATCTCGTTGCTGTAGCTCGGGATAGCCTGGCGTAGCGCCAACGGCAGGACGACGAGGCGCAATGTCAGGAGTCGTGACATGCCGAGGGCGGCGGCTGCCTCGGTCAGGCCACGCGGCACACCCTGTATCGCCCCCCGTAGGATTTCACTTCCATAGGCCGCGGTATTGAGGCTGAGCGCGATGATGGCGCACCAGTAGGGCTCGCGGAACAGCCACCAGAGTCCGACCGCCTGAAGCGAGGGACGGAACTGGCCGAGGCCGTAATAGATTAAGAAGATCTGGACGAGCAATGGCGTGCCGCGAAAGACCGCAACGAAGGAGCGTATGGGCCACACCAGTATCCTGTGGTTTCCCTGTTGGGCCAGTGCGAGCAGCAGGGCCAAGACAAAGCCGATTGCGATCGAGGAGCCTGCCAGTTGCAACGTCAATGGCAAGCCTGAGAGAATGGTGGGAATGATCTCCACAAAGAAGGCGAAGTCGATCATGCGTGGACCATCCCTCGCCACGCCCGAGCCTCGCCGTAGCGGAAGACCGAACCGGTCACGGCAGCGATGAGGAAGTAAAGCGTCGCGGCCGCTATATAAAAGACAAAGGGCTCCCGCATCGATCCAGCGCCGATCTGAGCTTGCCGCATCAACTCCACCAAGCCGATCACGGAGATCAAAGCTGAATCCTTGAGCACGAGCTGCCAAACGTTGCCAAGGCCCGGCAGGGCGTGCCGCATCAGTTGCGGCACGAGGACGAGGCGCAGGGATTGGAAGCGGGACAGGCCGAGCGCCTTGCAAGCCTCAAACTGGCCGAGATCGACGGCGAGATACGCGCCGCGATAGACCTCCGCCTGATAGGCGCCCGAAATGATGCCGATTGCCAGGACGCCCGTCGCAAATGCCGGCAGTCCGATGAAGCCGGCGCCGCCGAAGAATTTGCCGAGCTGCGTCAGGGCAATGCTTCCGCCGTAATACAGCAGATAGATCGTCAGCAGATCGGGTACGCCCCGAAACGCCGTGCCGTAGCCCTTGGCGAGCCATGACGGGAGAGCTCTCGCCGAGAGCCGGCCTCCTGCTGCCACTGCGCCGAAGACGGCGCCGAGCAGGAAGCCGAGGACGGAAAGCGCAAACGTCACGCCCGCTGCCAGCAGCAAGGCGCCGCCCCAGCCGCCCTTGCCCAGGGAAAGGATATGCAATGTATCCATCATGTGAACCGAATCTTGCAGCGCGGCGTCCGACCGGTCGATTTATACCAATCCGGCCGGACAGGTCCGTCCGTGCCTACTTGACCGGCGTCACGTCCGTTTTCACCCATTTCTCGGAGATGCGTTTGATGGTGCCATCGGTGATCGCGGCGCTGATCGCGTCGTTCAGCATCTCCTTGAGCTTGGTGTCTTCCTTGCGCAGTCCCGCACCAGTTCCGGCGCCGAACAGGCCGCCGACAAATCCCGGACCTGCAAGCGTGAAGCCGGAGAATTCAGGTTTTGCGAGCGTCGCGGCAAGTGCTGTCTTCTGAGCGAATATTGCATCGATGCGGCCCGCCGCCAAATCGAGATCATGCTGCTCGGTCGTCTTGTATTCGCGAATTTCCACCGTGTCGCCGAAGTATTTCTTCAGAAATTCGAGCATGGCCGTCGCCGCCTGGACGCCGACCACCTTGCCCTTCAGCAGCGGCTTCAACTTGTCGATGGCGGCCTTGGAAGCAGTCTCATCGTCCAGCTTGAATTTCTCAGCTGAAACGCCGAGTTTACCGAGGTCGCTATCCTTGGCGACTGCGAACCCGCCCGGATCGATCGCATAAGGCTGCGTGAAGTCGATGGTCTCAAGGCGTTTCGGCGTGATGAACATGCCGGCCATGATCACATCGAACTTGCCGACCTTCAGTGATGGAATAAGACCGTCCCAGTCCTGAGCGATGATGGTGCATTTGATTTTCATCCGTGCGCAAAGATCGTTGGCGAGGTCTATCTCCAAACCGTCGAGCTTGCCGTCTGCATTGGTAAAATTCCAGGGAGCGTAGGCACCCTCGGTGGCGATTGTTATAGCCTTTGGCGCGTCCTGTGCGAACGTGGTATGCACGAAGCTGAGCATGCCGAATACGGTCGCGACGGCGGCCATGCGATGAATTTTCATGTATGTTCCCCTTTCTTAGGCTGATCTGGCTGTTCCGGTGGCCGGTTCCGGTCTTTTGCCGGTTTAAGGCCATTTCTCCTGCCGGCTTTGATCACGGGCTCGGAGTCACGAACTCGGCCAGGATGGGTGCTGTGCCGAGAATATGATCTTGCATCACCTGTTCCGCGTGACGTTCGTCTCCGGAACGCAAGGCCGCGATAACCGTAGCATGCTCCTCGCGTGCAGAGAGCGGCTTGTCGGAGTCATCGAACCAGAGGCGCATGTAAGGCTCTATCACCACATGCAGTGCCGAAATCTGGTGGATGAGCTTGGGCCTGCGGCTGAGCGCACAGATTCGGCCATGAAATTCCTGATGGCGGACCACCCAGTCGCTGCTGCCGCTTTTGCCTGCGCGTTCCATGCGATCGAGCAGTCGCTCGAGCTCCTCCAGTTCCTCCTCATCGATCCGTGGCATCGCCAGCCTGACGGCGAGTCCCTCCAGAACCGAGCGTATTTCGAAAGTCTCGTAAAGCTCATCAACCGTCAGGCCGGCGACGACACATCCCCGATTAGGGCGCAGAACCACCAGTCCGTCGGAGGCCAGGCGTCGAAAGGCTTCCCGCACTGGCATGCGGCTCATGCCGATCTCGGCCGCAATCTCCTCGGGAATGAGGCGGTCGCCCGGTTTGTAGCGGCCGAGGCGAAGGGCTCGCTGGACATGCCTGTACGCCTCTTCCTCTGCGGTGGCGGACATGCGTGGCTCTACGGAAAAGGCTGCTGGCACTTTGGCACCCGAAAGTATTTTTGTATCCACGTATCATAAATCCGGATTTGGTAGCGGCGTCAATGCCCGGCAACGACGACACCTCTTAAGCCGAGACTAGCCGGCAGTGCACCTATCGGGACGTGCATTGGCGGGCCCGTTGGCAGTATTGGACATGTGTTCGATTTGCCGGCGTGCAGTGTTGACCGGGTTGATGATGCGTCGCTCGCGGACGTCTCCTCTAATTGCCACCCCATGCATTTGGTGCAATCTGCTTTCATGAAGATATCGGGATCCGATCTCCACCTGCTTCGCGTCTTTGAAAGCGTGGTCCGCAATGGCGGCATGTCTGCAGCACAGATGGAACTGTCGCTTAGCCAGCCCACGGTCTCCAACCATCTGACCGCGCTCGAACAGCGGCTAGGCGTGAAGTTGTGCGAACGGGGACGTCGCGGGTTCTCGCTCACTGAGGAAGGGCGTCGAGTTTACGAAATCAGTACGGAAATCACCGGGATGCTGGACACCAACTCGGCCCGGCTTTCGTACCTCAGAAGCGCGATGGCGGGGAAGGTCGGCGTCGGTATCGTCGACTGCATGGCGACCGACCCAAGTTTCCGGATTGCCGAAGCAATTGCCGAGCTTTCCGAAACCGCACCGGAAATCGAGTTGAATCTCAAAATCATGCGGCCCAATGATATAACGAAGGCGGTAGCCGAAAGCGACATAGACATTGGAATAGGTGGCTCCGACATCAAAGTCGCAAGCGTAAAATACCAAATCATCTACCGAGAAGAGCACGCGGTATTTTGCGGATCGACGCATCCGTTGTTTCAACGAAAAGACGAGACGATTACGAGTGCGGAATGCTACGGCCATCCCTGGGTACACAGAGGTTATTGGTATGGTATTCGGCGCCACCGCTTCGACGACTCATCCGCAAACCGCGTAACCTTTGACATTGAGGCGCAGCTTTTGATGGTTCTGTCAGGCGCCTACCTCGGGGTCCTGCCGCTACACTTTGCGAGCTTGTTCGAACAGCAGGGGCGTCTGCGCCGGCTTCCCATGGCCGATGAGGCCTATTTCGCCGACATCGAGGTCGCCACGCGCGCAGGCGAACAGGCTGCCAACGTCGCCTATGTCCGCGACACGATCATCAAGGCGCACCGGGTGCATTTGTAAAAACCAATGTATCGGTTCCCTGAATGATATTCTTCCCACGCCAGCAGAGGTCTAGCGTCTAGCACGGCTGGCGATGCGCAGGGCCAGCGATTCGGCCGCCGCGTCGAGCGTTTTGATCTTTGGCTTCAGGTTATGGAATGAGCACAGACGCTCTGCTGCTTCGCAACCTTCCCAATTTTTCGCTGGAAGCGACAAGGCGCGTCGTCGCAACCCGCTACGGGCTCGAGGGGACATACGGGCAACTGGCTTCCGAGCGCGATCTATCCTGGCGGATCGAGCGCACCGATGGTCGCGACGTCGTCGTCAAGATATCGAATGTAAGTGAGCCTGAAGGCGTCGTGGATATGCAGGTCAAAGCCCTGAACCATATCTTCGAGCGCAATCCGGACCTTCCGGTACCTCGTGTTGTTCCCTCCCTCGCGGGCGCCCCCTATGAATGGATCGAGGACGAGCGCGGCTCCCGGCACATGGTGCGTGTGCTTACTTTCCTTCCTGGGAAGGTCATGGAGCAGGTTGAGGAAGCGTTTTCCGCCGGCACCCGGTTCAACATAGGTGCAATGGTAGGACGGCTTGCCTACGCGCTGCGCGATTTTTTTCATCCATACGCGGACAGCAATGTGCACCTCTGGGACATTTCACGTGCCCTGTCTTTGCGCCCACAAATAGCAAAGATCTCCGATGCCGGGCTTCGGCAATTGTGCGAGGAGATTTTCGATCGCGCTGAGCGCTTTACCCTTCCCCAATTGCTGAAGACGCGCCGGCAACTCGTGCATCAGGATTCGCATGGCGGCAACATCCTGGTCGATCCAAGTGACAGTACATCCCCGGTGGGTATCATCGATTTTGGCGATATGGGCTATAATTCCATTGTTGCGGACATTGTGGCCGCCTCCGAGACATTCTCAAAATATGATGACGATCCGATCGCTTACCTTTGCGACGTGACATCAGGCTTCGATTCAACCTACCCGCTTGAAGAAAATGAGATTGATCTCATCTTCGATGCGATGCTCCTGCGTCTCGCGATGGCCACTGTCATCGTGGAAGCGAGAGAAGCCACGGATGAATCTGGCATCCGCCATATCGAAGACGCCAGCCACTACCCTCGAATGATGGAGTTGCTGAGCCGTCAAGGTCGGGCACAGGCGGTCCGCAGGCTTCGTCAGGCATGCCGGTTTCCGGTGTATGGCGCTATGAGCAACGATGGCGAGCGCCTCGCAGATGACTATGACGCGCTCACGCGTGAGCGCGAAGCTCACCTGGGGCCGATATGGCATTTCTACAACAAGCCTTTGCACATCACGCGCGCTGCCGGGGCCTGGATGTATGCCGCCGATGGCACCGCCTATCTGGATGTTTACAACAATGTCCCCCAGATTGGTCATTGCCATCCGCATGTGGCGAAAGCTATCTACCGCCAGGCCAGCGCGCTGAACACCAATACGCGCTACATGTGCGACGTGGCGGTCGAGTACGCAGCGCGCCTGACCGCCGACCTGCCTGATCACCTCGACACCTGCATCTTCGTCAACTCGGGCAGCGAAGCCAACGACCTGGCGATGCAGATAGCCATGTCGCTCAGCCGGCATGATGGCGGCTTGATCATCGATCAGGCCTACCATGGATGCACCGAACTCACGACGGCGCTCTCCAATGAAAGCTGGCGTCATCTTCCTGCCGAAGAGCATCCCAAACGGATTGAAACCCTGATCGCACCGGACATGTACAGGGGGCCTTACGCCAGCGACCCGCAAGCCGCTGAAAGGTACGCAGCCGACGCCGACCGGGCGATAGCCACCTTGAGCGAAAGGGGCCACAGGCCCGCAGCATTCATGGTAGACACCGCCTTGTGCTCGAGCGGGGTTTTGCAGGCGCCGAAAAACTATTTCAATCTCGTTGCGGAGAAGGTTCGCGCCGCGGGCGGCTTCGTCATTGCGGACGAGGTACAGGCCGGTTGTGGCCGCATGGGAACATTCTGGGGGTTCAGGGCAAATGGGCTAAAGGACGACAATGTCGACGTCATAACGATGGGCAAACCGGTCGGAAACGGCCACCCTCTCGGCGTTGTTATTCTCAGCTCTGCTCTCATGAAGCGGTTTCTCAATGGCACATATCCGCTTCTGTTCAGCACCTTTGGCGGCAATACCGTCGCATGCGCGGCCGGCATGGCCGTGCTTGATGTCATCGAGCGAGAAAGCGTGGTCAGGCGGAGCGCTGAGACAGGCGAATATCTGCGGCATGAACTGCGCCGCCTGGCTGAACGGTACGAAATCATCGGCGACATACGCGGCCGTGGTATGATGACCGGCGTTGAACTGGTGACCGATCGTCGCACCAAAGAGCCGGCAATTCAGCAAACCGATCGCCTTATAGAAGACATGCTTGCCCGAAGCATCCTTGTCGGCAAAGGGACGCCGAACACCCTCAAGCTCCGCCCGCCACTGATCTGGTCGGGAAGCGAGGTCGACATCTTCGTCAGCGCTTTTGAGGGCAGCTTAAGAAGCCAGCAATCAACCCTGCCAGGGACTCAGCTGGAATGATCTCTTTTTCCTGCGCAAGGAAGAAGATTGGTGACTGGTGTCAAGCTGGCCCTCGGACAATCGGGAACGATCGGCAGGTCAACAATGCTCGCCTTGACCTCGAGAGTGGAACACCTGGCCTGCCGGCGGAATGGCAGGCTGGACCAAACAGGAGAATCTTCATGAAGAAACAGCTATTCGGACTGGTTGTCACGATGACAGCTGCCCTGTTTTCCGCAGGCATCTCGTTGGCGCAGGAAAAGGTCGTCAACGTCTACAACTGGTCTGATTATATCGACAGTTCCATCCTTGAGGATTTCACCAAGGAGACCGGCATCAAGGTCGTCTATGACACCTTCGATTCGAATGAAATTCTTGAGACCAAACTGCTTGCCGGCGGGTCCGGCTATGACGTGGTGGTTCCCACCGGACCGTTCCTGGCCCGCCAGATTGAGGCCGGCGTGTTCCAGAAGCTCGACAAGTCCAAGCTGCCGAACCTCAAGAACATGTGGCCCGACGTGATGGCGCGCCTGGCCAAGTATGACCCGGGCAACCAATATGCCGTCAACTATATGTGGGGTACCACCGGCATCGGCTATAACGTCGACAAGGTGAAAGCCGTGCTCGGCGACGTGCCGATCGACAGCTGGGACGTGCTCTTCAAGCCGGAGAATGCGGCCAAACTAAACAGCTGTGGCATCAATATTGTCGATGCGCCCGAGGAGACTGTTGCCATTTCCATGAACTATCTCGGCAAGGATGGCGAC
This sequence comes from Mesorhizobium sp. M0047, assembly GCF_040323315.1. Classification (NCBI taxonomy): domain Bacteria; kingdom Pseudomonadati; phylum Pseudomonadota; class Alphaproteobacteria; order Hyphomicrobiales; family Phyllobacteriaceae; genus Mesorhizobium; species Mesorhizobium sp. M0047. The sequence continues at coordinate 8,983 of NZ_JAMYUW010000071.1, read as the reverse complement.
AGCAAGAAGAAAGAGGACCTCGAAGCCGGCGGTGACGTCTATGTGAGAATCCGGACCTATGTCCGTACCTTCAACTCCTCTTCCTACATCAACGATCTGGCGAATGGCGACAAATGCATCAGCATCGGCTGGTCGGGTGACGTATTGCAGGCCAAGAACCGTGCCAAAGAAGCCAATAACGGGGTCAAGATCGAATACTTAATCCCTAAGGAAGGCACCTATATGTGGTTCGATAACTTGGCGATCCCTGCCGACGCCAAGCATGTCGATGAGGCGCACGCCTTCATTAACTACCTGATGCGGCCGGAAGTCATTGCCAAGGCAACCAACTATGTCCAAACAGCCAACGGCAATCTCGCCTCGCAGAAGTTCATGGACGAAGCAGTGTTGAAGAACACGTCAGTTTACCCGACGGAGGAGACGCTCAAGAAGCTTTTCACGATTTCTCCCTACGGGTCCAAGGAGCAGCGCGTACTCAACCGCCTCTGGACCCTGATCAAGACGGGCAGCTAAACGGAATATGGATGGCGCGGTCACCGCCATTTTTCGAGCGGCGCCTCGGGGTGGAGGTCTGCCGCCACGTGATATCCGCGCGACGGAAGAATGGCAGAGGGACATGGCGAAATCTGTTGGGCCGGTAAATAGTAGGGCCGACCCGAATCCAGAGCCATTCATATTAATCGCCGACTTTGCTCCTATTTCAACTTTGGAGGGACAATGGCGTTCCCGGATCTGATCCAACCCGAACTGGGCGCTTATGTCAGCAATGTCCCCATGCCGGGCGACTTTGCTCAGTTCTGGACGTCGACTATCGCCGAGGCCCGCCAGGCCGGCGACGAGGTCAGTATCGTGCAGGCGCACACGACGCTCAAGGCGGTCCAGTCCTTCGACGTCACGTTTCCGGGATTTGGCGGTCATCCGATCAAAGGATGGCTAATCTTGCCGACGCATCGCAAGGGGCGGCTGCCCCTCGTCGTGCAGTATATAGGCTATGGCGGCGGCCGCGGCTTGGCGCATGAGCAACTGCATTGGGCGGCGTCAGGTTTTGCCTATTTCCGAATGGATACACGTGGGCAGGGAAGCGACTGGAGCGTCGGTGAGACCGCGGATCCGGTCGGCTCGACCTCATCCATTCCTGGCTTTATGACGCGTGGCGTTCTGGATAAGAATGACTACTATTACCGGCGGCTGCTCACCGATGGTGTGCGGGCGATAGATGCGCTCATAGGGAAGGACTTCATCGATCCCGAACGCATCGCGGTTTGCGGTGACAGCCAGGGCGGCGGTATTTCACTCGCCGTTGGCGGCCTCGACCCGCGTGTCAAGGCCGTAATGCCTGACGTGCCATTTCTGTGCGACTTCCCGCGCGCTGTGCAGACTGCCGTGCGCGATCCCTATTTGGAGATCGTTCGTTTTCTGGCGCAGCATCGTGAAAAGAAGGCGAAAGTCTTTGAAACGCTCAACTATTTCGATTGCGTCAACTTCGCCCGGCAGTCCAAGGCGACAGCGCTGTTTTCGGTGGCCCTGATGGACGAAGTCTGCCCGCCCTCTACAGTTTATGGCGCGTTCAATGCCTACACGGGGGAAAAGGCCATCGTAGAATACGAATTCAACAACCATGAAGGCGGGCAAGGCTACCAGGAGCGCGAACAGATGGCGTGGCTCAGCGCTCTGTTCGGTGTCAGCTGACGTGAGCGGCCCAGCACTGGGCGTTTGACCTTCACAGGGCGCCTCTGCTTGTCCGGGCAACTAAGCTCTAACCGGCTATCAGCCGCTATGTTGCTCTACGCACTTCCACCCCTGCAAGCAGCACCCCGGCATGCGCTTTGAGGGGCCTGCGGCAACCTAGCCGCTCAACGACGTCGGAGCACTTATGTAACCGCCCCGGCAGAGTCCGGCGCGAGCTTGATTGCCATCGGCCTCTCCCTGCTCGGTGTCAGCTTACCTAGTCCTCGGCCCTAGGACCGGACAGGCAGCAATCGGCCCCACTGCGGTCATTCTGGGACTGGCGGCGGATGAGCCTAGATATCCCTCAGATCGGCTCTTCGAGCAGCGGTTCTGTCCCCTTCGGCCAGGTACTCGTGTCGATCGGCACTAGAAATTCGAAGTCGTCGAGCCTGTCCTCACCTTCGAGCCGGCAGACGACAGCATCCTTTCCGACCCGGACAATCAGCGGCTGGAAATCTTCAGAGTGGATCGCCCACCAATAGCCTTCTAGGCCACTCCACCCGAGTCCATGATCACCGAGATGCAGCCGAAGTTGGACTCGCAGGTCTGGATGTCGCTCAATATCTGTTGGCAGGTCTCGATCGGGACGGTCGCAAAATCTACCGTTGGCCGCTCTATGACAATGTACCCAGGTACATTGTCATCTAACCAGTTTTGGAGGCCGAGGCCTTTTTTGTAGAACGAGTAGAAAGACCACTCACTCATGTTCTCTTTGGGCTTTGTGCCAAGCATTGAAATGATGACGCGGCATGCCGTAGGCAGCCCGTGAAGCCAATCGACAATCTGCAGATCGGACACCTTTGCGTGGGCAGAGGCGTCATTCCCTGTTCGACCTGGTCGGGCAGCCGTACAAAACCTTGCACCGCCGTGGACGGGCGGGAGTTGCCAGTGACGAAGCCGAAATGGCTTACTCATGTGTTTGCGAATTGAGTTTGTCGATGGTCGTTCAGGCAGTGGCCCTCCGCCAGATATGGCCATACTTGGATCCTTCGCGAGGGCCAATAACAAAGCCTAAGCAATGTGCCGCGATCTCGGCCGTAGCGACCAGCATCTCCTGTTCCAGAAGCAGACATTGCGGACACGGCATTCCCGACGTGATCGGCGAAGCTAGACACGACTATCCCGCATGATGCGATATACAGTTGCATCACCCTCCACGCCTCGAAGCGGCGCGTCAAAAGCCTCGACACGATGACCGGCAAGCATTTCGCGAACCCCGGGCGCTGAATAGAGCGCCTCAGAAATGCAGACCTGTCCGGCTTCTGCCAAGGACTGCACGCGCGCGGCGACATTCACGGTCTGGCCGAAATAGTCGAGGTTGTCGTTGAGCGTCACGGCGATCGACGGGCCACAGTGGGCCCCGATCTTGAGGATGATCCCCGGCCCGTCATGGTCGCCGTTGAACCGATCGATCTCTTCAAAGATGTGGAGTGCAGCCGATGTCGCATCCGAGGGCCGCGAGAATACAGCCATCACGGCATCCCCAATCGTCTTGACCACCGCACCGCAATGTTGCTGAACCGCGGCGTTGACCAGAGCGAAATGCTCGCGGACCAAAGCATAGGCGTTGAGGTCACCCAGGCGCTCATACATGGCGGTCGAACCCTTGAGGTCCGTGAACAGGAAGGTGATCTGCCGGATGCCGAGCCCCTCCTTCTCGTCGACACGTTCGGACCGAAAGAGCTGGCGAAAGGTTTGCCGCGCAAGCAGCGCTCCACCGGAAACATAAGGGTCGAAATCGAGCGCCGGTTTGGCCTTCAACGCGACAAGCTCGGGCGGCCAGTTGATAACAAGCAACGAACCTCGCACTGGCCCGCTATTCGCTACCTCAATAACGATCGGGCCAGGTGGCACGGTGGGCAGCGCCGGCAAGAAGCGTTTGCCGTCATAATCGACCTTCAGAAGTGTCGGCGCCAACACCGGATCGCCTGATATTGGCACGGCGAATGCGGCCTGTGTCTGCACGTTGACGCCCGAAAGGGCGCCCGGTCCCAGGTCGGCGGGGAGCACTGTGGTGGTGCCGGGCGGCAGAAACGTCATGCCCCGGACGAAGCCGCGCAGAACGTCAAGAAAGCGAACGTCTTGCCCCGGTAGCCGCCCGTCATGTCCGAAGTGGAGCTTCCAGTGATAATCCTCGACCGGGAGCGTCTCGGGATCGTGGTAAGACAGGCGCCGTAACTTCGGCGATACCGAGAAGGTGACCTCGATGAAGTCGTCGAGGTCGGTGTCGCCCGATACGTCGCACAGGCCACAGACGTAGTGGGTCTTCAGTGTTCGCAGGGCGCCGAAACTATCGAGCACCATCCCGGACTGGGGACACAGCACATCCCAGCTCATGTCGAACAAGCCACAGCGGGCGGCGTGAAGGAAGAGGTCGATTGCTTCAGGCTCGGCGATTGCGCGGTCGCGAGCAAAGCTCAGTGGATTAACGCGATAGAGTGCGTGGTCGTCGGCGCTCCTGATCAGCGTCTCGAATTTCGAGATGACGCGTGGGCTCCAGGCTCGCGCCTGCTCCACCTTGGTCATCTTGCTTTCGAGAAGACGATCGTCGACTACCGTCACACCGGATCCTCAGCCTTGCCGCGCGACAGCGTACTAAAAAACCAGAGCGATGCGAATGGATTCGAAAGCGTCTGCCGGCACAGGAGAGATGCTTAGCCGCCCACCGTTCCCGTTCCCGCTCCCGGAGGGTGCAGCGATGATGGGGGTCGATCGGCATCTCGATCTTGGTGGTCTGCGAGCCGAGTTAAGCCGTTCTACACAGGACGGGGCCGTCGGTCGGTCGATCCGGATGCGGATTGTCGGCTAGGCGATGAGCATACGTCCGTCCGCCTTGGGCACGGATTGCTATCCGCTTGGATGCGCGTCCGGCATATGCGACCTCTCAACATACCGCGATCACAGTCGCATTAGGAACAATCGGAGATTTGGCTAGAAAATGCCGACGAAAGACGGTGAGAAACGCTGTCAGCCGCAGCAGGAAAGCGTCATCAATTGCAGAGGTGCAGTATTTTCCTAACAGAATTAGCAGCGACTTAACCCATTATTTCAGATGGCACTTGTCCTAAGTAAAACGATTTGATATCCAGCTGTAGCAACCGGGGGGTTATCAAAATGTCAAAGCGCAGTTTTCTGTCACCAATGGCCTTGTCGGCCACTATGATTCTTGGCACCCAAGTTCAGGCTGCAGTCCTTGTCGAATCGGCAAATCAGCCTTCGACCAAGCTCGCTGAAGCTGGCACTGTTCCGGCGGAACTCGGCTACGGTGAGGTGCTCGACCGCTCAAATGGTACAGACGTCATCATGGCGTACCACACCAGCCATTCGAGCCATGCTAGTCACGGGTCTCACTGCTCTGGCTATAGCTATTGTTGATGTCGGACACCTCTCGCGATAGCGAGCTCGTCCAGACTGCCCAAGTCAAGTTTGATCTGTCAGTCTTCAGCCTCGACTGTGTGAAGCGCGCAGCGTATCGGGTAACCGGAAATGCTGCGGTTGAGATCACGATCGAAGGCGGCTTCGCAGTATGCACGATCAACTTCAGTAAGGCGGCCGTGCAAGCTTCGGCCGACGCAGCGATAGAAAGGCTGCGGCTGGAGGTCTTGGATCAGGACCTGCGTAGCAGCATCGCCGCCGACACCGCCACGGTTAGAAACGCGATACTGGCGCTGGCGTTTTCCAGATCGGGCCTACAGTCCGATGACTAAGTTTGCTCCGGCAACTGAGTTCCAACGACCGTTGGACGACACATACCAGCTCGCGTACTTCCGTTTTTCCCAGCTGGACGACGAGCGGTATGTGCTAACCAACCAAGCGGGCGAGTATTTGGTTCTCCCCCGATCGGTGCTGTCTTCCTTTGTCAAGCACGAGCTCCCCAGCACACATCCAGCCTACTCCCGCCTTCGCAGCAGGCAGTTCCTCTTTGATGCATCCTCCAACATCGGCCAGGAACTGCTGGCGTTGAAGGTTCGGACCAAGGCGAGGAGGCTTGAGAATTTTACCTCGCTTCACATTATGGTCGTATCTCTGCGTTGCGAGCACTCCTGCCCCTATTGTCAGGTATCCCGTCAAAGCGAAGATCGTTCAGCCTTCGATATGTCCGAAGAGACTGCTAAGAAGGCCTTGGCGCTCATTTTCCAATCCCCAAGTCCGGCTATCAAAATCGAGTTCCAGGGTGGCGAGCCGCTTCTGAATTTCCCACTTGTCCAACACGTCGTCCACCGGGCTGAAGAGATTAACAAGGCCGCCGGGCGATCCTTGCAGTTCGTCATCACGACGAACCTCGCTGTTGTTACGGACGAAATCTTGGAGTTTTGCCGCGAGCACAGCGTTCTGATTTCTACGTCGCTCGATGGTCCAGCCTCTCTTCACAACGCAAATCGACCGCGCCCGGGAAAGAACAGCTACGAACTGGCCGTGGCAGGAATACACAAAGCGAGACTGGCCCTTGGCCATGAGCGCGTGAGCGCACTTATGACGACCACGAAGGCCAGCCTTTCACTGGTGCGCGAGATCATTGACGAATACGTCCGGCTAGATTTCCCCGGAATATTTCTTCGGCCACTTTCTCCATACGGTTTTGCGGTCAAGACGAAATCATACGCGGCCTACGACGTGGATCGCTGGCTCGACTTCTACTTTGATGGACTGAACTACATCCTGGAACTGAATCGGAATGGTATTCCCTTCAAGGAGTTTTACGCAGCCACCATCCTCACAAAGATGCTCACGCCTTTCGAACCGGGATATGTGGACCTGATGAGCCCGGCAGGCATCGGCATCTCCGCGGTCGTCTACAACTATGACGCCAGCGTCTACGCGTCCGATGAAGCGCGAATGTTGGCCGAAATGGGCGACAAGACATTTCTGCTCGGGAATGTCCACGAAAACACCTACGGTGAGATTTTCGGGTCTGACGCTCTCCTCGATCCTATCGAGCAGTCTTTTGCAGGCTCCGTACCGATGTGCGCCGACTGCGCTTACGAACCGTTCTGTGGCTCCGATCCAGTGTTCCATACCGCAACGCAGGGCGACTTTGTTGGCCTCAAAACGCGCTCGGGATTCTGCAATCGCAACATGTCGATCTTCAAGAGGCTAATCGACCTCATGGAGAGGGACGTTGCCGCCCGGGAACTCTTTCTAAGTTGGGCGAATTAGGATGTTGCGACTGAGTGGCTTCGCTGCGTCAGCAAGCGTCGGTGATTTCTCTCAGCGAGTGGCACTTAGGCTCGTGACGGGCCAAGCTGATCAAGCGCCCAATCCGGAGCATGATGCGTATCTTTTCAAGGGGCAGGCGTTTCATCTTGAATGCCAGTGGGTTGTCACCTTTGAGGAGCACCGGCCGGAGGCTGAGCGACTGTTTTCAGACCGACGACTAGTCGTTCTGCCCCACGAGTTCGACTACCTCAGCGAGGGAGACGTTATCCGCTTTGTGCCGGATCGGAAAGCAGTGCGTGTCCTGTTCAGAAAGGATGCCAACGCGAACTATTTCCTCGTAACGGAGCGGTGCAACCACCTGTGCTTGATGTGCTCCCAGCCACCCAAAGACGTTGACGATCGCTGGTTGGCGCGGGAGATTTTGGATGTGTTGCCATTGCTGCCCGCAACGACCCCGTTTCTCGGGATCACTGGCGGTGAGCCAACGCTGGTGGGTGAGGACTTTTTTGACATTTTGTCCTCGGCTCGTGACCACCTTCCTACGACGCCAATTCATATTCTTTCCAATGGCCGGACGTTTAAGGACAAGGCGTTTGCTGAGCGGTATCAAGCAATTGGACATCGCCGCCTTTCGGTCGGCATACCGATCTATTCCGCCGACCCGGAAGTTCACGATTACGTGGTTCAGTCCAAGGGCGCTTTTGACGAAACAATCCGCGGAATCATGAACCTGAAGTCCGTCGGGGCTGAGGTTGAGATACGAGTTGTCGTTCACAAGCAGACCTATGAAGGTCTCGCCGACCTGTCAGATTTCATTTTTAGAAATCTCACCTTCGTAGACCACGTGACGTTCATGGGGCTGGAGATCACTGGCTTCACAAGGGCAAATATGGATAAGCTCTGGATGGACCCGTACGACTATCGAAGTGAGTTGCGGGCGGCTGTGCAATATCTGGCTGCGGCCAGGATCAATGTTTCAGTCTATAATCACCAGCTCTGTCTTCTTGATGGCTCCATCCATCAGTACGCAAAACGCTCGATCAGCGATTGGAAAAATGAATACACCGATGAGTGCAGCAGCTGCTCCCTACGCAATAAGTGTGGCGGCTTCTTTTCATCCAGCAGCCTCGCAAAAAGCTCTCACATCACGGCGTTCCAATAATAGAACACCGATGTGCATCGGGACTTTCACGAAACCCGATTCAAAAGCTAAGGCCGTCCAATGCGAAGCTACTTGAGAAACTTTCTCGCGCTAATTGTCATCCTCAGCTTCACGACAGCGTCAATCGCAGATGATTTCAATGCCATTCTATTCGGTCATTCAGTCGAAATTTACGGCGAGACCGAGGAGACGATGCATCTTGACGGAAATACGCATATGGCGACTGGGACCGTGAAGTGGTTCAACAGCACCAAGGGTTTTGGATTCATCCAGCCTGATAATGGTGGTCAGGACGTTTTCGTCCATATTTCCGCTGTCGAACGCGCGGGTCTTTCGACCCTGGTCGATGGCCAGAAGATCAACTTTGAGATCGAGCAGGACCGCCGTACGGGCAAGTCCTCAGCGGGCAATCTCAGCAAAGCAGGCTGATTGTTTCTCGCGCGCCCCGGCACAAGCCGGAATGACGCGGCAAGTCACGGATGTACTGGCAGTCGCTCGACAAGAGCGCGCGGGAATATGGTTCAATCGGAAGGCCGGGGCAGCAAATTGCTGCAAGCTGTGAAACCAAATTGTTTGCAAAGGGAAGGCGGGGTTATTCCCGCCTTTTTTTGTCCGGACTAAATAGGCCGATGGATCTGCAGCAATCAGGCCGCGGTCTTCGTGCTCGTCCGCTTCACCGGCGCCGGCTTTTCCGGTTTGTGAATCGGCGTGCAAACTTGACCCCATAAGCCGGGGAATCGGCGTCCAATTTTGACCCCCCTGATGCTTTGATTTGCGACCATCAGCTCGTCGTGGCGAGCGGATGGTGTGGGGATGAAGTCGGTGGATACGATTGCCCGGGTTCGGCGCGCATTCCATGTGCAGGGATGGTCGCTCAAGCGGATTTGCCGCGAACTGCATGTGTCGCGGAACACCGTCCGCAAGATTCTCAGATCC
>NZ_JAMYUW010000070.1:0-19999 GCF_040323315.1 Mesorhizobium sp. M0047 | reverse complement strand
CTGTTGAGTGAGTGGTTCGATGCAGCCTCACCCTGACAGAGCGCCGGCCGCCGTTCACTCCTCATGGGATCTAAAGCCGAGGCGCCAAGCTTGAAACGCGCCCGACCGGGCTGCGCGACCCCGACCAGCTGACGCCCGATCGGGCGCTTGTGTCAGCGCCAGGAAACGCGTCACCGTCGCATTTCTGACTTGCTGCGCCCTGCCCTCCAAAACGACCTTGGCGACATTTCTACTTTGCTGGCGACGCGACATTCGAACTTGGTTGTAACATATGCGACTTTCTGTTGTGGCTGGCGCCTTCGCAGCAAAGTGTGGCGTGACTGGGAGCATTGTGAATGCCGTCATGCCTCTCGTCACCTTGTCGCAAGTCACCTTTGTCGCAAGATGAGCCGCAGCGCGTCTGACGCAGTCCAGGAGATCGCTACTGCCGGCTGAGTGCCCGTTCTGGGGGCGAAGTCATCTCAGGTTCATCACCTGCGTCACACCCGCAGTTCAAAGGTGGGCGTTGAACGGGGCCAAATCAGACGGTGCAGGATCGGCTTGTGAAGGAGTTGCGCTTTGCGCCGAGTTCGTTGCGGATTTCATTCCTGTTCGGCAAAGGCGCCCCGCAATCCTAGAGACATGCCTTCGCCGATCGTGAGAATCTGAACGGCGCGATCTGCCGGAAGGAGTTCCGCGTCCGCGATGATCTGATGGCCCGCTTGAGTTCCATGCAGGGCAGCACGTCCCTGCCCTGTGGATCGTTTGACAAGCTGCGCTCGGTTCACGGATCGGAGATCGTCTATGGCAACCACACGCAAGGCTGTCGGCCCTTGATGCCGGCGATAGCTGGCATGTCGGCGGACATCATGAAACCTTTTAATTTTTGGCCCGTTATCGCGGTTATGTCCGGGGCCAAATTCAAGCGGAAATCGGTCGAGGGTGCCAAACCGCGCGGTGCTGAAAAGTCGCGCCCGGAAAGGGCCTCGGCGGTCGAAGCCGTGCCCGAGCCCGACGGCCAGGCCGCGCCCGAGGTCAACGGCCAGTCCGCACCGCCGCCAGAGGCTGTCGAACCCAGTCCAGAACTGACGCCCGAAGAGGCGGAGCAGGCGCGCAAGCGATATTTGCTGCGGCGCTTCTGGATCAGCGCGCGCGGCTACTGGGGCCGCAGCGGCGATCGGCTCGCCTTGCCGTTCACGATCGGACTGTTGATATTGATATGCGTCAACGTCGGCTTCCAGTATGGGATCAATCGCTGGAACCGCGCGATTTTCGACGCCCTCGAGCAGCGTGATGCCCACACCGTTTATGTTCTAAGCGCTGTTTTCGTGCCGCTCGTGCTCGGAAGCGGGAGCCTTGTCGTCGCGCAGGTCTACCTGCGCATGACGATCCAGCGCCGTTGGCGTTCCTGGCTAACCACCGCGGTCATCGCGCGCTGGCTGGCCAACGGCCGGTACTACCAGTTGAACCTCGTCAGCGGCGACCACCAGAACCCAGAGGCCCGCATGACCGAGGATCTGCGCATCGCCACCGAATCCCCGGTCGATTTCACCGCCGGCGTCCTCAACGCGTTCCTGTCGGCCTCGACCTTTATCGTCGTGCTGTGGACCATCGGCGGCGCGCTCACCCTGCCGATCGGCGGCGAGAGCATCACCATCCCCGGCTTCCTGGTGATCACCGCAATGATCTATGCCGCCATCACCTCCACCTCGATGGTGGTGATCGGCCGCAACTTCGTCCAGCTGTCCGAGCGGAAGAACCAGGCGGAGGCCGAACTGCGCTACACGCTGACTCGCGTGCGCGAAAACGGCGAGAGCATCGCCTTGCTCGGCGGCGAGGAGGAGGAGCGTAGCGGCATCGACAGGAATTTCGGCCATGTGCTGAGGCAATGGGCGCTGCTGACCGGCCAGCACATGCGCACGGCGGCGGTGTCGCAGGGATCGAGCCTGTTCGCGCCGGTCGTGCCGATTTTGCTTTGCGCACCGAAGTTTCTCGAAGGCTCGATGACACTTGGACAAGTCATGCAGGCTGCCTCTGCCTTTGCCATCGTGCAGGGCGCATTCGGGTGGCTGGTCGACAACTATCCCCGTCTCGCAGACTGGAACGCCTGTGCTCGGCGCATCGCCTCGCTGATGATGTCGCTCGACGGGCTCGAGCGCGCCGAGCAGAGCGACGCGCTCGGACGCATCAGCCGCGGTGAAACCGAAGGTGGTGCCATACTGAGCCTGGACGATCTCTCCGTGACGCTCGACGACGGCACCGCAGTGGTCAAGGAAACCGAGGTCGCGATCGAACCGGGCGAGCGGGTGCTGGTGGCCGGCGAATCCGGTTCGGGCAAGAGCACGCTGGTGCGGGCCGTGGCAGGCCTGTGGCCGTGGGGTGGCGGCGGCGTCAATTTCCGTGCCGGCAGGCGCCTGTTCATGTTGCCGCAACGCCCCTACATCCCCTCCGGGACGCTGCGCCGCGCGGTTGCCTATCCCGCTGCCGCAGACAATTGGACGCTGGATAAGATCAACGCTGCCCTCGACAAGGTGGGGCTAAACTATCTCGCCGACAGGATTGAGGAGGACGCACCATGGGACCAGATCCTGTCGGGCGGCGAGAAGCAGCGGCTCGCCTTCGCGCGTCTACTGCTGCACACGCCCGATATCATCGTGCTCGATGAAGCAACGTCGGCACTCGATGAGAAGAGCCAGGACAAGATGATGGAGATGGTCATCCACGAATTGCCTGACGTCACCATCATCAGTGTGGCACATCGCGCCGAGTTGGAAGCCTTCCATAGCCGCAAGATCACATTGGAGCGGCGCGAGGGCGGCGCAAAGCTTGTCAGCGATATCGATCTTGTCCCGCGCAAGGGCAGACGGAACTTGCTCGGGCGCGCCTTGTGGGGCTCCGGCGCATCAAATCGAAAGGCGGCACGACCTTAGATAATACGGCCAGATAATACCGCGGGATAAGGTGGCGGTGAGCGCTGTGGCTTTTGCGCAAACCTTTTTGTCCGAAGCGCGTTGTTCCTTCTCGAAACCGAGGAGACAAACATGCAGATGAAGTCGCAGACATCAGGCGAAGCCGCCAAGCAACGGCATATCCAACGCGGCATTGATGCCAAGGACAAAGCCAAGGGCAACGGCAAGGCTCAACGTGCAATGCAAGCCGGCGCCCGCAAATATCCTGAGCCGCCCTTTCCCGAGCAGCATCAGCCCAAGCCGGGGCATGAATGGGCGATTGAGCCCCCTCCTCTCTACGATGCGCCCTATTACTTGGGGTCGAAAAAACTCGACGACAAGGTAGCGCTCATCACAGGTGGCGATTCCGGAATCGGCCGTTCGGTGGCCGTGCTGTTTGCCCGCGAGGGCGCGGACATTGCGATCGTCTATCTGGCCGAAGACAAGGACGCCGAAGAGACCAAGGCGGCCGTCGAAAAAGAGGGGCGGCGCTGTATTCTGATAAGGGCCGATGTCAGCGAACGCAAACACTGCCACAACGCGGTGGAGGTCACGGTGCAGAAATTCGGCCGGATCGATGTGCTGGTCAACAACGCTGCTTTCCAGATACATTCCAGCGATTTCAGCGACCTGACCGAGGCACATTTCGACACGACGCTGAAGACCAATCTCTATGGCTATTTTCATATGGCGCAGGAAGTGGTGCCGCATATGAAGCCAGGCTCGGCTATAATCAACACCGGCTCCGTGACCGGCATTGAAGGTTCAAGGCAGCTCGTCGACTATTCGATGACCAAGGGCGGCATTCACGCATTTACGCGCGCGCTTTCGGGCAACCTTATCGGCAAGGGAATTCGGGTGAACGCCGTTGCGCCAGGCCCGGTGTGGACACCGCTCAATCCATCGGACAAGGAAGCAGACGACGTCTCGAAATTCGGTGCGGACACGCCGATGAAACGGCCTGCACAGCCGGAAGAGCTCGCACCCGCGTATGTGTTCCTCGCCTCGCCACATTGCTCGAGCTACATTACCGGCGAAATCTTGCCGGTGGTCGGCGGTTACTGACATGAGGACAAAAGACACTGACGTGTGATGACCACAGAGTGAGACGGATAGTCCGGGAAATAGCGAAATCTACACGTCACGCGCCGCACGATAGCGAGACGCTAAGGCAGCAAATCGATGGTGCCGGGAGTCGACCCGGCGCGCTGACGATTGCTTCAATTTTTCGGGGAACAATCGCGGAGCCGGATGAAGATCCGCTTATTCCCCTGCGTTGCCGAGGCGGTGTCCTCCGCAGGATTGGATCATGTTGGATCGGCCGGCCAGCCGTCGCGACGACTGGCCGAACCGAGTAGCCTCACTCGGCTGCCTGCAGGTTTACCTTGCTTTCCGCGATTTCGGTGAGCTTGCGATCGGTCGCCTGTTCTTCCTTCAGGTTCTTGGCCAGCACGTTGGCGCAGTCGCTGCGACCAAGCTGCTTGGCCCAGGCGATGAGCGTGCCATAGCGGGTCATTTCATAGTGCTCGACGGCCTGCGCCGAGGCTATCAGCGCCGCATCGAGAACCTCCCTGTCGTCGACGTCGCCGCTGACGTCGTCGGCTTCCTCGAGAATGCCGTCGATTGCTGGGCAGTTGACCTCCTTGGCCTTAACGCCATGCAACTCGAACACCTGCTCGACGCGCTCGATATGGCCCCTGGTCTGGTCGAGATGCTTTTCAAATCCGGCTTTCAATTGCGGGTCGGTTGCCTTGTCGATCATCTTCGGCAGCGCTTTCTCGATCTGCCTTTCGGCGTAGTAGATGTCGCGCAGCGTGTGTACGAAGAGATCGTCGAGTGTCTTGATGTCCTTCGAAAAGAAGCCCATGGCCTCGCCTTTCATTGTTATGAAGGTTGATTTCGGCTGCGGTTTTTGCCCGCCGCCTGCGAAAGCCGGGACTCGTCCCGGCTTGCTGGTCAACGTGCCGGTACCGGAGGAGTTCCTGGTCTCCGGGGCGAAACCGTTACTCCTTTTTCGAAACGCCGCGATCCGCGTCCGATGGGAGCCTTTGTGTCGATCACACGTTCTAACCGGAATGCAAACCGGAACGGTGAAAGGTCGGCAGAATGTATTTCATTGCGTTGGCGACGGACTACGATGGCACGCTGGCTCATGACGGGACAGTCTCCAGGAAGACCCTCGCTGCCCTTGAACGGTTCAAGAAAAGCGGCCGCAAGCTGCTTCTCGTGACCGGGCGCGAACTGCCCGATTTGAAGCATGTTTTTTCCGAAATCGGCCTTTTCGACAAGGTCGTCGCCGAGAATGGAGCGCTGATCTACACGCCCGCCAGTGAGGAAGAACGGGTGATTTCGCCGCCGCCGGAACCCAAATTCGTTGCCAGGTTGAAGAAGCAGGGCGTCAAGCCGCTTTCGGTCGGGCGGTCGATCGTCGCAACCTGGGAACCCCATCACGCCACCGTGCTCGAGGTCATCAAGGAGCTGGGGCTGGAGCTGGAAATCATCTTCAACAAAGGCGCGGTGATGATCCTGCCGAGCGGCATCAACAAAGCCACCGGACTGGCTGCGGCACTTCAGGATCTTCGGCTTTCGCCACACAATGTGGTGGGCGTCGGCGACGCCGAGAATGACCATGCCTTCCTGCAGGCGTGCGGCTGCAGCGTCGCCGTCGATAACGCAATTCCCGCTGTCAAGGCCACAGCCGATCTGGTCATGCGTGGCGCACGTGGAAAGGGCGTGGAGGAACTGACCGACAGACTGATCAAGCGCGACCATGAGATCGTGCCGAGGCGCCATGACGGCATCGTTCTCGGATCGGCCGGCGGCGACGAGATTTATTTGTCGCCGACCGATACTGTCCTCATTGCCGGCAGTTCGGGCATCGGCAAATCCACTTTGGCCACCGCGCTGACGGAACGCTTCATCGAGACCCGGTTTCAGTTCTGCGTCTTCGATCCCGAGGGTGACTATGACGGTCTCGAAGGCGCCGTTCGGCTGGGAGACGGCTCCAGCGCGCCGACAAAGGCGCAAGTGCTGGATCTTATCGCCAAGGCCGAAAGCAATATCGTCGTCAATGGGCTGTCCCTGCGCGTCAATGAGCGACCGGATTTCTTTGCCGACCTGCTGCCTGGCCTCGGCAGTTTCCGCCGTCGCACAGCGAGACCGCATTGGCTCCTGATCGACGAAGCACACCATCTCCTGCCCAAGCGGCGCGACGATACGCGGGCAGTCCTGTCATTGGAATTGCCTGGTACGATCTTGATCACCGTTCACCCGGAAGCGATCTCGACCGACGCCTTGCGCCTGGTGACAGCCATCATTGCGCTTGGCCCCAAGGCGAAGGACGTCGTGAAGGTCTTCTGCAAAGTGACCGGCATCGAGCCGCCTAAGGAGATCTCCTCGCCCAAGGGCGAGCGCGTGTTGTTCTGGCGGCCGCAGAAACGCAAGAAATTCGCCATGGTCAAGGTGATCGAGCCACGCCAGTCGCTCAAGCGGCACAGCCGCAAATATGCCGAGGGGCAACTCGATGAGGCGGGCAGTTTCTATTTCCACGGTCCCGACGATGCGATGAATCTCAGGGCCCACAATCTGATGATTTTCGCCCAGATGGCCGAGGGCATAGACGACAAGACCTGGGAGTTTCACCTGCGCGCCGGCGACTATTCCAAATGGTTCCGCCAACAGATCAGAGACAAGGACCTGGCACGCGAAACGGCCGAGGCGGAAAAGGACGAAACGCTTTCAGCCGAGGAAAGCCGCAAGCGCGTACTCGACGCGGTTCGGCGGCGATATACGGCGCCCGCCACGGCGCCGGAATGAGGCGGAACGACGCCGGCGCCATTGTTCTGCACGCGGAAATTCTCCTCAATCGGGTAGCGCGGCGACCGCGATTATTTCAACAACGATGTCGGCTTGCGCAAGCGCCGCAACCCCGATCACCTCCGAGGGTGGCGGGTTGTTATAACTACAGTGCTTCGGGCAATGCTCGGCAAAGAACTCGTCCAGGACGTCGAGGCGAAAATTCGGAGAACTCAGGACGCCGCCATCGGGAAATGGCTCTTTGATGAAGAAGGTCAGCCGGATGAGATAGTCGAGCGCGCTGCCGAGTTCCTCCAGATCTGATTTGATGTTCGTCAAAACTTCGCGCCACTGTGCCGCCGCATCTCCAGCGAAGCCACCTCCCCTTTTGCCGGCTGGGTCGTATTCGTCGGCGGTTGCCGTGTTTCCGCAAAGGTAGACAAATCCCTTTGCTCCGGTAACGACCGTACCTTTTCCCCACGGCATCAACCGGCCGTTCTTGAATTTCTTATGGGTTATGAGTTCCATGTTCCTGTTCGGCGCCGTCGCGCTCCTGATCATCAGGCGATCAAATCATCTATTCTAATCGGCAGATCTCGAATGCGCTTGCCCGTAGCATGATATACGGCGCTGGCAACGGCCGCCGCAGTCCCGACATTGCCAAGTTCTCCCAATCCCTTGACGCCGGCTGGATTGACGTCCAGATCGACCTCCGGAACAAGGATGACGTCGACTTGTTTGATGTCCGCGTTGACCGGCACCAGATAATCCTGCAGGTCACGATTGACATAGCGGGCGTTGCGCCGATCGATTTCCGTCGCCTCGTGAAGGGCCTGGCCAATACCCCAGATCATGCCACCCATCAGTTGGCTGCGCGCGGTGCGCGTGTTCATGATGCGCCCCGCGGCAAAGGCACCGACGATGCGCGGCACACGGATTTCCCGTGTGTAAGTGTTGATGCGGACTTCAACGAACTCGGCGCCAAAGGCATATTTCACCGAGTCCTCGTCCTGATCGCCACCGTGGAATTCCGCCTGCCCGGCATAGAGTTTCTTCAGCGCCTCCGGCGTCGAACCCCTTGGTGCAAATTCGGCATATTCCTCTATGGCACCGACCTGCATCGCCTTGAAGACATCCGACAGCTTGGCGGATTTGCCGCCGCTTGCCACGATCTTCTCTTGCTCCATTTCCAGCTTGGCATTGCCGGAACCAGCCAATGGCCCGTCTCCAGCAACGGCTGCCGCGAAAAGTTTTCCGCGCACGGCGTCACAGGCCTTCAGAACCGCCGAGCAGACGCTGGCCGTCGAAATCGAGCCGCCCGAGACCGGCGCCGGCGGCAAGGCGCTGTCGCCCATCTCGACGCTGACCTTGTCCATCCCTATCCCAAGACGTTCAGCCGCCATCTGGCCTGCCACGGTGCGCACACCGGTGCCGATCTCATGCGAGCCGCACTGAACGCGAACCTGGCCATCGGCGGTCAGGCGGACACGGGCGGCGCATGGCGCGCTGGCCGTTGGATAGATGGCGGTTGCGCAACCCATGCCGATCAGCCAGTCGCCATCGCGCATCGACGCGACCGTGGCATCGCGCTTCGACCAGCCGAAGGCTTCCGCCGCCTGTTCGTAGCATTTGACCAGCGACCGGCTGGAGAATGGCTTGCCGCCGACCGGCTCTTTTTCAGGCTCGTTGACACGCCGAAACTCGACAGGATCCATACCAAGCGCGACGGCCATTTCGTCCATGGCGTTTTCGAGCGCGTAGACATAGGGCGTCTCGGGCGGCGAGCGCATGTAGCCCGGTGTGTTGCGATCGGCATGGACGAGCGAGACGTTGGTGAGCACCGAACCATAGTTGTACATGCGGCCGGTGGCTGACGTGCCGCCGACGACATAAGAGTCAGGGCGTGATGTCACCTCCCAGCCCTCATGTCCGAACGCCATTATGCGGCCGTCCTTGTCGGCGCCTATGCGGATTCGATGCCGCGTCTCGGCGCGATAGGTCTGGGTGTTGAATGCCTGCATACGGCTGACGACGCAGCGCACCGGCCGTCCGACACGACGCGCGGCAATCGCGACAATTGCCGTGCGAGCGGTCATCGGTCCCTTGGAGCCGAAGGCGCCGCCGACATAAGGGCTGACAATCCGCACATTGGCGGGATCGATCTTCAACTGCCGGGCGAGTTCGATTTTCCAGCCGGTGACATTCTGGCTTGGCTCATGGACAGTGAGTTGATCGCCTTGCCACATCGCCGTGGTCGAAAACAGTTCGATCGGATTGTGATGCTGGGTCGGCGTCGAGTATTTCTGGTCGATCTTGACGGCAGCGGATGCATAGGCAGCGTCGAAGTCGCCAGCTTTGACATCCTCCTTGAATATCGGGCTCTTCCCCGCTGCGGCCTCTGTCTCCACCCCTTTGGAATCGAAGCTGGCGCTGGAAGGTTGGTCTTCATAGTCGGCGCGGATCAACATTGCCGCTTCCTCCGCCGCCTCGAATGTCTCGGCAACAACCATCGCGATTATCTGGCCGTCGTGGAAAATTGTCCTGTCATGCAAGGGTGCGATGGAGCTTGCACCGGTGTTGCCAAATTTCGGCTTATCGGTCTTGTCCATGTCGCCATAGGTTATGATATCCAGCACTCCGGGCACGGCCTTGGCGTCATCCGTGTGGAGTTTGGAAACCTTGCCTCGAGCGATGATGCTGGTTGCAAAAGCACCATATGCAACATTGGCTGTGGCGATGTCGGCCGGATAGCTGGCCTGCCCGGTAACTTTCAATCTACCGTCTATGCGGATAACCGGTTCGCCTTGGTTTTCTTTTGGAACTGGCGCGGCTTGGTTCATGGCTCAGACCTTCATGTCGCGGGTTTCGATCAGCGCTCGCACCAGCGTACGCTTGCCGAGCGGCACCTTGAACGCATTGTGTTCGCGCGGTTTGGCATCGGCAAAAGCGGCGTCGGCAGCCTTTTCGGCCACATCTTCTTCCATCACCTTGCCTTGAAGCGCGGCCTCCGCCGCCCTCGCCCGCCATGGCACGGTCGCGACCCCGCCTAGCGCTATGCGCGCTTGTCTGACGGTGTCTCCGTCCATGTCCAGCGCAACGGCGGCGGAGGCGAGCGCGAACGCATAAGATTCGCGATCGCGTATCTTCAGGTAGCGCGAGCGGCGGCTCCATGCTTCGAGCGGAACATCGATGGCGACGATGACTTCATCGGCGGCCAGATCCGTCTCGATGTCGGGCGTGTCGCCGGGAAGCCGATGCAGTCTGGCGAAAGGGATCTTGCGCGGACCATGCCGTCCCTCCACTTCCACGACCGCATCGAGCGCAATCAGGGCCTGTGCGAAATCGCCATGATAGGTAGCGATGCAGGCATCGCTGGTGCCGAGCACGGCATGCTGGCGGTTGACCCCTTCCATCGCGGCACAGCCGGAACCTGGGTCACGCTTGTTGCACGGCCAGGAGGTTTCGCGAAAATACTCGCATCGAGTGCGCTGCAGCACATTGCCGGCAAGGCTCGCCATATTGCGAAGCTGGCCGCTGGCGGCGAACTTCAGGCTATCGGCAAGGAGCGGACACCTATGCCTGACGTCATTGTTGTCAGCTGCTTCTCCCATCCGGACCAGCGCACCGAACCGGATGGTATCATCGGTTACCCTGATCTGCCGCAGGGCAGGCTCGGCAAGATTGTTGAGGTCGAGCAGTCGCTCAGGCTGCGCGACGCCAAGCTTCATGTAGTCGGCCAGATTGGTGCCGCCGGCGATGAATTGGGTGTTGGCCTGTGTTGGCGCAACATGCCTGGCGTCGACGTGGGAAGCCATGGCGATCGCCACCGAAACGCTCGTTGGTCTTTCATAGACGAAAGGACGCATTTCTAGGCCCTCCTGATCTCGTCACGCGCCTGGATGATTGCCGCAACGATGTTGGGATAGGCCGCGCACCGGCAGAGATTTCCGCTCATATACTCGCGGATGTCATTGTCCGACCCGGCATGGCCTTCGTCGATACAGCCGATGGCGGACATGATCTGGCCCGGCGTGCAGTAGCCGCATTGAAAGGCATCATGGTCGACAAAGGCCTGCTGCATCGGATGCAGTTCTCCGTTAGCTGAAGCCAGGCCTTCCACCGTCGTCACCTCCCGGCCTTCGTTCATGACAGCGAAGCTCAGGCAGGAGAGCACCCGCTTCCCATCGACAAGAACGGTGCAGGCACCGCATTGGCCGTGGTCGCAACCTTTCTTTGTTCCGGTCAGGCCAACATGATCACGCAGTGCGTCGAGTAGGCTCGTGCGATTGTCGAGTGCGAGGGTGTAGGCCTGCTTGTTGATCCGCATCGAAATCGTCGACAGATCGCGCGGCTCGGCCGCTTTGGCGGTCGGTGACTCGGCGGCTTTCGTCGACGTGGCTACAAGGGGCATTGCCGCTGCTGCCGAAACAGAGCCCGTCATGAAGGTGCGTCTGCTCAGGCCGCCGGGACTTGTGGAATTAGACATGGCTGGTTTCCAACTGGCTGAGGTCTCAAGCGGACCAAACTGCTCGCGGGAAACAAAGTTCCGTCCTCACATCGCTGTGATCGCTTCTTTTGCGGGGCGGTCACGTGGAACTTCACCAGCAACGCGGTGGTTGTCTTCGTCAGGCTCCAACGAAGGAGACGAGCATGAGCAGTGACCAGAGCGATCGACGCAGCGATCAGAAAGAAGGCCCTGTCTTTTCGGCTGAACAGGCGCGGCAAGGCGAGATCATCTTGCGGACCCGCACACGCCGTATCATCTTCGTCGCAGGCCTCGTCGGTATTGTGATCCTCATAGCGGTGGTGAGATTCGCTGTCGGCTGAATGGCTTCGGCTGCAATCCCCGAAAAATGCCAACTGTCACGCTGGCCTGTTCGTCAGGAACTTTTGTGAACAGCTGCCGTTGACCCGAAAAAAGCGGTCGGCGCCTTTGCTTGAGAGTTCTCCCGTGGACGCGAAAACCGAAACCAAAGAACCAGACAAAACCAGAGATCCGCGCGGGGCTTCGAGCAGGGCCAGATCGGATGCGTCGGCAAAACGCAAGGGCGATGCGGCGCAGCCCGGCACTCCGGAGCGCGAAGCGCGGGACAAGGGGGCGGATAACCAAAAGCCCAGCCTCCAAAGCTTCCCCCGGCGGCACCCTTACATATCCATTACAATCCTGATCGTGCTGTCGCTGGCCGCCGGGGGAATGACCATGTGGTGGCTGAACGCACGCCAATATGAATGGACGGACGATGCCTTCATCGACGCCCGCACGATAACCATCGGCGCCGAAATATCGGGACGTATCACCGACCTGGCGGTGACCGACAACCAACCGGTCAAGGCGGGCGACGTCCTGTTGCGAATCGATGACAGCGACTATCAGGCCGGCCTCAAGCAAGCCGATGCCGGCGTAACCTCGGCGCAAGCCGACATTGTCGAGATGAGGGCTCAGATTGAAGCCCAAAACGCAAAGGTCGATGCAGCGCAGAAGCAGATGGCGCAGGCCCAGGCGGCACTCGATTTCGCCAAGGCCGAGGACCAGCGCAACCGTGACCTTCTGGCCAAGGGCACAGCGACCCAACAGCAGGCACAGCAGGCAGCGTCGACGCTGCGCCAGGATCAGGCTGCTCTCGATAGTGCTGTGGCCAATGTGGCTGCCGCGAAGAGCCAGGTCGTTGTCTTGCAGGCACAGGTCAAGAGCGCCGAAGCCAAACTCGGTCAGGCCAAGGCGAGCCAGGACCAAGCGCGCACAACACTGTCCCGCACCACCATCACGGCACCGGTTTCCGGACGAGCAACCAGCATCTCGGTTGCCAACGGTTCCTATGCCCAACCCGGCCAGGTGCTGATGATGTTTGTTCCCGACGAGGTTTGGGTGAAGGCCAATTTCAAGGAAACCCAGCTCGATCTGATGCGGCCGGGGCAGCCGGTCGACATCGACATCGACGCCTATCCGGAAAGATCCTTCCATGGCCGCGTCGACAGCATCCAGGCGGGCAGCGGCACCGCCTTCAGCCTGCTGCCGGCAGAAAACGCCACCGGCAATTTCGTCAAGGTGGTGCAACGCGTGCCGGTGAAGATCGTCTTCGACAAACCACCTGGCGTGCTGCTGGGCCCGGGCCTGTCGGTGGTGCCGGCGGTCAAGGTGCGATGAGCGACGAAATGGTCAGCGACCATAGCGAAAGCCGGTCCGCCGCCGGTGGGCGCAATCCATGGCTGATCGCTATCGTCGTCTCCATCGCGACCTTCATGCTGGTGCTCGATACCTCGATCGCCAACGTAGCGCTACGAAACATCGCCGGCAGCCTGGCGGCCGGGATGGACGAAAGCACGTGGGTGATCACCACCTACTTGGTCGCGAATTCTGTGATCATACCGATCAGCGGCTGGCTGGCCAGCGTGATCGGACGGAAGCGCTACTACATGCTTTGCGTCGCGACCTTCACCATCGCATCGCTGCTTTGCGGCCTCGCGCCCAATCTGGAAAT
Organism: Mesorhizobium sp. M0047; assembly: GCF_040323315.1. Classification (NCBI taxonomy): domain Bacteria; kingdom Pseudomonadati; phylum Pseudomonadota; class Alphaproteobacteria; order Hyphomicrobiales; family Phyllobacteriaceae; genus Mesorhizobium; species Mesorhizobium sp. M0047. The sequence goes on along the minus strand of NZ_JAMYUW010000070.1, from coordinate 6,798 downwards.
GCTCATCCTGTTCAGGATCTTGCAGGGCCTCGGCGGCGGCGGCATGGCGCCAAGTGAACAGTCCATCCTTGCCGACACGTTTCCGCCCGAAAAACGTTCCCAGGCTTTTGCCCTTTATGGCATAGCCGTCATCGTCGCACCGACGGTCGGCCCGACCATTGGCGGCTGGCTGACCGACCATTTCTCCTGGCACTGGATTTTCTTCATCAACGTGCCCTTCGGCATCATGTCGCTGGCTTTGGTGCAGTGGCTGCTCGTCGAGCCCGAGGTGATCGAGCGCGAACGCCAGGAACGGCTGAAGGGCGGCCTCAGGATAGATTGGGTTGGGTTCATCCTGGTCGCCACCGCACTTGGCTCCCTGGAAATCTTCCTCGACGAAGGTCAGCGCAACGATTGGTTCGCATCGGGTTTCATCACGATTTTTGCAGTGATTTCGGCGATCTCGTTTCTGCTGCTCATCCCCTGGGAATTCCGCCACCGCGATCCAATCGTCGACATCCGTCTACTGTTCAGCCGCCAGTTCGGTAGTTCATTCCTGGTGATGATGGCAGTCGGCGCTGTGCTGTTCAGCACGACGCAGTTGATGCCACAGCTACAACAGACCGCCTTCGACTATACGGCGACCCTGTCGGGCCTCTCGATGATGCCCGGCGGCATTGCCATGCTGATGCTGATGCCGATTTCCGGATTTGCCGCAGGCATCGTTCAGCCCAAATATTTGATCATGATGGGCATGTCCGTTGTGGTGCTCGCCCTGTGGCACATGACGTCGCTCACCCCGGATGCCAGCTTCCGCTTCTTTGCCTTTGCGCGCATCTTCCTGATGATCGGCCTGCCGTTCCTGTTCATCCCGATTTCAACGGCGGCTTACGTCGGTCTCGCTCCGCAGCAAACGAACCAAGCGTCGGCGCTGATCAACGTTGCCCGCAACATCGGCGGCAGCATCGGCGTGTCGCTGTCCAACACGGTGATCGCCCAGAACGCGCAACTGCATCAGGCAAATCTTGTCGGCCACACCGTGCAATCCTCACCAACCTACCAACAGATGCTGCGTCAGGTAACCGAGCACTTCGTCGCTCAGGGCTCACCGATGGTCGAAGCGAAGCAGCAGGCGATCGGTTGGCTCGGACAATTGATCGCGCGTCAGGCTTCATTGCTCGCCTATATCGACGTGTTTGGGTACTGCGCAATCGTGACGGCCCTGTTCGTTCCCCTCGCCTTGCTGTTGCGGTCGTCAAACCCGAAGCCCGACCGGCGATAGCTATGTCTTGCCTGCATGTCGCGATTTTTCGATTGGAACTCTCTCGCTGGCTCTCCGTTCAGACTTTACAGAACAGGGAGAACCGTCGTGCCACGAGGCGAAAAATCGAAATACACCGACAAGCAGGAACGCAAAGCCGATCATATTGCGGAAGGTTATGAGAAGCGCGGGGTTTCCGGGCAGGAAGCCGAAAGGCGGGCATGGGCGACCGTCAACAAGGATGATGGCGGCGGCAAGAAAGAAGGCGGATCCGGACGCGGCAAACATACCGGCCATCCTGCGGCGCACAAGGGCGGCAAAAGCGGCGGCACGGCATCCGCATCACGATCGGCCGCAAGCCGATCGGAATCGGCCAAGAAAGCTGCAGCAACACGTAAGCGGAATGCCGAACACCACGTTCATTGACCTGGACGAAGCCCATTCAGGCTGACAAGGCCCAAGGCGATGGGAGTACGTGCATGAAATCGCAGCGCGTCAACGAGATCAGCGGACAAAGGACATTCGTCGTGGTGCTCGACCCCGGCGAAGAAGCGTTCGCCGCGCTGACCGCCTTTGCGGTTGACCAGAAAGTCGGCAGTGCGTCCTTGACCGCCATCGGGGCTTTCGAAAGCGCGACCGTGGGCTGGTTTGATCCGAATGCGAGGACCTATCGCAGAATCCCGATCGACGAGCAATGCGAGGTCCTGAGCGCGATCGGCGACGTAGCGCTCGGCGACGATGGCAAGCCCAGCCTTCACGTCCACGCGGTGCTCGGATTGAGCGACGGCACCACCCGGGGTGGACATCTGCTTGACGGCATCGTTCGGCCAACGCTTGAAATCACCCTGGTGGAAGCGCCTGGTCACCTGCGCCGCCGCAAACGTCCCGAGCTCGGCGTCGCTTTGATCGATCTGGACGCGTGAAGGCCAAACCGGCCTAGCTCGCTCAAGGGCAATCTTGTCACGCCTTCCTGTTCTTCTCCGCCGGCACCTCCCAACTAAAAACACTGCGACCGCCAATCAGATGCGACTGGTCGAATTCTCCGGCGACAATTTCCTTCAGGCTGGGGCCGGTGACGTATCGCTCGACCTGCCGCGACTGATCGTCCAACCGCTTCAAGGCGCCGATTTCTTCGTCATGACCAAGTTTCGCCTTTTGCACGGCGGACTTCAGCACACCGATGGTCTCGTCATAGACTTTCAGAGGTACCGGGAATGGGTGCCTGTCCTTGCCGCCATGCGCCAGAGAGAACCGGCCAGGATCGGAAAAACGGCACGGCGCGCCATGCACCACTTCGGCGACAAGGGCCAGCGCGCGCACCGTGCGCGCACCAACACCTGGTACCAGAAGGAGCTCGGAAAAATCCTCAGGGCCACGTTCGGCGGCGGCCGCCATGTTTCCATGCAGCCGACGCATGATGACATCGCTTTCGCGCACATCGTGATGAGCTGGCATGATCAGATGCGGCAGCAACAGCTGTTGCGGTGCCGGTGCCGTGCCGCGCTCCAATGCCGCGAACTCCTTGAGGATGCGATCCGGCCCAAGGTCCTGCAACAGATCCAACTGTCCCTGGCGCGAAGCTTCGGCGCGCCGGTCGGTCAGATTGACGATCTCGCCTTGGTTGGTGCCTTCGATGGCGGTGTGTGGCTGATCGACGAAACTCTTCAAACCTTCGGACAGCCAATGATAGCGGCGCGCCACCTTGCTGTCGCCGTTCATGCCTTGCTGGACCACGACCCAGTCGCCGTCATCGGTGACGATGAACCCGTGCAGATAAAGATCGAAGCCATCCTGGACGGCGGCGCTGTCCACTTTGGCGACAAGCCGGCTGACGGTTGCCAGGCCCGCTCCGTCAAAACCAACACGCTCGCCGATGATTGCAAGTTCATGCGGGGTCTTGCGCGAATGGGTGCCGCGGCCGCCGCAGACATGAATGCCAAGTTCGCCGGAGAGCGGCGTCAGACCACGCTTCAAGGCGCCGATGACGCTGGTCGTGATGCCGGACGAGTGCCAGTCCATGCCCATGACGGCGCCAAACGATTGAAACCAGAACGGATGCGCCAACCGGCGCAGCAACTCGTTGCGGCCGTAATGATGGATGATGGCCTCGCACATCACGGCGCCCAGGCGCGTCATGCGATCGCCAAGCCATTTCGGCACGCGTCCACCATGAAGTGGAAGATCAGCACTTCCCGATCGTTGCGCCACGTCCGTTCCTATGCCAGCCGTTTCCTGAACAGATAGGTATCCCAGATCGCACGAAGAAGCACCCGATGCTTCTGCCCGGCTGAACGCCGGCGACATCAACTCCAGTGCGAGAGAACCACCTCCATCTCTACCGTCTCGACCTGCTGCGCAAATCGCTGGTGATAAACGGTCAGCAGCGCGTCATGCGTCGCATCGGAAGAGCTGCAAAGCGCGTCCGTGACGAGAACCACGCGATAGCCATAATCGATCGCTCCGAGCACCGTGGCGAGAACGCATACATCGGTTTCACCGCCAGTGACGACCAGCGTATCGATATCGCGCTCCATCAGAAAACGCCTAAGCAGACCTTCGAACCAGGGCGAATAAATGTGCTTGTCGATGACGGCCGCCGGCGGACAGTGAGCGGCCAACACCGGCAACAGTTCGATCATTTCGTCGCCGATGCTTTCGATCGTCATCGAGGCCCAGCGCTCGTAGTAGCGCTTCCATGTGCCGACCCCCTGCCCCCGCTTTTGAGCAGGCAGGAAGCGCGTAAAGACCGTCTGCTGCGCCTTCTTGTCGACCAGGCTCTCAATGCGAGGGAGGACGCGAGTGATCCATGGGGTTGCCCACTGTGACGGCTCGGCAAACAGCCGCTGCATGTCGACGCAGACATGCATGCAGCGGTCGCCCAGAGGCCCATAGGTCAAACCCGGCATCGACATCAGGCGATCCGTACCCGGTCGGATTCTTTCATGAGGCTTCCCTTGCCGTCGGAGGCATGGATCAGAACGTCCCGTGCCGGCACTCGTTCCCAATCGCTACAGGAACCGACATCAGCCATCGGCGTTTTCGCCTCATGGATCCGACTTGGAGATGAACTCACAAGAAATTCCGATGGCTGCCATTTATCAGCATTTCGACAAGCGGCCGGGACAGCGACGATGAGCATTTTCTATCGAGCGGCCAAGATTGCGGAAGAGGTTCACGCCGCGCAGCGCGACAAGACCGGTCGGCCCTATGTCGAGCATTGCCGACGTGTCGTCGACGCTGTCGAGACTATGGATCAGAAAGTCGTCGCCTATCTGCATGATGTCCTGGAAAAAGGCGAAGGCTGGTCTCGAGCCAAGCTGGAAGAGACCGGCTTTGGACCGTCGATTGCTTCTGCGGTCGATGCCATGTCGCGCAGAGACGGCGAGGACTATTTCATGTTCGTGCGGCGGGCTGCATCGAATCCGCTGGCGCTGCCGGTAAAACGCGCTGACCTCGAAGACAACATCTGGCAGTCACGGCAAATTGGGGCCTCGACAGCCAAATACGAAGAAGCCTTGCGCATCCTCGACGAGGAATTCTCCGAGCGCTAGCAAATGCCTGCCAGAGGTTCAACGATACTATTCCATAACATGTGGCGTGTGCCGTTCGTCCTCCACCGGGTCGATATCGATGCGTGCCTTTTTCGGATCGAATGCGCCGTGACGTGCAATGGCCCGCGCTGCGGGATCCGGCGTCTCGTATGCCCACATGAAATCATCGGCCGCGCCACCAACTGCATGGACACGCCAATAACTAGCGGTTCCCTTCGAAGGTGAGCTGCTTGTCGTGTTTGTCTTTTCGAAAAGGTCGAAATAGATGTCCTCGAAAGGGATATAGAACACCGGTTCATGTCCCTCTTCCCTGAGTACCTTCGCGCGCTCCGTGGCTGCGACTATCGCGTCGGAGAATCGCACTGTTACCGTGCCGGCAAACGGTTCTATGGTTAGTGGGCGATGATGGTGCTCTGAAGTTGCGCCTGAGGTTTGCATCCGAATTCTCCGTGGCTGCCATTGACCGCGACGGCGTTCCGGTCCGCCATCCATGGAGACGAAATGCGCGGCGATGCATCAGGTTCCAGCCTGTCCGATGAGCCGAGACCGGCGAGCCAAAGGCTTATCGCCTGCCGTAACTGTCGAGAAAGCTCGTCAACAGTCGCGAAACCTCTTGTGGGGCCTCACGTGTCGGAAAGTGCCCGACTGCATCCAGGACCACTCGTTTGTAGGGCGCAGTGAAGTGCTCCTCCAGGCCTTCCGACGATGCGGTCAGCACAACACGGTCGTCGCCACCATGAAGCGTCAAGGTCGGCACAGTGATGATCTTGACCGATGTTTGCCGGCGGGCCAGTTCCGCGTAGCGGGGATCGGGCTCCGCCTCACCCCAGCGAACCCGATAGGAATGCAATGTCACATCGGGCCAATCCGGATTTTCGAAGGATACAGCCACTTCATCGAAAATGGCATCGTCGAACCAGCCCAATGGGCTCCAGCTGTCCCATAGGAATCTGGCGAGTTCCTTGCGGTTCTTTCGCACGAACTCGGCGCCCCGCCCTGTTGCCATGAACCATTGATACCAAAATGCTTTCGCCTGTTCGGGCGCTGGCGTTGCGGGCTTGCCGGGTTGCCAGCCAAGCGACAGCGCAGCACAGCACCTGATGCGATCGGGAAAAATCGAGGCCAAGAGGTAAGAGATCCGAGCTCCCCAGTCGTGCCCTACGACCGCAAAACGGCTGAGGCCAAGCGCGTCGGCAAAGTCGAGTACATCCCGCGCCATTGCGGCAATTTCGCCGGATCGCATGGTTTCATTCGACAGGAACGATGTCCGTCCAAAGCCTCGCAGCCAAGGCGAAAACGTCCGAAATCCGGCCTCATGAAGGACCGGCGAAATGCGCGCGTAAGTGGTCGCGTCGTCCGGCCAACCGTGCAACAGGATAACGGGGGCACCATTTTCTGGCCCGCCACCGAGATAGGCGATGCGCAGCAGTGGCGTATCGCAAGATAAGACGGGGTTCATTTACTCTCCGGCGCTTTAACCGGCTGGTCGCCGCCAGTCGTCGACTTGGACCTGGCATCCTGGTCAACCTGCGGGTTCTTGTCGATAGTGTCGGTGTTGGCCTTCGTCGGTTCGGTGCTGTTATCACAGGCGCCAAGCGTAAGAGCAGCAGCAAACACCAGAAGCGACAAGGATTTCTTCATCGAAACCTCCTCTGGCTGATATCGACAAACGAGGCTCGGCGAATTTGGTTGCCTTGGCGGGCGCTCGGGCCAGCCTTCAGTCCTTCGAGCTTTTTGAGCCGGCGCCGACTGTCGGATCAGGCACTGCGGGGCCGCGTTCAGTCTCCGGACCTTCTCCCTCTATCTCCTGTACGGCTTGATCCCAGTGCTCCTGCTCGCGCCCAGTCGGACGGCCCTCGCGCTCCCAGATTTCATAGGCGCGCCGTTTGATGCGCTCTTCCCTGTTGTCCATGACATTCGATCAGGGCGGAATCATGAATCGTTAACGCTCTGGTAACCAAGCGGGATTCTGTTGGCCGGGAAGGAGACCGGCGATGGACGCAAGCT
>NZ_JAMYUW010000069.1:0-20379 GCF_040323315.1 Mesorhizobium sp. M0047 | reverse complement strand
GCGCAACCGGAGCGACAGGCTCGACTGGTGAAACGGGTGCCACCGGTTCGACCGGAGCGACAGGTTCGACCGGCGCAACCGGCGCCACGGGTTCGACTGGTGAGACGGGTGCAACAGGCGCAACCGGAGCCACAGGCTCGACTGGCGAGACGGGTGCCACAGGCGCAACCGGAGCGACAGGCTCGACTGGTGAAACGGGTGCCACCGGTTCGACCGGAGCGACAGGTTCGACCGGCGCAACCGGCGCTACGGGTTCGACTGGTGAGACAGGTGCCACTGGCTCGACTGGCGAGACAGGTGCCACAGGAGCGACAGGTTCGACCGGCGCCACAGGCTCGACTGGCGAAACGGGTGCCACAGGCGCAACCGGAGCGACAGGTTCGACTGGTGAAACAGGTGCGACAGGTTCGACCGGCGCCACAGGCTCGACTGGCGAGACGGGTGCCACAGGCGCAACCGGAGCGACAGGTTCTACTGGTGAAACGGGTGCCACAGGTTCGACCGGCGCCACAGGTTCGACTGGCGAGACAGGTGCCACCGGTTCGACCGGAGCCACAGGCTCGACTGGCGAGACGGGTGCCACTGGTTCGACTGGAGCTACAGGCTCGACCGGCGCAACCGGAGCCACGGGCTCGACTGGTGAGACCGGCGCCACTGGCTCGACTGGCGCAATAGGCGCCACGGGTTCGACTGGCGAGACAGGTGCCACAGGCGCAACCGGAGCGACAGGTTCGACTGGTGGGACGGGTGCCACAGGTTCGACCGGCGCAAGCGGAGCCACAGGCTCAACCGGCGAGACGGGTGCCACCGGTTCGACTGGTGCAACCGGCGCCACGGGCTCGACTGGGGCGGCTGGCGCAACCGGTGCCACGGGTTCGACCGGCGGAACCGGAGCAACCGGCTCGACCGGTGCCACGGGCTCGACTGGGGCGGCTGGTGCAACCGGTGCCACGGGTTCGACCGGCGGAACCGGAGCAACCGGCTCGACCGGTGCCACGGGCTCGACTGGGGCAGTTGGCGCAACCGGTGCCACGGGTTCGACCGGCGGAACCGGAGCTACCGGCTCGACCGGTGCCACAGGCTCAACCGGAGCCACGGGCTCGACCGGACCGAAGGGCGCGACTGGTGCAACAGGAGCAACCGGTTCGACCGGAGCAACCGGGCCTAAGGGCGACACCGGACCCAAGGGCGCGACTGGCGCAACAGGGGCAACCGGTTCGACCGGAGCAACCGGACCGAAGGGCGACACCGGACCCAAGGGCGCGACTGGCGCAACAGGAGCAACCGGAGCGACCGGGCCGAAGGGCGATACCGGACCCAAGGGCGCGACTGGCGCAACAGGAGCAACCGGTTCGACCGGAGCGACCGGGCCGAAGGGCGACACCGGACCGAAGGGTGCGACTGGAGCAACAGGAGCAACCGGGCCGAAGGGCGATACCGGACCAAAGGGGGCGACAGGTGCCACTGGCGCAACCGGGGCAACCGGGGCGACTGGACCCTCGGGTGGTCACCAAAACACGGTTGTTGCGACGACCACAACCCTGGCGACGACGACCCAGAAGACCGCCAGCGTCACGTCCGACTCGCTTGGCCTCAAGGACACCGGGCAATTCCTGCAGTCGAGCTCGACCGGCAGCGATACCACCGGGAAGCCCTCGCTGCACAACCTGATCGGCCTTGCGGCCGGCTCAGTGACGACCGATCTCCTGAATGTCCTCAACACGATCAAGGGATTTGGTAACCAGCAGAACCAGCCGTCCGGCGCGAGTACGGACCAGAGCCTGGATACGACCAAGCACGGTACCGGCTCCGCCAGCACCGACCACACGGCCAAGACGACCCTGAAGGATCTTCTGAAGCCGCATGAGTGAGCGAGACGCTTGACGAGAGACCTCCGGAGAAGGGGAATGCGCGCGAACGTCGCTGGACAGCGAGGTTCGCGCGTTAATCATCCCCGGACACGGATTGGCACGAGAGTCGCGCGGCGGCTCAATTCGGAGTACAAACGGGCATGATCGAAACCCTCGGCAGAGGCACTTCGGCCCGGATGGTGTCGCGTTCGCTCGCGTACCGGAAGACAGGCGCATGGTGAACATCCCCGCGAATGCCGAAATCGAGCCCGCCCCGATCCACGCGAGTACCGCGCAAGGTGACGCGGCTGGCGGCGAGAGCATCATAACCCAGGGTCCTGGCGGACCGGCCGAGTTCGACAAGATCGGCTCACGCCTCAAGGCCATGCTGCGGGCCGCCCGCCATCACGGTGTCGAGCTCGACCCGAACGAATTCAGGGCCGCGAGCGCGGTTCCAGCCGCCGCCGATCTGTCCCAGTGGGCGCAGGATGCCGGTATGTGGTCGCGCGCCGTGCGCATCCGCTGGTCCCACCTTCTACGCTTCCAGGAAGCCGGACCGGTCGTCCTGTTGTTCAACGATGGCGGCGCGGCTCTGCTTACCGGAGCGAGCACTGAGCGAAACATCGTCTTCCTGAAAAGTGCGGATGCACCCGACGATGGTGAAGCCATCGCCATCGACGAGCTGCGGCTGTCGCAGGTGTGGACGGGCGAGGCCCTGCTGCTGCGCGCGTCGCGATCCTATGTCGCGGCCGACGCGCCCTTCACCTTTCGCTGGCTTGCCGAGCTGGTGCGCCTCGAAAGCCGCGCCCTGCGCGATGTCACCATCGCCTCTTTCACGCTGAGCATCCTTACCATTCTGCCGCCGCTCATCGTCATGACGGTGGTCAACAAGGTGCTGCAGTTCAACAGTATCTCGACGTTGGTGCTGCTGTCGGCGGTGATCGCCGTGGTCTTTGTCTACGAGACGCTGCTTGGCCACGCGCGACGACTGATCATCAATGTCGTCGGCGCGCGTCTGGACACCAAGCTACAGCTGCACGTCTTCAGCCGGCTCTTGCGCCTGCCGCTCGACTATTTCGAGCGTCATCCGGCCGGCGAGACGATGTATCACCTCGCCCAGGTCTATCGCATCCGCGAGTTCCTGACCGGAAAACTTCTCAGCACGTTCCTGGATATGATCACGCTCTGCGTGCTGGTGCCGGTCATGTTCTACATCAACGCCGCCCTCGCCTGGATCGTGCTGGCCTGCGCGGTCGTGATCATGCTGATCATCCTTGCCTTTCTCAAACCGCTGCGCCGGAGATATCAGCGGGTGGTCGACGCCGAAACATGGAAGTCGGCGGCGATCGGCGAGACTGTCGTCGGTATCAAGACGGTGAAGGCGCTCGGCCTCGAGCCACAGCGCAAGGCGCTCTGGGATGAGCGCGTGGCGGAAGCGGGAAAGGCGCGTCTCGCCTTCGGACAGCTGGCAAGCTGGCCGCAGACCCTGGTCACGCCGCTCGAACGTATGATGGTGCTCGGCACCATGCTGATCGGCGCCTATCTCGCGATGAACGACCGCTCGGGCTACATGGTCGGCGGCCTGTTCGCCTTCATGATGATCTCCCAGCGCGTGGCGCAGCCGCTGGTTGGCCTGGCGCGACTGGTTGAAGACTACGAGGAGGTCGGCGCGGCCATCGGCGAGGCGGCGTCGGTCCTCAACCGGCCACTGGAAAGCAGTTCGAATTCAACCGGCCTGAGACCCAAGCTCGTCGGCGATGTCGCCTTCAGCGACCTGACCTTCAGTTATATCGCTACCAAGACACCGGCGCTCGATCGGGTCAGCTTCCACATTCCAGCCGGCACCATGTTTGGGATTGTCGGCCGCAGCGGGTCGGGAAAATCGACGATCGCGCGCCTCCTGCAGGGGATCAACCGCGACTACAGCGGTTTCCTCAAGCTTGACGGCGTCGATCTCAAGGAAATCAACCTGCGCCATCTTCGCCAGGGGCTCGGCGTGGTCCTCCAGGACAACTTCCTGTTCCGTGGTTCGATCCGCGACAACATCATCGCCGGGCGCCCGGGCCTGACCCTTTCCGACGCCATGCGTGCGGCACACCTCGCCGGCGCCCAGGAATTCATCGAGCGGATGCCTAATGGCTACGACACCTACATCGAGGAAGGTTCGCCCAATTTGTCGGGCGGTCAAAAGCAGCGGCTGGCGATCGCGCGCGCCCTCATCCACGATCCGAGCATCCTCATCCTCGACGAAGCGACCAGCGCACTCGATCCGGAGAGCGAGGCCGTGGTCAGCGCCAACCTCATGCGCATCGCCAGCGGGCGCACGATGATCATCGTTTCGCACCGGCTCTCCTCGCTGACCGAGTGCGACAACATCCTGGTCATGGATCAGGGCAAGGTCCTCGACGTCGCGCCGCACGCGACCCTGCTCGAACGATGCGCGCTCTATCGCCAATTGTGGTCGCAGCAGAACCGGCACCTCGACGGTCGCCACGGCCGCCCGGTCGCCGTTCCGCCGCGGTTGGTTTGACCATGTCGAGCGGCTCACATTCGCATCAGGTCGGTAAACCATGAGCAGCACCTCTCTCACCGCCCTACCCACCCGGTGGCATCGGACGGAAACCAGGGATCCGACGACGCCAGCCATACTCGAGTTCCAGTGGCCGTCGACGGCCGTCGCCAATGCGCCTATCCCGCGGGCGGCGCGCGGCATCGTCTGGATCGTTTCGAGCCTGGTCATTGCGCTGATCGCCCTGGCAGGGCTGATACCGGTCGATCAGGTCGTAACGACCAGAGGGCTGGTGGTCTCGCAATCGCCCAACATCGTCGTGCAGCCGCTCGAGACAGCGATTGTCCGCTCGATCGAAGTACGGGAGGGACAGCGTGTCCAGGCCGGCCAATTGCTCGCCCGCCTCGATGCGACCTTTGCCTCAGCCGACCTGGCGGCACTGGCGATGCAGGTCTCGACGCTTGAAGCAGAGGTGGCGCGGTTGAAGGCAGAGGCCAACGGCCAGGCGTTCACCTACAACGGCCTCGACCCGAGTTGGACCCTGCAGATGTCGATATACGAGCACCGCAAAGCGGTCTACGACGCCAAGGTGGAGAATTTCGAACGCCAACGCGACGAACTCAGTTCGGTGATTTCGCGATCGCAATCGGATGCCGACGGCTACCGCCAGCGGCTCACGGTCGCGGCTTCGATCGAACTGATGCGCAAGCAGCTCGAGGCAAGGCAGGTGGGGAGCCGCCTCAATACGCTCCTTGCCGAGGACAACCGGGCAGAAATGTCCCGGGCACTCGGCAATGCGGAGCAGACGGCGGAAGCCGCCAAGCGTCAGCAAGCAGCGGTGGCCGCCGAGCGCGACGGCTACATCCAGGGCTGGCGAGCTGATGTCTCGCAGAGCCTGTCGGAGGCGAGTTCGCGGATCTCGGACGCCCGCGAACTCCTGAACAAGGCAAAGCTTCGAAAACAGCTAGTCGAGTTGAAGAGCCAATCGGACGCCATCGTCCAGTCGGTGGCAAAGGTCTCGGTCGGCTCGGTCATGCAGTCAGGGGAACGCTTTATCACGCTGGTGCCGGCCGATGCGCCGCTCGAGATCGAGACAAACATCGTTGGCAGGAGCAGCGGTTTTGTGCATGTCGGCGACCCAGTGATCATCAAGTTCGACACCTTCCCCTATTCGCAATACGGCCTCGCTCATGGCACTGTGCGAGGACTCAGCCCCGATTCCTTCTCGGCGCAAGAGCAAGCGCGCGATCCGAACAGCTCTCTGGCCATGCTGCCTTCTGACGCCGAGCCGTTCTATCGCGCGCGGATTTCCATCGACCAGATCGCCCTCCACGGCGTGCCCGCCGGTTTCACCGTCAGCCCCGGCATGCCGGTGACCGCCGACGTAAAGGTCGGCCGGCGCACGATACTCAAGTACATTCTCGGTGTGATGCTCCCGATCGGCCAGGAGGCAATGCGGGAGCCTTAGAGTACTCTAGGAATCAGAGGCTCGGATCTATGACAATCCTGGATCGGTTCACTGGTCTGGCCTTCCCGGCGGCAGCGTTGCGCCGGGCGATCCAGCTGGCCGACAGCGGCAAGGCCGCTGAAGCCTTTCCGCTCATGGCGGCAGCGGCGCGCGCGGGGATCGTTGACGCCGAGTACCGGGTCGCGCGTTGCTATCTGGAAGGCTCGGGTGTACCGCCGAGCCGCATGGAAGGCGCGCGATGGCTGCTGCGGGCAGCCAACCACGGCAACACCGATGCGCAGGCGCTCCTCGCCGCTCTCTACGTGACCGGGCTGGTGACGGCGGAAGCCGACGGCAAGGGCGCCGCATCGGAGTACTTGTTCAAACGGGATTCCGCGAGCGAACCGGACTTCACAGCTGCGTTCGGTTTTGCCACGAAGGCGGCCGAGGCGGGCTCAGCCACGGGACAGGCGATCCTCGGTTATATCCTGACCAGCGGCCCAGAACCGTTGCGCAATGCAGATGCAGCGCACGGATGGTACGAGAAGTCGGCTTCTGCCGGCTGCGCCGAAGGATGTCTCGGCCTTGCCCTGTCGCTGGCCCGGCGCGGCAGGCCCGAAGATCGGGTCAGGATCGCAGACGAGGTAAGACGCGCGGCCGATGCTGGCCTACCGACCGCAACCTATCTTCTCGCGGTCTTGAGCGAGCACGGGCTCGGCGTGGTCCGCGACATGGCTGCAGCCGCGAAGCTTTATCAGGCCGCCGCGGAGAAGGGCCTTCCCTCAGCCCAGTTCAGGTTGGGATTGGCACTGATCGATGGTGGACTCGTAGACCATGATATCGCCGCTGGAGAGGCGTGGATGCGGCGTGCCGCCCTGGCCGGCAATGTCGAGGCCGCCTATCTTCTCGGCGATCGCTATGTGAAGACGCAGCCGCCGGATTTTGCAGAAGCCGCAAACTGGTATCGACGGGCTGCCGAAGCGGATCACCAGGCTGCCGCCCGCGCTTTGGCCTCTCTCTATCTGACTGGAAACGGAGTGGCCGAGGACGTCGAAGAGGGGACCCGCTTGCTGCGTACTTCTGCAAATGGGGGCAATCAGGAAGCACAGATCGACCTCGCCAATCTTGTCCTTGGAGGAGCCGGCCAGACAGACGACGGTGCAAGCGTTGCCGGATGGTTCGAGGCAGCCGCGTCATCGGGCGACCTCATCGCGGCATTCAACCTTGGGCTCTGTTTCGCCAAGGGCGTCGGCGTTCGGCAGGACGAGGGGCAAGCGGCACACTGGCTGAGGCGAGCCGCCGAGGGCGTCGCCGAGGCGCAATATATGTATGCCCGCCTCCTCCAGGATGGACGCGGCGTGGCAGCCGACCCAACGCAGGCCCGCGTGTGGTTTGCGCGGGCAGCCGACGCCGGCGTGCTCGACGCACGCGTGGCGCTCGCCGAGATGCTGCTCAATGGGCGCGGAGGCACGCGTGAGCCAAAGGCTGCAATGCAGCTGTTCGAGCGGGCCGCCGGCGACGGTCACGCCGGCGCGATGTTTGCGCTTGGCGCGCTGTACGGAGCCGGCCAGGGCCTCCCGGTCGACCAGATCGCGGCGCAGAAATGGTTCGCCGCCGCCGCGGAGCTCGGGCATAGCCAAGCTCAACTCATGCTCGCGCGCTATCTTATCAACGGCCACGCCGGTGAGCCTGACCCGGTGGCAGGTAGACTGTGGCTCGAGCGCGCGGCTGCCTGCGGTATCAGTGAAGCGGCCGACGAACTCGCGGAATTCGCATCTGGTTGAACTTGCCAAGTTTGCCCAGCAACAATCGGGCACAGCAGCGGGATTACCTTCCGAATCACGCCCTTTTGGTATTATTCATCCCGCCAAATGGACCGCTGAGCGTATTTCGGATCTTCGTCAGGTACCTGCAGCCTGCAGCGGACCCAGCCCACTTTCAGTGGGCGCACTCTACGCTTCGTCCTAGGACGATTTTAGGCGGCCTTTGCGCTTGAACTGAACATCGTCGATAGCAGAAGAACGCTTTTTCGATAGTGGGTCTCACGATGTATCGTTCCCCCGACTCGAACCCCCGATGGCGAGCGAACGTTTCTGATGATCACGTTTGTCCCACAGCGTGACCGGACGTCCCAATCTCTTTCATAAGCACGCGCAATTCGGCTGGAGGAGCATGACAGAAAGTTCGAAAAGCTTCCAAGAACCCCAGTCGGTTCCTAATTGTAGAACCGTAAAGAGACCGCTTTGTACCGGAAGCGGGGCCGGACGAGCATGGGACCTTCAGAGCCGGACTCTCACTTCGGGCGCGACCATCCAGACTCCGTCGCCGCTTCAGAACCGGGTAGAACGCTCTGCCGGTTGGGGCGACTTCAACCCCTGGCAAGAGCATTCAGGATCAGCCGGAAGATGTGCCGCAGTCTCGAGCGCAATACGCGAGGCGGTCATAGAGAGGCTCGGCAACACGTCCTCCTGCAGCAATTTCTGGCGGCTGCGGTCCATATAGTCGTTGAAACCTGCCGTTACGAACGCAAGTGGCACGAAACACGCGCCAATTTCGCGCGACAAGCTAGCCTCAGGGGCGATCGAATGGTTGAGTACATCCGCGCCCATCGCCCGATACGCCAGAGCTTCGGCCGGTGTTGTCAGTCGGGGCCCATAACAATGAGCAGCCACCAACTGCTGTTCGATGCCATGAACGCGGCATTCGGCTGGCCAATGACGGCGGGCCGTTTCGGCCAGAACCGCCGCACATCTTGGACACACGATTTGTTTGCCCGAACAATCAAAGCTTTGGCGGTCGGGAAGCAGTGAAAACGGCGTCTGCGTCAGTTCGATGATATCGGCGCTCACCACCATGTCGCTGGGCTGGATCGCTTTGTTGATGGCGCCCACAGTCGAGCAGGCAAGAACTTGCTTTACACCCGCGGTCATCAATACCCAGAACGCGCGGCGGTGGCAGGAATGGTCGATTTGGTCGCGCGGATTGCCGTGCGAATACATGCACAATGCACGTTTGGTTTTGCCTTCCACGGTAATCGAGGCATCGAACTCGATCAGCTTCCAGTTGTCGCTGCGGCCGAAAGGCGTTTCAAAACTCATGTCACGTTGCACAGTGCGCACACCGTCGAATTCGACATCTTCCGGGAAGGCAAGCCCCCAGTTTGCCGACCCGGTGATGATGGCCAACCCGACCTGAGGTATGTCCGTTGAATGATCCACCGGAGAAATGGCCGCGTGATGATGTGTAAGCATGTATTCAATCTCAGTCAGGATTTCTGGCGTAAGGTCACGATCAACACGACGACCACGACGATGGCGGT
The DNA here is from genome assembly GCF_040323315.1 of Mesorhizobium sp. M0047. NCBI lineage: Bacteria > Pseudomonadati > Pseudomonadota > Alphaproteobacteria > Hyphomicrobiales > Phyllobacteriaceae > Mesorhizobium > Mesorhizobium sp. M0047. Next base: position 11,254 of record NZ_JAMYUW010000069.1, on the reverse strand, counting down.
CCACAATGTCGAGATTGCTGCAATCGTTGGATCGATCTGGTCGCGCAGAGAGAGAAACATGAGCTTCGGCATCGTGCTGTTGCGACCGCTTGCGATGAAGATCGAAATTACAGACTCGTCGAGCGAAGTCAGGAAGGTCATCAATGTCGCCGACATCAGACTGATCTGAAGTTGCGGAACAATTATTCCGCCAATAGCCCTGGCCCAGCCTGCGCCCAGGCTACGCGCTGCCTGGACCTGGTTCCAATCAAAGCGAGCCAGGGCGGGCAACAACACAATGCAGGCGACCGGAATAGCCAGCACGACATGTCCGACCAGTACGCCAAACAGCGTTCCGATCAGATGTTGTGCCGCTAGCACGAAGAACAGACCGATCGCGAGCAGGATTCCTGGAGTGATTGACGGGGTGAGCAGGACGCTCTGGATAGCCGCAGCGGCCTTTCCGCTCAGCCGATTCATTGAGATGCATGCGAGCAGCGCAAAAGGCACCGCGATCAACACTGTCAATGTCCCAAGGATCAAACTCGTTCTAAGCGCGGCCATCCACGTTGGCGAGCCGAAGAAGTTTTCGTACCAGCGCAGCGAGTAGGCATGCGGAGGAAACTCGAGAAGATTCGACGCCGAAAAGGAAAGCGGCACCACCACGAGCGTCGGCAACATCAGAAATGCCAAGACAAGAGCGGCAACGCTCCAGAGGAGAAGGCGGGCGAGCCTGTTTTGCGGATAGGCTTCAAGCATGGGAGGCGTTCACCGTGCTCGTGGCGACCAGGCGGCGTGTCGCCAGCAACATCACCCCGATCAGCGCCATGACAACGAGGAGCAGAATGCCCAGGACGCTCGCCGACCCCCAATCCTGGAAGGTCGATAGCGTACGCTCGATCCGGGTAGACAGAGGATTTACCTTGCCGCCGCCAAGCACAGCGGGCGTGATGAAGAAACCAATCGTGTAGATGAGGACGATGATGGACCCCGAGAAGATGCCGCCAGTCGAAAGAGGTAAGATGACTGTGCGGATGACTTGCCTGAGAGTGGCTCCCATACTCGCGGCCGCACGAATGAGGTTGGCATCGATCTCGCGCATTGCGGCATAAACGGGTAGCAGAAAGAGCGGCAGCATGTAGTGAACCATGCCGATGAGCGTTCCCGTGAAGTTGTAGACCAGCGGTAATGGCTCTACTGTCAGGCCTGAACCTGTCAAAGCCGCGTTGATCAGGCCATCGCGTCGCAAAAGCACGAGCCAGCCATAGGTACGGACCAGAATGGAGGTCCACAGCGGCAGCATGACGAAAACCATCAGCAGGTTGGCCATCCTTGGTCTGATGCTTGCCAGAGCGAGCGCCAGGGGGGCACCGAGAAGAATGCAGGCCACCAGTGTGCCAAGGGACAATTCAAGCGTTGTGACGAGTGCCGACCATGTCAGCCCGCTCGAAAGCACTTTCTGGTAGTTGCCGACGGTGTACTCGCCCCCCGTGGTCAGGAACGATTGCCGGATGATCCACAGGATGGGAAATAGTGCCGCCAGTCCAACAATGAACAGCGCTGGCAGCGAAAGTGAGAGGAAGAAGCGCCGCTCACGTCGCGCGTCTGCTGCGAGCGCCGGATCCCGGACGACGATCACGACATGGCTCCCGGTATCGCGTGAACCTTCGCTGCTGGTGCATAGGCGGTCACCCGCTGACCGGTTGCAAGCTCGGCGCAGCCGCCGGCCAACGCTGCGGGGATGGAGACAAGAACGTCTTGCCCGCCGTCAAGCGCCAGGGTCAAAAGCCAGTTTTCGCCGCGAAACGCCTTGGCGCGCAGTGTTCCTGAGAGCGCTATTCCGTCTCGTCCGACGAGCTTCGCATCAAGATGAAAGCTCTCCGCGCGAACCATCAGGGTCTCGCCTGACGCTTCGGCGCCGTCGATCCTGCGAACTGAACCTGGGGCCACAATGTTGGCCTCGCCCATGAACTCGGCGACGAAGCGGGTCGATGGACGATCATAAATTCGCTGCGGCGTATCTATCTGCTGGATGCGGCCACAATTCATCACCGCGATCCTGTCAGACATAATCAACGCTTCACGCTGGTCATGGGTCACGTAGATTGTGGTGATCCTCAGGTGATCGTGGAGACGCCGAATCTCATACTGCATGGTTTCGCGCAGATTCTTGTCGAGTGCCGACAGCGGCTCGTCCATCAACATCACGCGCGGTTCGAACACGATCGCCCGGGCCAGCGCTACCCGTTGGCGCTGGCCGCCGGATAACGCGGCAATACTGCGTTCCGCCAGACCGTCCAACTGCACGCGGGCCAAGGTCTCAAGTGCCCGCTGCCGCGCCTCCGCTCTGGGCATCTTGCGCAGAAACAGCGGATACGCGACATTCGCCAGGACATTCATGTGGGGAAACAAGGCGTAATTCTGGAATACTATGCCGATGTCTCGTTTGTTGGGCGGCAAACGGGTAATGTCTCGGTCCCCCAACAAGAGTTTGCCGGAATCTGGCCGGACAAAACCGGCCAGAGCCATAAGCAACGTGGTCTTGCCCGACCCCGACGGGCCCAGCAGCGTCAGGAATTCGCCTGCTTGAATATCGAGCGAAACATCGTCCAACGCGACGTAGGACCCATAAGCCTTGCGAACGCTGTCGATGGTGATCGCGAGCGATTTCATCATGTGCTCCAGCCTTAGAGCTGATGCGTTCGAGACTCAGCGGCTCATCATCTCATCGAAGGCTTTTTGGGCAGCCTCGCCATTCTTGACCCACCATTCTGAATTCGAAAATACCGAAGTGCCGGCATTTTCGGGCGCGGTCGCCAAGGTCTTCAGACGGTCTTCGGGAATGAGGCCACCCTTGTATGCCGCAGGATTGACCGGGCCATAGGCAATGAAATCGGTCAGCTTCGCCACGCGCGCGGGCTGTGTCATCGCCGCGATGAGCTTCATGGCCGCTTCCTTGTTCGGCGCCCCCTTCGGCACTCCGAGACAGTCGGTGCCAATGACGGAACCCTTGAACATGTAGTCAGCCGCGCCGCCATCTTTTTTCACAGTCTCGGCCCGTCCGTTCCAGGTGATGACCAAATCCGCCTCACCGTCTTTCAGCAACTGCGCCGACTGAGCGCCCGAGGTCCACCACACCGAGACATCTGGTTTGATTGCTTCGAGCCGCTTGATGGCGCGATCCAAACCCTCCGGCGTGCTGAGCACGGGATAGATATCCGCCGGCGCCACACCGTCGGAGAGCAGCGCGATCTCGATCGAGTCCTGAGCATTGGCGCGCAGCGCGCGACGACCAGGAAACTTGCCAACGTCCCAGAACTCCGCCCACGTCTTCGGCGGGTTCTTGCCATATGTCTTGGTGTTCCACGACATGACGGTGCCATAGGAGTCGAACGGATAGCAGTAGTCCGACCTTGCGCCCTCCGGCACAGCCTTTGAATCGATGATATTGTAGTCAAGCGGCTCGAGCAGTGATTGCGCCGCTGCCTGCGCGCCTTCAGGTGAGCCTAAATGGATGACGTCGGTGGAGACTGCACCCGAGGTGACCTGCATCTTCAAAGCGGCAAGGCCGTCGCTTAGGGTCTCCTCGTGGACGTCGTATCCAAGCTCTTTTGCCGCGGGGCCCCACATGGCCTCCTTCATGGCGTTGCCATAATCGCCACCCGCTGTCGTGATGGTGACTGTTTGAGCATGGACGGGCAAGGCAGCCGAAATTGCAAACGCTGTTAAGGACACACGTAGCCAGGACATAGGTTCTCCTCCATGGTGATGTTGCTCTAAGAGCCCATTTTTCTGTAATCGTAACGTTACGATTGCGCTCAATCTGAACCAGAGTCAAGCTGCTATCAGCGTGAGCTTGGATTGACCGCGGTGTCGAATCCGGTAACGTCACGACGCTCGAGCAGGAAATTCAGCCGGCGATCTAGCAATGAAGGCGGGCGACAAATGGCCAATCTAAAACAGATCGCGGCGGAACTTTCCCTCTCAGTGACGACGGTATCCCGCGCCCTGAAGGATGGACCGGAAGTGCTGCCCTCGACCATAGCCCGCGTCAAGGAGGCGGCTAAGCGGGTCGGCTATGTGCCGGATCATCATGCTCGTGCGCTCAAAACCGGCCGCACACTAGCGATGACGGCAGTATACCCGATGGAGACACAAGACCATTTATCCGATCTGTTGAAGCTTCCCTTGGTGGAGGGCATGACGCTGGCGGCGCGGCAAGCGGGTTATAGTCTGTCCATCTATTCCACCACTCCCGACGACGATCCCGTTGAGAGTGTGCTGCGACAGCTTCAGGCGCGAAGCTCGGACGGACTGATCATCACGCGCATGGTGTCGGGCGATCCGCGCGTCAAGCTGCTGCTGGATCAACGCATGCCGTTCGTCGCCTTTGGAAGAACCGACCTGGACGTCGCATACCCCTATGTCGATGTCGATAATGAACAGATTGCCTACGAGGCGACCCGACGGCTCATGGAAAAGGGCTGTCGACGCATTGCCCTGCAACTTCTCGTACCAGAGGATCAGGCGAGTGCCATGCGTCTTTCCGGGTATGCAATGGCAATGGCGGAGGCCGGTATTCCGATCGACCAGTCGCTGATCGGCCATGGCATGTTCACCATGGAATCGAGCGCCGCCTGGTTCGATCGCTTGTTAGCATCGTCAGATCCGCCGACGGGCTTGGCATGTGCCAACGAACTGGGCCTTCTAGGGGCCTTACACGCCCTTGGCAGAAGAGGTCTTGAGCCGGGAAGCGACATCCACATTGTCACTCGGGACAGCACGCGGCTGGCACGCTTCCTGCCGGTGAAGATGGGAGTTCATTTCGTGGACATGGCGGGTGTCGGACGCAAACTCGTCGAAATCCTGGAGAGCCGGATCGTCAATCCCCTCGGGCCGGTGGAGACAGTCTTGTTCAAAGGTCAGTTCGACCCCGGCGAATAGTCGAACCAGAAGAAGACGGACGTGAGACAGGACGCATCAAGAGCAAGATCGCGACCAAGGTCAAATAGTAACCGCCAGCGCAGGACTCGTGCTGACGTCCACGACCAGCGAGCGCACGCGCGCCAGAAGTCGATGCCTCCTCAAATTTTTCCTCAAACCAAATCCAATGTCCCAATTTGTCCCATAAGCGCACGCAAATCGGGCTGAGGCGCGACCCAGAAAGTTCGAAAAGCTTCCAGGAACCCCAGCCACTCCAGTTTTTAACAATAACTTCAGCCACTTATGCAATTCGAAGCCATGACATGTGTACATGTTCGTGGATGATCCACGTGGGGCGTTTGGCCCGTAAGACATCGCATTGGTCTCGGGCAACCGGTCGCAGAGCAGCTTTTCTGAGTCTCACCAAGCACTGGCGCCTCCTATGGCTAGTGAAAGAGACGTCACGTAAGCTACAAATGACACAGTGCTGGGAGGGGTGGATTTGAAAAGTCGCTTTGATTTGATCACCGCTGGACTTTATCCAGAAACATTACCGCCGTGCTTCATATCGCTTGATGCCAAGAGGGCATTTCATGGCATCGTCTCTTCGCTTGATGACGCCAAATTTCATGAGCGGAAGACAGAATATATCCGTTACAATGGGACAAAGCACGACAGAAGCCGGCGATTCTTTGGAACTCCAAATATTATATCAGGCGAAATTGGAAACATTTTGAGAAGAACTTTCGACTTTCTAAATACTCCATCGGGCGACCAGAGATACTTTACAACAAGGAGCGCTCGATAAAGGTACCATCTCTTTCTGAATTGTCAAAGCATGCTTCGAAAAATATTCGACATGCCCCTTTCATTTTAAAGGCAGACATCGCGCAGTGCTTCCCAAGTTTATATACTCATTCCATCGCTTGGGCGGCGCACGGTATAAATTCTTCCAAGGCAGATACAGATAGAGACTCCAATAGCAACTATTTCAATGCGCTGGATTTTTTTGTGCGAAACGGTCAGCGCGGGAATACGCGAGGTGTGCTAGTAGGTCCGGACGCATATCGACTGATTGCTGAATTTATATTGTCTCGTATTGACCACGAACTTTCCAGCCTTGTTGGCGATAAGGTGGTCGGAGCCGTAAGGCACGTTGACGATTACTACATCGGCTTGAAAACAGAGCATGATGCGGAATCTGTTTTATCTACTCTTCGTGAATTACTTGCTACATACGAGCTGAATTTGAATGATCAGAAGACTAAAATTTACTCCAGCCTCGAACCAATAAATGACCTATGGGCTCAGCGCCTTAGAAGAAGCGTAAGGCTCAACAGGTATGGCATTTCGCACGATGAGGTTGAAGTAGCGATCGCAGAGGCGGTTGATACATGCAAAAATCTTTCTTCAGAAAGTCCGATAAAGATCCTTCTCCGTTCTTTCGATGAGTCGAAAATATATTCGTCTTCGCATTGGGAATTCGTTGAACATAATTTGCAGCGCATCGCTCAAAAACACCCCCACGCTGTGGACTATATATGCTTACTTGTTGCAAAGCGTCATGCGCTCGATCTGCAAGTAGATCTCGATGGCTGGAAAAATGTAGCAGAATCAGTTGTACGACGCGCATTGGCATTAAACCACGATCATGAAGTGCTCTGGATGCTATGGCTTATGGTGGTGCTCTCCATCGAGGTGAATGGCGATATGGTCGACGCACTTCTCTCATCGAGAAACTCGCATATTGGAGCTTTCGTTGTGCAGGCATTTGTCGACGGGCATCTGAAACGAAGACCTCGCCTCGGATTGGGAAGCGCACTTTCTTCGGTTGATTCCAATTGGCTCACAAACCTAGTGGCACGATCCCAAGGATATTCAAAAGCAAACTTTTCTGGCCTTTTTGCCAGTGAATTCTCGCATCTTGCGGAGCGAAATATAAAGCTGATTGATTTCGAGTTTCATACCAACAAGATAAAGAACGAGAGCAGAGCGATAAGCCGAACTCGATACGGTTATGACGACGATTCCGACGATGGGTCTGATGAGTTTTTCAGAATGCCGGGAATGATAGAGCGACCGGATTTGAATGATATTTTCGGTAACTGAAAGTCAGTTCATGGCCAGCCGGGTCTTCGCGGTGCAATCTGGCAGGGGCGGGAAATGAACGCTTGTCATTGGCGGTCTGGGGAAAAAGATTGTTGGCCGCTGGTGCGTGCTACTGGCTAAGCTTCGTGAAAGGTTCCTGCACGAGGCTGCGCAATGCCCTCTGATAGCCAATTCATTCTCGAAAGCATCAGCCAAGGCTGCGTGATGCTTGCCGATGACGAGTTCGTCATCGACAGGCTGGTGAAGTATGTCGGCAACGGGAGGATCCGATGGCACGTCGAATTCCGTGGGCATCGCATCGAGCTGACCACAGGCCAGCTTAAGAAGCAGCCTACCTTCCGCCGGAAGATGCTCGAACAGGCTGGTGTGCTGCCGCCCCAGCGTGCAGCGACCAACTACAGGCGATGGGCACTCGATCTGAGGAAGAATGCCATCGAGCTTCCTTGGCGGGATAGGCCGGTCGATGTCGGTTTCGCCATCGACAGGCTCACCAGCCATGGGGATGAGCGCTGGACGGTCGAATACCAAGGCAAGGCAATCAAATTCACGACGACCAAACTCCGCAGGCAGGTCAGTTTCCGCAAACGCATGCTGGCCAAGGCCAAGGTGCTGCCGCCCCAGTTGGACCCGGTTGCCTATCGGAAGTGGATAGACTGGCTCATTCAAAACGCCACCGACCCGCAGGCCGGCGATGCCTTGATGACGGAGAAAAGTTGGCTTGACGACCTGCCAGAGCTAGCCGGCTGGCAAAACGGGAACGGCCCGACATCCTAGTTGCCCGCGCGATTCCCGCGCCGGCGTTGCCGCTTATCCCAGCCACTTCTCGTAGTCGGACACCAGCAGGTGCACGGGGGCGACATCCTCTTCGATGTCTGCGAAGCGGCCGATCGGATCGCGAAAAACGTTGTCGGTGAGATCGTCGTTGACGGTCGACACTTCGCCGATCAGCACATCCTTGCCCTCGGCCCAGAAGGCATGCCAGACGCCGGGCAGCAATGTGACGCTCTGGCCGGGGTCGAGCTTCAACAGGCCGCCCGCCGGCAGCCTGTGGATGGTTCCGTCGACAGGCACCGACACTTCGGCCTTGGGATCGATGCCGCCGTCGCGATCGTGCATGAACAGTTCCAGCACCAGCTTGCCGCCACCACGGTTGATGATGTCCTCGGCCTTGATATTGTGGCGGTGCATCGGCGACAGCTGGTCCTTGCGCGAGATCATGATCTTCTCGGCATAGAGCATGCCCATGCCCTTCTTCATGTCCTCGTAGCGGCCGTTGCGGACGGTGAACAGGAACAGGCCGAGATCCTTGAACTTGCCCTGCCCGTAATCGGTGATGTCCCAGCCAAGCCGAGAGCTGAAAACGGCCGAGGAATCCACCTGACGCGCCTTTGCCTCTTCGGGTGACCAATAAGCGAAGGGCGGCATGATGTAGCCGAACGAGCGGATGAAAGCGTCGGCTTCGCGGATGATGTCATTGATGGCGGAGCGTTTCATGATCATTACCCTTCATGTCGATTTTGCCAAAGCGCCTCGCGTTCGACGGAGTTCATGCGGCGCTTGGGGTTGTTAGCATGCATGCCGTGATCCCAAAACCGCTACACACTTTTGCGCGACATGCTTTGGTAAATCGCTTAGCCCAACGCCGATCCGGTGTCGATCCGGCCTGGCCTTTCGCCTCGAGCACATGGACCATAGACCGGGTCCGCTGGCCGCGTGACATCGTGTCGGTTCAGGGTCATAACCGCCGCGGATTTCCACAGAGTGACAGCTGATGCCGACCATCCACGACCTCGATACGCCGTCGATCCTGATCGACGCCGCGCGCGCCGAAGCCAACATTGCCCGCGCCCAGGCCCATGCCGACAAGAATGGGCTCAAGCTGCGGCCGCATATCAAGACGCACAAACTGCCCTACTGGGCGAAGAGGCAGGTAGCGGCGGGTGCGGTCGGCATCACCTGCCAGAAGATCGGCGAGGCGGAGGTGATGGCCGATGCCGGTCTCGCCGACATTTTTCTTCCCTACAACATTCTTGGGCGCGCCAAGCTGGAACGGCTTCTGGCGCTGCACAGGCGTGTCATCCTCTCGGTGACCGCGGATAGCTTGGAGACGATTGAGGGGCTGGCGGCGACCTTCACCGATGTCGGCCATCGCCTGTCGGTGCTGGTCGAATGCGATACCGGCATGGGCCGCTGCGGCGTGCAGACGGCCAGCGAAGCGGTTGCGCTGGCGAGACAGATCGACAGAGCCGGCGGCCTCGCCTTCGGCGGGCTGATGACCTATCCGGCCGTTGGCCGCGCGGCGGAGGCCGAAGCCTGGCTTGCCGATGCCAAGCAGACGCTTGCCGCATCGGGTCTCGCCTGCGAACGCATCTCGAGCGGCGGCACGCCGGACATCTGGCGCTCCAGCAAGGCATCGGTCGTCACCGAATATCGCCCTGGCACGTACATCTATCTCGACCGCTACCAAGTCGCGAAAGGCGTCGGCAGTCTCGACGATTGCGCGCTGACGGTGCTGTCGACTGTGGTCAGCCATCCCACTGCAACGCGCGCCATCCTCGATGCCGGCAGCAAGGCGTTGTCCAGCGATACGTTGGGGCTCGCCGATTTCGGCGAGCTGCTCGGCATTTCGGGAGCGCGGGTCACCGGCTTGAGCGAAGAGCACGGCACCGTCACGCTTTCAGGCGACAGCAAGCTGCGCATCGGCGATCGGGTGCGTGTCGTCCCCGATCATTGCTGCGTGGTCACCAACCTGTTTGACGAGGTCAATCTGATCGACGGCGACACGGTGCTGGAAACACTGCCGGTGGCAGCGCGCGGCCGCACCGGCTGACGCGAATATCCAAACGCGTGTCCAGGGCATAGTGCATGGTCGACCCCTGTCTAAGGTCCTGCTTGCCCCTGGTGTTCCCTTACGTCAATCTGCCTTCAGCAAGCTGGCCATTGGATGGTTTGCGGCTTGTTCGGGAGGAAACGAAAATGGCTTACGCAATCGCGCATTATTTTCCTGGCGGCACGAAGGAGCAATACGAGGCGTCAATCGCTGCGGTGCATCCAGCAGGCGGGAAAAGCCTGCCAAAAGGCCAGGTCTTCCATGCTGCCGGCCCGTCGGCCGGTGGCTGGTCAATTGTTGCGGTTCACGAGTCCAAGAAGAGTTGGGAGCAATTCCGAGATGACATTCTGACGCCTCAAATGAAAACGGGCATCAAGGGTGGGTTCACCTCGCCGCCTCAGGAGACCGCGTTCGAGGTTCACAATCTGCAGAAATGACAAGCTGTCCAGAGACGATGAACAGTTGATCTATCGATGCACCGGCGCGATGGCGCCTTAGATCCGCTCGGCCTGCCTGGCGGCGACGCGACGCATTGCAATGACCCTGCGGCGGCGGATTTCCGTGCGCATCGCCATCAGATGCAGCGCGAAGAACAGCATCGTGAAGCCTAGAGCCATCACCAGCAAAGGCCACAGCAGGCTCGGATCGATGGTTGGCCCGCCGAGCCTGAACACCGAAGCCGGCTGGTGCAGCGTGTTCCACCAGTCGACCGAGAATTTGATGATCGGGATGTTGATGAACCCGACCAGTGTGATGATGGCGGCGGCCCAGGCGGCGCGGCTTGCGTCGTCGAGCGCGCGGCTCAGCGCTATGATGCCGAGATACATCAGGAACAGCACGAAGACCGAGGTCAACCGCGCATCCCAGACCCACCATGTGCCCCACATCGGCTTGCCCCAGATCGAGCCGGTGACCAGCGCCAGCGCGGTGAAGACGGCGCCGATGGGTGCGGCAGATTTCAGCGCGACATCGGCCAGCGGATGCCGCCAGACGAGGGTGCCCAGCGCCGAGACCGCCATCAGCGTGTAGCACATCATGGCGAGCCAGGCGAAAGGCACGTGGATGTACATGATGCGAACGGTGATGCCTTGCTGGAAATCCTCGGGCGCGGCGAAGCTCATGTAGAGCCCGACGGCGAGGATGAGTGCGGCGATGGACGCCAGCCACGGTACGATCCTGTCGACCAGCCCGACGAAGCGCGTCGGGTTGGCAATATCCATCCAGCCGGTCAGGCGTGAAGTCGTGTCGCTCATGCGGTCTACATAGACCGCCGGCGCGTTCGGGGCAATCGAGCGGTGGTGTCGCAGGCTTCTTACCCTCCCCCTTGTGGCAGGGGAATCGCACATGAGTACAAAGGGACTCTTGTGTGGTGTGCGGAAATCGATTCTGAAAGGACCTCTGGATGATCGGAGG